>JADGPK010000104.1 GCA_017882445.1 Solirubrobacteraceae bacterium
GCGCGCCCTCCAGCCACCGGGGCGGCTTCCGGAAGAGAGCAGACCGTGGGGCGCGAAGAGCGACCAGATGCTCCCCTCGACGTCGATCTCACCGGCCACGTAGGCCCTGCTCAATCCGAGTTCGTTGGGCTGCCAGAGGATCCGCCGCACGGCTCTTGGCGACGAGATCACGAGCGTTGCGACGGTGTCTGTCGTCGGATCGCGGACCGGACTCGCGGCGCCCGGGCCGGCCGCCGGCCCGACCTCGCTGCCGTCCCAGAAGCGTATGCGCAAGGGAGGCTCGCCACCGCAGAGATGGTGGATCAGGGGCGACAGCGCTTCGGCGACGTCCGACATGCTTGCAAGTATACGATGTGCGGCGCTGCCGCAAGGGACCGGCAACAGGCACGTGGCCCGGCTCCTCGGCAGACTTCATAATCCCCTGTGGAGCCACCCTCTGCGAAGGAGGCTTCGTGAAGTACCGACGCGGCCATCACGTGTCAGCGCTGCCGTCGCTCGCAGCCCTTGCCTGCCTCGCCCCTCTCCTGTTCGCCTTCCGGGCGTTTCAAGACCAATCAGGGCATCGCGCGCCTCACGGCCGGGGAGGTCGCCACGGTCGCCGGCGAGACGCCGGACTCGCACGAGATGGACCTGCTGCAGGCCATGGACCACCGCGACTTCCCGAGTTGGCCGCTCAGAGTCCGGATCGTGCCCGCGGGGAGCGTGCAGGAAGACGGTCGAGCGGGGCAGCCTTCGTCCCCGAATGTCTATCTTCCTGCGCCGCCATGACCATACCTAACGGAGCATTGCTAGGATCCGCAGCCCTGCCGTGGCTGCCCGAGTGGAAGGCGTTCCCCGCGGCGACCGTGTGCGCGGCCTCCAAAACGGGTAAAAATAGTCCGCATAACAAGTGGCCGGGTTGAAGCTCAGGGAGACGCCACGTGAGGAAGTCCTCGGAAGATCGCGTGAGTCACGCCGAGCTTGGCGTGCTCCGCGCAGACGAGTTGCGTGGCCTCGTGGAGGAGGGCAGCGGGCAGGGGTACCTCGAGGATGCCCGCGTCGCCGAAGTACTGTGCGACCTCGAGCTCTCGCCTGAGCAGATGGAGGAGGTCTACACGGCCTTCGCCGAGCTCGGCATCGACATCATCGAGGATGAGAGTTCAGAGTCTGTCGCTGAGACCGCGGACGAGCAGACGATGCCCGCCAAGCTCGACCTCTCGGAACAGGCGCAGAGCAGCGACCCGGTGCGCCTCTACCTCAACGAGATCGGCAAGGTGTCGCTGCTCACGGCCGAGCAGGAGGTCTCCCTCGCCAAGCGCATCGAACGTCACGACGTGGAGGCCAAACGCCAGCTCGTCGAGGCCAACCTGCGCCTCGTGGTCTCCGTCGCCAAGCGCTACCAGCGCCGGGGTCTGCCGCTGCTCGACCTCATCCAGGAGGGCAACCTCGGCCTGATGCGCGCCACCGAGAAGTACGACTACCGTCGGGGCTACAAGTTCAGCACCTACGCCACTTGGTGGATCCGTCAGGCCGTCGGCCGCGCCGTCGCCGACCAGGCGCGCACGATCCGCCTGCCCGTGCACGTGAACGACGCGCTGAGCAACATCAGGGGCGTGCAGCGCGAACTGCTGCAGGACACGGGCCGCGAGCCCACGCCCGAGGAGATCGCCGCGCAGATGGGCAGCAGTGCCGACAAGGTGCGGAATCTCCTCAGGGCCGGCCAGGAACTCGTCAGCCTCGAGACGCCGACTGGGGCGGAGGGCGACGCGCAGCTCGGCGACTTCATCGAGGACGAGGGTGCGACCTCACTGGTCGAGGAGGTCACGGAGAGCGCGCGGCGCGAGGAGCTCGGAGGCGTGCTGGGGCTACTCGCGATCCGCGAGCGCAAGATCGTCGAACTGCGCTTCGGCCTCACGGATGGTCGTCCGCGCACGCTCCAGGAGATCGGCCAGGAGATCGGCCTCACCCGTGAGCGCATCCGCCAGATCGAGGCCAGAGCTCTGAGCAAGCTGAAGAGCTACCGGCAGGCGCGGGGCCTGCGCGGCTTCCTCGACTGAGCTTCGACTGAGCTGGGGAAGACCTGCCTCTCCCGGTATGCCGGCTCAGCCACCTGGCTCCGCGAACCTCAGCCCCGCGATCAGCGTGGAGTTGGGCACGTCTCAGCACGGCTGGCTTGTCAGCAATCCCCCCAAGCTGCGGCGCGTGTCTCCTTGCTCGGAACGCACCGGGTCGGCCTGCACAGCGCTTGCCCGGAGGGCTTTCTCTTTCGACGGCGCCGTCACCGACGGCGATCGCTTCGCGATCTCACACCATGTCCCGGGACGCGATCTCTGCTTGCTCCCGGAGGAAGCGCACGGCGTGAAGCGCCGCCACCTGACCCTCGCCCACGGCCTTGGCTGTCTGATACGGCTCTCCCGTGCAGTCCCCTGCCGCGAAGACTCCGGGCATGCCGGTCTCCATGTGCCGGTTGACGGTCACGTGGCGGCCGTCGGAGGCCAGGCCTTCGAGGAGGGTGCGCGGAGAGACGCTGTTCTTGTAGATGAACACCGCATCGACCTGCAGATCCTCGTCGGGCAGCGACACCCGCAAGTGGCCGTCCACTCGCGCCAGTCGTGTCGGTCGCGCTCCTTGCAGCACTCGCACGCCCTCCGGGAGGCGGTAGTCACCCTGGTACAGGGGCAGGTAGGTGACGTCAACGCCGTAGTCCTCGGCGAGAGCCGCTGCCTCCTCCTCGCCCTGGGGGGCGTAGCTGATGAAGGCACCGCGGCGCCCGGCGAACAGCCTGCCGTCGCAGGTCACGCAGTAGCTCACCCCCTGACCCACGAGTTCCTCTTCGCCCTCGATCTCGGCTTCGCGGTAGACGCCCGTGGCGAGCACCACAGCGCCGGCGCGGTAGACCTCCCGCTCGCTGAAGACGACGAACCCGTCTTCGTCGGGGATGATCTTCGACACCTTCTCCCCGATGACAGGCACGTCGAACTCGTCGAGGTGGCGCTCGAATGCGGCCGCCAGTTCCTCTCCGCTCGCAGAAGTGAACCCGGGGTAGTTCGCGATCGACGGCGCCTTGCGGATACGGCCGAACGGCGCCTGCCCACCCATCAAGGCCACGGTGCGTTGGCGGTTGGCCACATTGATGGCCGCCGAGATGCCGGCCGGCCCCGACCCCACCACGATGACGTCGTATGTTGACGACTTGGCTGCAGGCTCCCCCATTTGGTCCCTTCCTCCGGTATCCCGAGCCCCCGTCGGGCGGAGCTCGCCTCAACGAAAAATACCCCCCACGGGCATCCCTGAAAACGGGTACAGCGAGGAGAGGAAGCAACGCCCACTGCATAGCGTCAATGAGACCGCTACAGGTTCAGGTGTGCGGTCCGCGAGCAGAAAGCTGAGAAGGTGCAGGCGCTTTGGCGAGTGTGCCGACGCAATGCCGCCGGCCGCCAAGGCCCAAGACCCTACGTATAGGCCTGACTGAGTCTAGGAGGACGGCAGGTTGTAGTCGGTGAGGTCCTCGACGGCAGCGTAATCCTCGGGCTTGAGCCAATGGCACCACAGCTTCTTCCCAGGCACGTGCAGGCGTCGCGAGTAGGCGCCGGGACGCGACCAGGCCGCAACCTCACAGCGCGGGTAGGAACGACCATCGATCTCGAAAACCGCCTCGAGAGCCGGGACCAGATCGGTGTCGGTCGACATCAGCACGCCGATGTCGTACGCCCCGCTCACCGCCATGGTCACGAAGTCGACCGCCAGGGCGACGTCCATGCCCTTCTCCTGGGCTGGCGTACTCGGCCAATCATGGGGGTAACGCAGGGTGCGGGTGATCACCTTGACAAGCCCACGGCCACGCTTCTCCTGAGCATCGGACTGGCGCATGTTGGCGCCGTAAGCCTGCGGCTGCTTGGCCGAGTCCGGGCGCCCGCGATAGAGGCGCACGCCATCGAGATGGCTCTCCTCAGGGTGACGAGCGACGATCAGCTCGGCGAGCCTCAGCGGATCGATCTGCCCGTAGCGGCTGGGATCGGCGCGCAAGTCAAACGCCTCACGCGCACCGTTGTAGACGTTCTGATAGTCAAGGAAGACGATGACGCGCGCTGAAGCCATTTCCCTCCAAAGAAAAACCCCGCCAGTTCGGGCGTAGGCCCGGACGACGGGGAGCAGTGATTGGATTGTACCCAGAGTTCATCGGAAAGCAAGCGTCAGTACTTGAGCCCAACTCGGGCCGAGTATCACTCGCCGAACCGCAACCGCTGAGCCGCATCTCCCCCGCTCCAACGATGCTCGTCGCGAATCCACAGAGCGCGGGGCGTCCGGAAGACAGCATGTGGATCGATGGCGCGCCGTCAACCAATCGCCATCGAGCCACCGCGAGTGCCGTCGGACGTCGCACTGCGAGCGCGGTTCATCTCCAGCAGATGAGCAAGGACCTCGTCATCGTCGAGGGCGTGCGGCCAGCCGTAGGCAGCGCGCACCGCGCGGTCCAAACGCTCGTGAGCCTGAGTGAGCCAGGTCGGCGGCGAGTTGTAGAGGTTGGTGAGCGTCCGTTTGGCGAGCTCGCCGGGCGATGCCCCCGGCGGGTCCTCCCAGCCCACTCGGAGCGCGTTGAGCTGACGCGCCGCCTCCTCCACGTCACCAGCGGCATCGGCGGGCGGATCAGCTGGAAACGGAAAGGTCTCGAAGGTCGATGTCGGCGTGTAACGGGGCCGCGTCTCCAGCTGAGTCCCGAGCCGAAGAGCCCACAGCTCATGCGGGCGCGACTGCAGCACCCCTAAGAAGTAGTCGTCGTCGCGGGCGAAGACGATGATCTGGCTGTCCGGCAAGGTCCCGCTCGGCAGCCAAGTGAAGAGCCGATGCTTGGCGACGCGCGGCGTACCGATGAAACGCTCAAGACAAGACAGCGCGCTGCGCATCTCCGTCCGCGGCTCCACATGGAGCCACCAGTGCTTGGCGTAGGAAGCGCGGTTGTTCGCGATCCTCGTCGGCATCACGTGTTCTCTCACGTACTCGAACGGGCCCTCGTAGAGCGCCGCCTCCTCCATGGACATGCCGGTGCCGAAGTCGATGATCCACATGTGGCGCGGTCGCCGGGTCACGTCGAGGCCGTTGACCCAGGGGCGCACCACGTCGTGGTTACTGCGCCCATCGGGGTTCGGCATGGCCAGCAGACGCTCCGCTACCTCGGCCGTGATGTCGAAGGCACCGCCCTTTGTGTCGCCCATAAAGGCGATGCCGCGGTTCTCGGGCAGTCGCTCCACGACGGTCAGGTCGATGCCGCTCGTGAGGTTGGCGTTGATCGATGCCACAGGCCGGCCGTCCAGGAAGCGCTCCTGCTCCGTGC
>JADGPK010000105.1 GCA_017882445.1 Solirubrobacteraceae bacterium
GTCCCGGCGGTCGCCGAGCGGGCGAACACGACGGCCTCTCCCTTGCCCCGTCGCTCCTCGAGCAGCTCGAAGACCGTCCGGTTGTAGAGGTACGTGTAGTAGTTGTGCATCCGCTCGGGATCGGAGCCGTCGAAGTAGACGACGTCGGAAGGGATGCGCTCGCCGAAGTCGGTCTTGAAGCAGTCGACGCCCATGTCGAGGAGGACGTCGAGCTTGCTCGCGTACCAGCGGCGCGCCTCCGGGTTCGTGAAGTCGACAAGGCCCATGCCGGGCTGCCAGCGATCCCACTGCCAGACGTCGCCGTTCGGTCGCTTCAGGAGGTAGCCCCCGTCACGCCCCTCCGCGAACAGCGGCGAGCGCTGGGCGATGTACGGATTGATCCACAGGCTGATCCGCAGCCCATCCGCTTTGAGCCGGGCGAGCATGCCCCGCGGATCGGGGAACGTGCGTGAGTCCCAGGCGAAGTCGCACCAGTTGAACTCACGCATCCAGAACGAATCGAAGTGGAAGACGCTCATCGGGAGGTCGCGCTCGGCCATCCCCCGGATGAAGCTCGTGACCGTCGGCTCGTCGTACGCGGTCGTGAAGGACGTGCTGAGCCAGAGCCCGAACGACCAGGCCGGCGGGAGGGCAGGCCTGCCGGTCAGGGCCGTGTACTTCTCGAGGATCTCCTTTGGGCTCGGGCCGTAGATGACGAAATACTCGAGGGTGTGGCCCTCGACGCTGAACTGGACGCGCGAGACGGTTTCCGAGGCGACCTCGAAAGAGACCAGGCCGGGGTGGTTGACGAAGATGCCGTAGCCGTGGCTGGTCAGGTAGAACGGGATGTTCTTGTAGGCCTGCTCACTACTCGTCCCGCCATCCTCGTTCCAGATGTCGACCGACTGTCCGTTCTTGACGAACGGCCCGAACCGCTCCCCGAGTCCGTACACGCACTCCGCCACCCCGAGCCCGAGCTGGTCGAGCATGTAATGGTGACCGGTGTCGGTCTCGACGATGCCCATGGCCTTGGATTCGCTCGAGGTGAGGACCCGGCCGTCGGCCTCGTAGTCGATCCGCCATTCGTCGCCCCGGCTCACCCGAACCGTCAGCCTGCCCGCGGTGAGCTGGGCGGCTTCGTCGGTCACCGACACCTCCACGGGCCCCGGCGCGGTCTGGAGCGGGAATTCGGGCATTCTCGGGACTTCGCCCTCGAAGTGGGTCAGGCGCACGCGAACGACGTCCGGCAATGGCGAGTTCAAGCGGATGGTCACGAGCGGGCCGCTGAGCGTGTCGCCGCGGCGTTCGATCCTCCGGGTCGGCGCGTGGATCGTGAGCGTGTCGGGCGTCTCGCGGACGTCGTACGCCTCGACCGGGTGCCAGGCAGTGACGCCCGAACGCATCCGCCAGAAGCCATCGGAGAACTTCATCGCCTGTCGTTCACCTTTCGCCAATCTCCTCGCTCGCCTGCCGTTGGGAGCCAGGCTGCATGGTAGCGGAGCGAATGACCCGTACAGGGCCGGTCGGGCAGCCCGGCATCGTCGCTGACGCGGGCAGAGCGGGCCGTGGTGCCCCCGCCCTATTTCACGGCCCCGGCCGTGATCCCCCTGGTCAGGGTTCTCTGGAACAACACGAAGAACACGATGCAGGGCAGGACGCCGAGCAGCGCCGACGCCGCCGACATCGTGGCATCCATGAGGTGCTGTCCCTGGAGGACCGAGATCGCGATCGGTACGGTCTGCTTCGAGTTGGACGGAAGCATGATCAAGGGCAAGAAGAACTCGTTCCACGTCCAGATGAAGGAGAAGACGAAGAAGATGGACAGCGACGGCCTGCTCACTGGCAGAACGACCCGGAGGAGCAGCTGGAGCTTGTCGCACCCGTCGACCCGCGCCGCGTCGAGCAGCTCTCGCAGGAACTGCGAGAGGACCGACGCCATCAGATACGTCCCGAAGGCGCTCTGAATGACGGTGAAGATGATGATCACCGCGAGTTGCGTGTCGTAGATGTGGAGGAACTTGGCGAAGTAGTAGAGCGGATAGGCTACAGCTTCGTTCGGCAGCATGTTGGCGATCATGAAGAAGACGAGGAGCCAGACGCTGCCCCGCAACCGGCCGATACCGATGGCAAAACCGTTGAGCAACGACACGACCGTCGAGAGGATCGCCACCGACAGGCTGATGACCGTGCTGTTGATGAGACAGCTGGTGAAGTCAACACGATTCCAGAAGGTCTCGATGCCGGTCAGGTAGAGACCCGTAGGAAGCGCGAGTGGCCCGTTCGTCGCATACTCGGAAGGCGTCTTGATGGCATTCATGACGATGATGAGGAACGGGAAGAACATCGCCACCAGGAGGACGAGAAGGGCGACGAGCGAGCCATACTCCCGGACGACCCTGGCAATGCGCGGGCCACCAGAAGGGCTCGGTCTCGCTTGCGGTCTCGCAACGATCGTCGGGGCCGCCATCTCAGAAGTCCTCCGCCAGGCTGGGCCTGGACTGGATGTTGATGAACACGGCCGCCAGGATGATGATGACGATGGTCATGATCGTGGATATGGCCGAGCCGTAGCCGACGTTCGCCTTCTCGAAGAAGTTCTGGTAGACGTAATAGGAAGGAACGAGGGTCGAAGTACCCGGACCGCCTCGGGTCAGCACATACACCTGGCCGAACACCTTGAGCGAGGCGATCGTCGTCACGAGCACGACGACGAAAATCTCTGGACGGATCGACGGCATGGTGACATGGATGAAGCTCTGCCAGGAGGACGCGCCGTCGAGGGCCGCGGCCTCCGACAAGGCTGGATCCATCCGCTGCAGAGCGGTGAAGAAGATGACCAGCGGGAAGCCCACCTGGAACCACACCATCATGCCCATGATCGACAGGAGCGCCGTCCCACCTTCTCCCAGCCAGTTATGAGCGAAGTCGCCGAGTCCGACCGCCTGCAGCATTGAGTTCAGGGCCCCGTCTTGCTGGAGGATCCAGCCCCAGACGATCCCGGCGATCGCGACCGGCATGACCTGGGGCAGGTAGAACCCCGCTCGGAAGAAGCTCGCCGTGCGGTTCCCGAAACGCGGCGCGACAAAGCTGAAGAGGAGACCTGCCAGGAGCAGGCCGAGGATCGTCGGGATGACGACCATGGCCAGCACCATGGCGAGGCTGTTCCGGAACGAGGCCCAGAAGCTGGCGTCGCCCAGGGCCTTCGAGTAATTGGCAAGCCCGACGAACACCGGCGTCGTCACGCCGTTCCACTTCGTGAAGCTGAGTCCGATCGTCACCAGGAACGGCAGGATGATGACGAGCAAAAACAGCACGAGACCGGGCAGCAGGAACACCCAATAGCCGCTGGCGAGTGAGCTGCTCTTCCTCGTCATAGGCCTCCTCGATCTCACCACCTGGCTGCCTCCCGAACTCGAATGGCGCGGCGCTATGGCGCCGGCGGCGTCAGCGGCGACTCATCCGAAGCCTCGCCGACCTCGAGCCGCAGGACCGCCAGAGGAGCAAGGGATCTGGCGGCCCTGCGGACGAGAGCGGTCATCGGCTACTGCGGCTTACCCTCCTTGTACGGTCCGGCTATTGCGTCGAGATACTGCGACGGCGTCTTCGACCCCGAGATGAGGTCCTGGCTGCCGGCGACCAGCACGTCGTAGTAGCCTGCGGCCGGCCAGTCCGGATAGAACGCCAGTCCGTCGTTCTTGAGGAGGTCAGAGAACGACTGGTTGAGGTCCTTGATCTTCGGGTCGGTGATCTGCGAGAGGTCCGCGTTGACCGGCACCCCGCCCGCATTCGCCAGGATGTTCTGGTTCTTCTGCTGCATTGTGATGTCGATGAAGTCGTAGGCGAGATCCTTCTCCTTGGCGCCATTCGGGACCACCCAGAGGTTGCCGCCCGATCCCGGGGAGAGCTTGTTACCAGGGAAGAGGAAGATCCCCCACTGGAAGTTCTTGATCTCGGTCATGAAGCGGCCGTACCACCAGCTGCCCGAGATCATGATCGGGTTCGTCCCCTTCTCGAAGGCGACGCCCATGTCCTCGGCCTTCATGCTCGTGGCTGTCTTGCTGACATAGCCCTTCTGGACCCACTGGGCGAAGGTCTCAGCACCGAACGTAAGCTGCGGCCCGTGGAAGTCCACGGGGTTCTGATAGAGCTGGTAATCGTTGACCCACTGCCGGTCGGCCTTGCTGAGTGCGAGCTCATACACGATCTGCTGGGCCGGATACTCCGCGCCGGCGGTTGCGATGGGGGTGATGCTCGCCTTCTTGAACGTGTCCATGGCCGCCTCGAACTCAGCGAGAGTCGTCGGCACTTGCACCTTGTACTTCGCGAACATGTCCTTGTTGTAGAAGACCGCGACGTACTCGCCATAGTCCGTCACGCCATACCACTTGCCGGACCCCATGATCCCCTTGTCGTCGTAGCGGCTCGTGGTCTGGACGCTCGGGCTCAGGATCTTGTCCCAGCCCCGGCTCGTGGCAACGTCCGTCAGGTCCGTGAGGAGCCCCTGGCTCGACAGGAGCCCGGCGCTTGCGTTGCCCTTGTTGAGCTCCATGACGTCGGGCGCCTGGTCCGAATTGAGGACCATCTGGGCCGTCTGGCGGATCTGCTCGAAGCCCTTGTTCTCGTAGGCCACGGTGACGCCAGGGTGCGTGTCCTTGAATTCCTGGATCGCGGCGGTCCAGGCCTTGCCCATGGCGCCGTCGGCGGATTCGTAGTGCCAGAGCTTGAGGGTTCGCCCGGTATAGTCCGCCGTCGAGGGGGAGGCCGCATTCGACGCAGATGCGCCCGTCGAGGCGGAGGCCTCGCTCGACGCAGATGCGCCCGTCGAGGCGGATGCACCAGGCGATGGGGTGGAGGATCCGGCGTTACAGGCCACCAGACCGAAGGTCATGGCGGCTACCACGAGAACGGAGAATGGTTTTCGCATCGTTCTGAACATCCGCTTCTCCTGTGCTACGACGGGCCCGAGCGCCGGCCTGGCGACGCGAGCGCCTGATGGGCATTGCCTGTCCCTCTCTGTGCACCTCCTGGACGCGTATTCGACTCGTGGACGTGCCTGCGGACGGTCGGCCGGGTCTCGACGCCGCCGTCAGTCCGAACTCGCGGTGACGCGCGAACGGTGGGCTGGGTCTGGTGATGGGCCGGTGCTGCCGCGAACGACGAGGCGGCACGGCAGCAGCCGCTGGACGAGCTCGTGACGGCCTCCCTCGAGCTGC
>JADGPK010000106.1 GCA_017882445.1 Solirubrobacteraceae bacterium
GTTGTGCGCTGGTGGACGTCCAAGGTCCTTGCCTTGTAGGCGGTAGCTGTCGCCCTTCAGCGAGAGGATCTCGGCGTGGTGGACGAGCCGGTCGATCATCGCTGCGGCGACGACGTCATCGCCGAAGATCTCTCCCCACGCCGAGAACGGCTTGTTCGAGGTCACGACCAGCGACGCTCGCTCATAGCGCGAGGAGACGAGGCTGAACATCAGGTTGGCGGCCTCGGGGTCGAACGGGATGTAGCCGACCTCATCGACGACGATCAGCGGGATGAAGGTGAGCCGATGGAGCTCGGCCTCGAGGGTGCCTTGGCGCTTGGCCTCGCCGAGCCGTGCGACCCATTCGGTCGCGGTGGCGAACGCGACGCGCTGGCCGGCGAGGCAGGCTCTGATCGACAGGGCGATCGCGAGGTGGCTCTTGCCGGTGCCGGGCGGGCCCAAGAGCACGACGTTCTCCTTGGCGTGCAGGAAGTCCACCATAACGTTCAAGGTCGAACCGGCCCGGTCTCCGAGAAGGAGGCCGGGCCGTTGGCGTGTTCTGGCCCTCAGGAGCGTGTGCGGCGGCTTATTGAGGCGCTGATGGCGGCTTGAGTCCTGCTATCCGCGGGAGGCGGGACCCGAACGAAACCCGAACACGGACCGGAGGCCCCTGGTTGAGGCCGCTACTCGACCCTGTCTCGCGGAGGGCGCGACAGCAGGCACTAGGCGCCCTTGCCGACCCTCCAGCTTGATTGCTGCCGTCTCATGATCGGTAGGTCCCAGGTTCGAGTCCTGGCGGGCCCATGGCGGGATAGCGCATCGGGCAGGGTGCTCCAGAGCGCGCCGGCCAAGCGAGGAACCCTCGAACTCTCAGCCGAAGGCGAAGCCCCTACTGGATGGGCTGTCGGATTCGAAAACAGCGGCGTGTCCGAACCGATCACCTTCTACGTCATATGCGTCTCGCCGTGACATATTGCAGCCACTGACGCCCTGCGAAGTTTGGCCGGGCTGCTCTGCGAGCGGAATGCGCGCTCGGCCGTACAGTCGGCCACGGCCGGACGCAGGTCGCGTGATCGTGCCACTAGAGCGACGAGAGCGCCCCGGGGAAGGGCGCTCTCGCTCCAGAGAAGGAACTGGAGACCTCCGTGTGCCAAAGCACCACAGCAGGCCGGTCGGTCAGAACCGCATCGAGCGAAGCGGAGCAAGGCCACAATGGCAGTCAAGATCGGTAGGTCCCTGGTTCGAGTCCAGGCGGGCCCATGCTGGAATCGCGCATTGCAGAACGGCGCTGTCTGAACCGGTTATCTCTGGCCGGTCGCGTACCGCAAGATCGACAGGTCGGTGAGCCACTCGACGGGGGCCCGGTCGTCGGTGTAGACGGCGCCGTCGTGTAGCGCCGGGCCCAGCCGTTCGCCGACCGCCGCCGCGAGAGAGTCAAGGCGTGCGGGCAGCACCGTGCGAGCCGCAAGGATCCGCGCGCCCGACAGCCCCTGAGTGGTCGCTATCACCAGCGAGTTCGTACCGCTGACAACGTCGCGGACTACAACGGGGAACACCGCGCGCAGCGTCGCGGAGACCACCCTCTCGAGCGAATCCGAGCCCGGGATGTGCCCGACGTTGATGATCAAAGTGCCCCCCGAGCGCAGGTGGGCACGGATCAGCGCAAAGAACTCCCTCGTCACCAGGTAGAACGGGATGTAAGGCTGACGATAGGCGTCGAGGAAGATCGCGTCGTAGCGTGCGCGGCTCGCGGCCAGCCACGGGCGGGCGTCCGCCGTGTAGGTGTGAAGATCCCGACCGCGCAAATCGAAATAGTGGCGGCCGATCGCCGTCAGCTCGCCGTCCAGCTCGACGGCGTCCACGCGCGTTGAAGGGAAGTAGTGGCCATACGCCCGCGCAACTGTTCCCGCCGCGTCACCAAGGATTGCTATCCGGCGTGGTACGCCCAGCTGGCCGGCGAGTGGGAGGACGAGGAAGTCGTCCCAGTAACCGCCCGTCAGATAGCTCCACGGCCGATAGATCGAGTGCACCGCCACGCCCTCGTTGAGCTCCAGCCAGCGTTCACCGCTCGAGAACTGCAGTACGCGCGCGTACTGGTACGGCGTTTCGACCGAAAAGATCACCCGCGCACCGGCCACGCCCGCGCCGATCGCCGCCGGTTGCACGGCCAGCAGCGCCCCGATGGCGACGGGCACGAGCAGGAAGCGCTTGGACTCCACCCACGGCGCGGCCACCGCTGCCAGCGCGAGCGCGAACACCAGGAAGGTACGATGCGTCCCGATCAGGGGGATCAGCAGCAACGCTGAGGCGAACGTTCCCACCAGGGAGCCGGCGGTCGAAATCGCGTACAGGCGGCCTGTCACGGTCCCCGTGTCCGCGACGCGCGAGAGCGCCAGCCGATTGGCATACGGCGCGACGGTGCCGAGCAGCATTACCGGCACGGCGACGAGCACGAGCACGGCTGCAAGCGAGCCCAGGAAGCCTCCGACCGACAGCGCACCGAGCGCCTTGACCGACAGCCGCAGGAACGGATCCGCGACGAACGGCACAAGCGCGAGCAGGACCGCCGCGATAAGCACGATCTGGCAGAGACCGCGCACGTCAGCGCGCCGGTCGGCGAGCCGCCCACCGATCGCATACCCGGCGGACAGCGCGACGAGCACGGTCGCGATCGTGTTGGCCCAGATGATCGTAGAGGCGCCGAAGTACGGTGCAAGCAAGCGGGCGGCAGAGATCTCGGCGCCGAGGCTGGCGGCCCCGACGACGAACGCGATCGCACGGATCACTGCGATTCGCGGCGGGAGGGCGACCGGGACGTCGGCCGGATCCGTGCGCGCTGCGGCCTGGGGTTCAGGTGTCGTTCGCGCGGAGATCGCGATTCGGTCGGTCACGAAATGAGGTTCTCATGGATCGCAGGCGAGCTTCATGCGGGCGCGGCGTGCGAGCAGGGCCTGCACCGAGTCCACCGTCGTGTAGTCGAGCGCCGCGAGAAGCGCCGGCAGGCGCATGAGCGGCGGCTTGCCATCGGCGGTCCGGGCGAGCTGGATCCTGTGCCAGCCGGAGCCCGCGGCAGCTCCGAGCATCTTTCTGACCGGAGCGGGCCCCCCGAGGCGGGGAGCCGGCCTCTCGAGGACGTCCACCTCGCCGCGCACGAACCGGCCCGCGAGGTCCGGCCACACCGCGAGCGGGCGTCCGACGCCGACCATTGCGCAGACACCGGACGAGAGCGCTTGGTCCACCTCGGCGCGGGTGCGGAACCCACCGGTCAGCATCACGGGCACTGCGGTCGCCGCCGACGCCGCCGCGGCGCTGTTCCAGAATGGCGACTCGTGCTCGGTCTGGATCTCGCGCCCCTCAGCGTCCAAGCCGAGCATCGCCGGGGATTCGTAGCTGCCGCCGGAGATCTCGAGCAGGTCCGCTCCGGCTCTCTCGAGCAGGCCTGCGAGCTGCGAGAGCTCATCGTCGCCGCCCTCGCGCGAATCGAGCTTGATCGCGATCGCCGCCCGCTCCGGGAGAACGGAGCGCAGGCCGCTGACGATCTCCACGAGCAGCCGCGCGCGATGCTCGAGCGGGCCGCCGTAGGCGTCCGTTCGGCGGTTGTGCGCGGGATCCAGAAAGCTGTCTAGGAGATAGCCGTGCGCGGCGTGGATCTCAACGCCGGCGAAGCCCGCGGTGACGACCCGCTCGCCGGCGCCGATGAAGCGATCGCGAACCTCTTCGATCTCGGCAACGGTGAGGGCGCGCGGGCGACCGAAGAGGCCGGCTAGGGGAACGGCAGGCCCGTCCGATGGGGCGACGGGATTTGGCTGGACGAAGCGGTTTGTCTGGCGACCCGGGTGCGAGATCTGGACGAGCGTCGGCGCGGCGGCGGCGCTCTCTGCCCAGCGGCGCAGCGCGCCCACGTCCGTGGACGCGTCGACGACGACGTTTCGCGCGCGCTCGAGATGACGCCGGTCGACCATCGCGTTCCCGGTCAGGATCAGCCCAGCGCCTCCGCGGGCGTTCTCGCGGTAGAGCCTGAAGTGGTGCTCGTTGGGATCGTTCCGGGGCCCCGCGATCCCCTCGGTCATCGCCGCGCGGCAGAGGCGGTTCTCGAGCACGAGGCCACACGGAAGCTCCAACGGCTCGTTGAGTGCTACTGCAGCCACGCGGGCAAACCTAACCGACCGCCACCCCGCCCGCCTATCCGCAGCCCGTCGAGCAGGTCGTGACCCGCACGACCGACCGGCCGGCGGACTGCGGCGAGAGGAACTGCGTCAGGCCGCTCCAGGCGATGATCCAGCGGTCGCCGTTTTCGGTGTGCAGCGGCACGGCCGATTGCACGTGCTCGGCCGGCGAGACCTCGACGGCGGCGCCGAACTGATTGCCGGCGGGCGCGCCCAGCGCCGCGTAGACGGCGGCGCCGGGGCTGAGCGCCGAGAACGGCGGGTTGGGGCCGCCCAACCAGGTGACGATCGGACCGCCCGGGCCCATCGCGGCTGCCACGCCGGTCGCCCACTGCCCGGGAGGCGAGACGGTCCGCGCGGCGGAGAACCGATCTCCGTTACTCGAGGAGACCCTCACGACCGAGCGGGCCGGTGTCGGTTCGCTGTTCGAGGCCGTCGCGAGGAACGCCAGCAGCGGCGGATGCCCTTCGCCGCCGACGAGCGCGACGTCGCCGCTCAGCGGGCCGTTCTGGCTTTTGGCGAGCGTCTGCGCTGCCAGGAACCTGCCTCGGTTGGGCGGCCGCACTGCGATCTGGGTGTAGCTCGGTCCCATTTCTCCGCCCTCGGAGAGCTGGCGGTGATACCAGGCAACGACGATGCGCCCGTTGCGTCCGACGTAGGGGGTCGCGACCTCGTTGGCGTTGCCGACGGCCGCCGGGCCGATGTCGGCCACGGCTCCCCAGCCGTATCCGTGCGGTCGAACCCGCACCAGCATGCGGCCGCGCTTGCTGTCGAACGCCACGACCATGTCCGAGGCGGCCCGGCCGGTCGCCGAGCTGTGCGCGCCGGGGCCGACGGACGCGGTGACCGCCAGGCCGTTGGCCGAGGAGGAGATCAGCTGCGGTACAGCGAAGCGGCGACCGGGCAGGCGCACGCTCGCCCAGACCTGCCGGTGGCCGGTGCGCGGAGAGCTGATCCAGGCCAGCAGCAGTTCTCCGTTGCGGTTGCCGGCGAGGCTGGCCCTGCCCACCCAGACGGTGCCGGCGACGGGAAGCG
>JADGPK010000016.1 GCA_017882445.1 Solirubrobacteraceae bacterium
GGCGACGCGCTGCCCGCCGCCACCCGCACGCTCACGCTGAAGGTGCACGCGGGGATCACGCTGAGCGTCGCCCCGCGCACATCGAGCGTCGGGAAGAGGATCTTCTTCCGTGGGCGTCTGCTCGGGCGACCGGTGCCCGCGGACGGCAAGCAGCTGGTGCTCGAGGCGCGCGCGCCTCGAGGCTCGTGGATCGAGTTCGAGGTCGTGCGCACGGATGGCCGCGGCCGCTACCACGCCGGCTACCGCTTCCGCTTCCCCGGCCCGGCGCGATACCAGTTTCGGGTGCTCTCCGAACCGGAGTCCGACTACCCGTTCGCCGTGGGCTCATCGCGCGTGGTCGACGTGCGGGAGCTTTGACGCTCGCCGTATCCCGCTGCCGCCTGCTTCGGGCTGTGCGCCGCCGCTGAGCCGTCCACTACCCTGCGCTTCAGTGAAGGCGGTGATCCTGGCCGGCGGCTTCGGCTCGCGACTCAGCGAGGAGACCGCTGTGCGCCCCAAGCCCATGGTGGAGATCGGCGGCAAGCCGATCCTCTGGCACATCATGAAGATCTATGCCGCCCATGGGATCGATGAGTTCGTGATCTGCCTCGGCTACAAGGGCTACCTGATCAAGGAGTACTTCGCCAACTACTACCTGCACACGTGCGATGTCTCATTCGACCTCGCCAGCGGCGACGTCGAGGTTCATCGCTCCGCGACGGAGCCGTGGCGGGTGACGCTGGTGGACACGGGCGAGGAGACGATGACCGGTGGGCGCCTGAAGCGGGTGCTGCCCTACGTGGGTGAGGAGGACTTCTGCTTCACCTACGGCGACGGCGTGGCGGACGTGGACGTGACGGCCCTGATTGCCTTCCACCGTGAGCAGGGGGCCAGCGCGACCGTCACGGCCGTTCAGCCTCCCGGCCGCTTCGGCGCGCTCGACATTGAGGGCGAGCGGGTGCGCGAGTTCGAGGAGAAGCCGCGGGGCGACGGCGGCTGGACCAACGGCGGCTTCTTCGTGCTCTCGCCTCGCGTGGGGCGCTACCTCGAGGGTGATGCGACCGTGTGGGAGCAGGAGCCGATGCGGGCGCTCGCGCGCGAGGGCGAGCTTGCGTCATATCGCCACGACGGCTTCTGGCAGGCGATGGACACGCTGCGCGACCGCAACCACCTCGAGCAGCTGTGGAGCGCCGGTGAAGCGCCGTGGCGGACGTGGGCGTAGCACGGTGAGCGCCGCCGAGACCGCGGCGCCTGCTCTGGTCGCGGGAAGAGTCGACCCCGAGTTCTGGCAGGGCCGCCGCGTGTTGCTGACCGGTCACACGGGCTTCAAGGGGGCCTGGCTGGCGCTGTGGCTGCAAGCGATGGGCGCCCGCGTGACGGGCTTCTCCAACGGTGTCCCAACGCAGCCATCGCTGTTTGAGCTGGCGAGCGTGGGGACGGGCATGCAGAGCGTCGAGGGCGACGTGCGCGACCCCGACGCGCTGGCGGCCGCGATGGGCTCGCCGGGGCCCGAGATAGTCATCCACATGGCGGCTCAGTCGCTCGTGCGCCGCTCGTTTGCCGAACCGCGCGAGACGTACGAGACCAACCTGATGGGCACCGTCAACGTGCTCGACGCCGTGCGTCTCCATGGCCGGGAGGTGCGCGCGGTGGTCAACGTGACCTCGGACAAGTGCTATGAGAATCGCGAGTGGGAGTGGGGCTACCGCGAGGAGGAGCCGATGGGCGGCCACGACCCCTACTCGAGCTCCAAGGGCTGCGCAGAGCTGGTCACCGACGCGTTCCGGCGCTCCTTCTTCTCCGACCCCGACGGCCCCAGGCTCGCCTCCGCGCGCGCGGGCAACGTGATCGGCGGCGGCGATTGGGGGGAGGACCGGCTCGTGCCGGACATCATGCGCGCGGCGCTCGCCGGCGAGCAGGCGCGCGTGCGCAACCCCAACTCGCTACGTCCCTGGCAGCACGTTCTCAACCCCCTCAGCGGCTATCTGGTGCTCGCCCAGGCGCTGTGGGGCTCGCCCGAGCACGCCACCGGCTGGAACTTCGGTCCCTCAGACGAAGACGCCCGCCCGGTCGGCTGGATCGTCGAGCGCATGAGCGAGCTGTGGCCCGGCGAGCTTCGCTGGGAGCTCGACGACGGGCCCCATCCCCACGAGGCGCGCTATCTCAAGCTGGACTCGTCGCGGGCGCGTCTGCGGCTGGGCTGGCGTCCACCGGTCGACCTCGAGGGGGCGCTGCAGAGCATCGTCGAGTGGTATCGGGAGCTGCAGGCCGGGGCGGACATGCGCGCTGTGACGCTTCGGCAGATCGAGGCCTTTCAATACGCTGCCCCTTCGCCATGAGCCAGACCATCTGCCGATTCTGCGGCGCTCCCGTGCAAGCCGTCTTCGTGGACCTCGGCATGTCGCCGCTGGCCAACTCCTTCCTGCCGCCGGAGCGGGCCAACAGCATGGAGCCCTTCTATCCGCTGCGCGCGCTCGTCTGCGGCGAGTGCTTCCTCGTCCAGCTCGAGGAGTTCCAGACGCCCGAGCGGATCTTCTCCGACTACGCGTACTTCTCTTCCTACTCCTCCAGCTGGCTCGAGCACAGCCGTCGCTACTCCGAGCAGATGACCGAGCGCTTCGGCCTGGGCGAGGCCAGCCACGTGGTCGAGATTGCCTCCAACGACGGCTACCTGCTGCAGTTCTTCCACGAGCGCCAGATCCCGGTGCTCGGGATCGAGCCGGCCGCCAACGTGGCCAAGGTCGCCCTCCAGAAGGGCATCCCCACGCTGGTCGAGTTCTTCGGCCGCGAGACGGCCCGGTCGCTGGCGGGCGACTCCTCGGCGGACCTGCTGCTCGGCAACAACGTGCTCGCCCACGTCCCCGACCTCAACGACTTCGTCGCCGGCATGAAGATCCTGCTCAAGCCGGGCGGCGTCATCACGATGGAGTTTCCGCATCTGATGCGCCTGATCGAGGAGAACCAGTGGGACACGATCTACCACGAGCACTTCTCCTACTTCTCCTTCCTCACCGTCAGTCGGGTCTTCCAAGCCCACGGCCTGCGCCTGTTCGACGTGCAGGAGTTGCCCACCCACGGCGGGTCCCTGCGTATCTATGGCTGCCACGAGGAGGACGCCACGAAGGTCGAGTCCGATGCGGCGCGGGAGCTCGCAGAGCGCGAGCGTGCGGCCGGCTACGAGAATCTCGACACCTACCTCGGCTATGGTCGCCGGGTCGAGCAGGACAAGCGTCAGATCCTGCGCTTCCTGATCGACCTCAAGGAGCAGGGTCTGCGAGTGGTCGGCTACGGCGCCCCGGCCAAGGGCAACACGCTGCTCAACTACTGTGGCGTCGGGCGTGACTTCGTCGACTACACGTGCGACCTGAACCCGCACAAGCAGGGGCACTTCCTGCCCGGCAGCCACATCCCCATCCGCCCACCGGAGGCGATCCGCGAGGAGCGGCCCGACGTCGTGCTGATCCTGCCCTGGAACCTGAAGGATGAGATCGTGGCGCAGCTGAGCTTCATCCGCGAGTGGGGCGGTCGGTTCGCGGCGCGCACGCCGGAGCTGACGCTCATCTCGTGACTTCCAGCGCCGCCAAGCTCACGCCCGCCCGCGTCCGATGAGCGGGAACAGGTGATGCGGTTCACCCAGACGCCGCTGCCCGGAGTGTGGGTCGTCGAGCTGGATCTGCTCGCGGACGAGCGCGGCTGGTTCGCGCGGAGCTTCGACGCCGAGGAGTTTCAGGCACGCGGGCTGAATCCCGCGGTCGTGCAGTGCAACACCTCGTTCAACGCCCGGAGCGGCACCCTGCGGGGCATGCACTACCAGGCCGAGCCCCACGGCGAGTCGAAGCTGGTTCGCTGCGTGCGTGGCGCGATCTTCGACGTCGCGGTCGACCTTCGGCCCGACTCCCCAACGTATCGTCGCTGGCACGGGGTCGAGCTGAGCGCCGGGAACCGCTGCGCGTTCTACATCCCGGCGGGGCTCGCGCACGGCCTCCAGATCCTTGCGGATGACTGTGAGGTGCTCTACCAGATGGGCCGCCGCTACGTGCCCGAGGCTGCGCGCGGGGTGCGCTGGGACGACCCGGTCTTCGAGATCGAATGGCCCGCTCCTCATGGCGCGCGGATCATCTCGGAGAAGGATCGCGCCTATCCGGACTTCCAGCTGTGAGCCGCGTGATGCTCACCGGGGCCACGGGCTTCATCGGGCGTCATACGCTCAGCGCTCTCACGCAAGCCGGCCACGAGGTGCATGCCGTCGCACGGCGACGCGGTCCCGCCAAGGCCGGCGTGATCTGGCACGAGGCAGACCTGCTCGCCGGGTGCGAGGTGGTGGGCGAAGTGAAGCCCGAGATCCTGGTCCACCTCGCCTGGTATGCCGAGCACGGGAAGTTCTGGTCCTCGCCGGAGAACGTTCGCTGGGTCGAGGCATCGCTTGCGCTGCTGCGGGCCTTTGCGGTGGCCGGTGGCCGGCGGGTGGTCATGGCGGGGACCTGCGCCGAGTACGAGTGGTCGCGTGACGTTTATCAAGAGAGCGCGCCCTTGCGTCCGACTACCCTCTACGGCGCGGCCAAGCACGGCCTCCATGTGGTCGCCTCCGCGTTTGCCGAACAGGCGGGTCTCTCGCTGGCATGGGGCCGCCTCTTCTTCCTCTATGGTCCGTTTGAGGCGCCGGGGCGCTTCGTCCCCTCGCTGGTGCTGCCTCTGCTCCGGCGTGAGTCCGCGGGCATGACCGAGGGCTCCCAGCGCCGTGACTTCCTGCACGTGGCTGACGCAGGCGCCGCGTTCACCGCGCTGGCCGACAGCCCGGTGACGGGCGCGATCAACGTAGCCTCGGGCAGGGCCATAGCCTTACGCGAGCTTGCCGTGCAGATCGCGCAGCTCCTCGACGGTGGCGAGTTACTCCAGATCGGAGCCCGGCCCACCCCGGCGGGGGAGCCGCCCGCTCTGGTGGCCGACGTGCGGCGACTGAGCGAGGAGGTCGGATGGAGCCCCAAGATCGGGCTCGGTGATGGGCTGGCCAGCGTGATCGCATGGTGGCGCGAACGCCTGTCCTCCGAATCGCAGGATCACGATCGGGTGGAGGGGCGCCGCGCGTGAAGGTGCCGCATGCGCGGCGGGTACCATATCGACGATGAGCTCCGTCGAGTCGGGCACGCCGCCGGCGGGGCCGACCGCGGCAGCTGAAACCGACCCGCTCGACACCCAAGCGGCGGGGGCGGCGGCGCTGCGCGGGAGCGTCCTGCGCACTGGCGCCTACGTCTCGGGCGTCCTGCTCTCGCTGATCTCAGCACGGGTGCTGATCGGCCATCTCGGCGTTGCGGATTTCGGCCGGTATGCCACCGTCCTAGCGCTGATCACGATCGTCACTGGCTTCACCGAGGGTGGCCTCAACAGCATCGTGCTGCGCGAATTTGCCACCCTCAAGGCCGATCGCAAGCGCCAGATGATGCGCTCGGCGATCGGGATTCGTCTGGTCTTGACGGCCGTGGGAGTGGCGCTGGCAGTTGCCTTTGCGGCCGCGGCCGGTTACGGCTCGACGCTGGTGCTGGGCACAGCCTTCGCCGGCATCGGCTTGGTGCTTCAGCTGCTGCAGAGCACCCTGTCGATGACTCTGCAGGCGCACTTGCGCTTCGGCTGGATATCAGCCGCGGAATTGGTGCGCCAGGTGGTCAACGTGGGGCTGCTGGTCACTCTGGCACTGGCCGGCGCGGGTCTGCTTCCGCTGCTCGCGGTCGCAATACCGGCATCCGCCGTCTCGCTTGCGTCCACGGTCCCGCTGGTGCTCCGATACACCTCATTGAGGCCGTCCTTCCATCTGGCGCACTGGTGGCGGCTGCTGCGTGAGACCTTCCCGTGGGCGGTGATCGCGGCCGTGAACGTCGTCTACTTTCGCCTGGCCCTCGTCCTGATGTCGCTGATCGCAAGCGCTTTGCAGACCGGCTACTTCGCAACGTCCTTCCGCATCACCGAAGTGCTCGTGGGGATCCCCAGCCTGGTCATCGGCGCCGCCTTCCCGATCCTCGCGCGGGCAGAGCGCGAGGACTCCGCTCGCTTCAGCTTCGCCAGCGGTCGGCTCTTCGAGCTCGCGCTGCTGGCCGGCGCCTGGCTGGTTCTGTGTCTCGAGGTGGGCGCCGCCTTTGCCATCCACGTGGTTGCCGCCGGCAAGGCGGACCCCTCGATTGCCGTGCTTCGCATCCAGGGCCTCGCGCTGATCCCCAATTTCGTTGCCGTAGCATGCGGCTTTCCGCTGCTGATGATGCGTCGCTATCGAGAGGTGCTGCTGTCCAACCTGCTCGCCCTGGCTACCTCCGGGATTCTCACTGTGACCCTCGTGCCGTCGTTTGGAGCTCGCGGTGCCGCCGTCGCCGCGGTTGTCGCAGAGTTGGGGCTGGCGGTAAGCCAGGCGGTGATGCTCAAGCGTGCCGCGTCCGCTGTTGTGCTGCGCATCAGCACCGTCGCCGTGATCGCTCTGGCGGGCGGCGCGGCTGTGGCTATCGGCCTCGCGCTGCCGGTGCATCCTCTGATCGGGGTCGTTGTGGCGAGTGTTGTCTACTTGGTGGCCCTTAGGCTGCTCCGGCGCTTTCCCCCGGAGGTGCGCGAGGTGCTGGCCGGGTGGATCGGTGCAGCTCGCTGACAGCAATCCGCACCGACCAGCCGATCGAGCAGCTGAAGCTGCTGCCTCCGGCGCGGGTGATCGTGCGCCGTGAGCTGCACGCCCAGCGCGCAACTCACATTCACCGACCATGACGGGCACCGCTTCCAAGCGAGCTTTACCGACCAGTGCCCGCACGAGACGACAAACCCGTGCCGTCCGCCATCACATCTACCTTGTTGATCGGCTCACTACGTCGTAACGGTGCGCGCATTGCGATGCGCGCGCGGCAACCCGACAACGTAGACAACTCCGCTTATTATGAGCAGACCAGCGGTCCAGGCCAGGACGGCAGTGACGTCCGGGTAATTCGGAGGCGACAGAACGCTCGGCCAGAGTTCGACGAACGTGACCCACGGCGCCGGTGGCTGGCCCAACCCAGAAATACTCATCGGTGGGTCCAACACGACTCCTATCGCCACGAAGGCAGTGGCAATGGAGAGCAACCAAAACACCGGCCGTGCACCTCTCAGCTCCGACAAGATAGTGAGCAGCGGCACGGCGGACAGCGGGATCAGCAGGACCATAAAGCGACCAGCGAAGGAAAAGTCTGGATGGGCGCCCTCGACGGTAAGCAGGCCCACGTAAGTAGCCGCGACCAGCAGACCAAACAGCGCCCATCGTCCGTACCGACGGCAGAACTGCGGAATCGCGAGGACGGCCAAGAGCTCAACCGGCGCGTAAGGCAGGAAACCTCGCGAATTACTCCAAAAGAGACCGGCGATGGCGCGATAGGACGCTTGGAGCGTCTGGGGCTGGCGAGTCTGCGGCAGCCGGTACGGCGCGGTGAGCAAAGGAGCGCCGTACCAGTGATTGAACGCAAACGCCATCACGAGCTGACTAACAAGGAGCGGTAGAAACATGCAAGCGGCACAAACCGCACGCCGGCTGCGCGATTCGCGACCGAGCGCGCCCGCAGCTCGCACAGCCAGCGCCACGACAAGGAGAAACGCAACCGGGAAAAATCGCACTTGAAGCCACGGCATACCCGCCGCCGCAGCCGCACCAACCATGCAAGACGATGTCGTGGGCGTGCGCATCAAGCGGTCAACGGCGACGAGACCCAAACATAGCGCCGGGATCTCGGGATAGCTCTCACTGCTGAACATCAGGATCGGGGGACAAAATACGACGGCCGCCCAAACTCCTGGAAGCAAAAACCGTCCCGTAGGGAAAAGCCTCCGTAGCACCCGGTACAAGAGCTGCGCAGCGCACGCCGCGAACAGGATGATCTCGATGCTCCACGGCCATCGCATGTCGACAGGCGCGACTGCCTGAACAAGCTTTACAGCCGGTACCCCTACCGACAGAATCAACGGAAGACCAACGTTCTCAACAAAGATTAATGGTCCAGTAGGTCCTCTGGTGTAATGAAAGGCCTCGATGCCCGCCACGTACGGCCCGAACATGATGCCAAATTGTGACGGGTTCGTATAGTTATTGGCGAGGTTACGGTCGTGATCGTAGGCGAGGCTCATCGCCTCTAACTCGTAATGCGGTTGATCCCCGGTGGGCGCGGGAGCCACGCCAAAGGCGAGTACCGTCAAGTAGACTGCGAGTGCGACTGTGAATGGGGCGTGGCGTCGCATGGTGCGTTTGACCGTCGAAGGAGGTGACGTGCCGAATGACCGCGCTCTTATTCCTGCGGCGCCACTGACGATCGCGGGAAAGCCGACGACAACTAAGACGGCGGGTGTCCAAAAGCCGCCGATCGAAAAATGGATCGAGAGAACGGCGTCGGTAAGTAATCCTAGGCCTGCCAAGAGTAACGGCCATCCCCCCGGTGCTCGCGCCATCAGCCGGGTGAAAGGACGGTCGACAGACCCGGTGGCAGGGCGGTTGAACCAGGAGCGGGCGAATATCCACCGGCTGCTGTCGACGATGCCTCCCAGGGCGGCGGCTCCCGCTCCAACGGCGACTATGTAGACTCCGGCTACAGCATGCACGTTGCCCCCGGCTACCGAAGGCGGCGTGATGATGTGCCGTGCGATCAGGGCGGCAAGCACTACACCGAACACCGTGCGCACGATTAGCGCGCCACGCACGTGATCGACGAATGCGCTGGTGATCGTCAATGCGGCAAGGAGCAGAATCACCCAACGCAGGCGAAGAAAGGTGTGGTAGCCCGACGCTGAGGTGAGGACGTGGCCGCCCTGTCTCACCTGGTACCACTGCAAAAAGAGCGCCGCCGCCACCGCCACGGCGCCCAACGCGCTGAGAACCCTCCCGACCCGTGGACTGTGAAGCACTGCGCCAGCCTATCGCTACTGCGAGCGAGCTGACAGCCACACCCCTCGTCACCCCCGTCTACCTCTGCTGCTCAGGCATCACGATCCAGTTGCCGCGATGCACTTCACCACCAAACGGTTGCAAAGCGCCCTAGATCCGATGCTGGGTCGTTATATGCAGGACGACCGCGGACGATGTCGGAGACTCGCAATCAGACCTAGTCGCGGGGAGGATCGGTATCAGGTACTGCAGCCAAAGCGGCGTGACCGTCGCCCTGAGCTCCTGCCTGCGGGCCGGGCGCTCGGAGCTGGTGGCTCGCCAGAACAGCGACCTCGAGCTGCATCACGAGTGTCTGGCAGAGCTGGTGGGGGCACTCGCTGAGCATCCGCGGGCCAGGGTCGCCGGCAAGCTGCTCGACCATCCCTGATCGGCGTCATCGCGGCGATCACGGTCTACTTCATCATCCTCAAGGCGCTCCGCCGCTTTCCGCCGGAGGTGCGCGAGGTGCTGGCCGGGTGGATCAGAGCGGCGGCGCGCTGAGGGTGAGTCAAGCGTTGGGGGGGCCGCCCTCCGGCCCCACGATCGCCTCGAGCGCGGACAGGCTGATCGTGCGGCGCGCCTGGACCTCGCGGCGCTTGTGCAGGACGCGCGGAAGCCCGCGCAGCGCATCGCGCCAGACGCGCAACCAGATGCCCAGCTTGCGGTCCCTGGCGGCGACAGCCAGGTTGACCAGCTGACCGAGCGCGAGCTGATGGGCGTGGCGCAGCAGCGCTCCGGCTGGGAGGTCCTTGGCGATGATCCACAGCGTGTTGCGCCACAGGTGAAAGCGCGTGAAGTCGGACAGGCCGCGCCCGATCGTGGCGCTGCCCATGTGGTAGACGACCGCTGTGGGCACGTAGCGGCAGCTGAAGCCGGCGAGCTGAGCGCGCAGATTCCAGTCGACGTCCTCGTAGAAGGCGAAGAAGTCCTCGTCGAACTCGCCGACCTCCTCGAGGACGCTCCTTCGGTACAGCGCGGCCCCGCCGCAGGCCCCGAAGATCGCCCGCGGCGTGTTGTACTGGCCATGGTCGCGCTCGCCGTGTCCGCGGCGCCAGCCAGTCGCCCGCCAGGTGAAGATGTCTCCGGCGCCGTCGATCTCGTCGCGTTTGTGGAAGTCGATCAGCTTGCCTCCTACCCAACCGGCCTCGGGGTGCTCGTGAAGGGCTCGGACCATCTCTTCCAGACAGCGCGGATCCAGCTCCACGTCGTTGTTGAACAACCCGACCAGCGGGCTGCGTGGACGCTCCAGACAGGTGTTCAGCGCAGCGGTCACGCCGCGGTTGCGATCGTGCACGACAACGTCCACCTCGGGCCAGCATTCGTGCAGCCAGTCAACCGTATCGTCGGTCGATGCGTCGTCGACGACTATTACCTGAAAGTCACGAAAGCTCTGTCTGGCCAGCGACGGCAGAGCTATCTCCAGCAGGTTGCGGCCGTTGTAGGTGGCTAGTGCGACCGTGAGCTGGTTCCCGGGGTGCGGAGCGGGGAGCCTGGTGGTCAGCGGGACGTCCAGCTCGGGGCTTCGCGGCAATGATTGGCTCATGGGGGCGGACAAGATACAGAGTTTCGGCAACGATCGGCTGCGGGACCCGAGGAGCTTGTTCAGCTCGCGTGGCCGAGCTCTGGGTAGAGCACGGAAGCTGAGTCGCCGGTCAAGGTGTCGCGCCAGGCTCGCCACCAGATGTCGAGCTTGCGGTCTCTGACGGCCACGGCCAAGTTGACGAGCTGGCCGAGTAGGAGCTGATGCGGATGGCGCAAGAGCGCACCCGTCGGCAGGTCCTTGGCGATGATCCACAGCGTATTGCGCCACAGGTGGTAGCGCGTGAAGTCAGTGAATCCGCGCCCGATCGTGGCGCTGCCCATGTGGTAAACGACGGCGCTGGGCACGTATTTTACAACTGAAACCGGCGAGTTGGGCCCGCAGGTTGAGAGGCGGTCGTTGATGAGCGAACGGTCACTCCAACTCGTCACGACCGGTCGCTGCACTCTGCTGGGCCGTGAAGCCTGGCTGGAGGCTCATACTCGCCGCCGCGCGAGCATCGCGCGTCCCCCGGTTAGATAGGCGGCTTCGCGCAGCCGCTGGCCCAGCGGTGGGCGCAGAACTTCGGGAGCGTCATCGGCCGGGCGCCGGGGCGGGACCTCCTCCGAGATCCAGCGGGCCAGGGGCTCGGCTACTCTCTCCCAACACTGTTGAATGGCGGCGGCGCGCAAGCTGTGGGCGTAGGCGTCGCGGCCACGCTCAAGCACCCTCTCCAACGAGGCGCTCAGCGCCTGCACGTCTCCCGGCGGTGCGACGGCTCCCAGTCCCTCGCGGGCTACGCGCTCGGCGATCTCGTCGCCCGATGTGCATACGATCGGCAGCCCACCCCAGAGGCAGTCGAGCAGTCTCGTCCTGTAGGCGAAGCGGGTCTCCAGATGATCGGCGTGCGCCGAGAGCGCGCAGGCCGCCTGCATGAGCCATGTCCCGCGCTCGGTGTAGGGGACCCAGCCCTCGTGAAAGTGAACCACCGAGTCGAGCAGGCCGAGCTCGCGCGCCAGCTCGTGGGCCGCGGCGGTGCTCGCGGCGGCCGCCGGGTGCTGTGCGGACCCGCCCATGAACACGAGGCGCACGGTCGGCCGGCGCTCCGCGAGCGCTGCCACTGCCCGGATTGCCGTCTTGGCATCCAGCCATCTCCAAATGCCGCCGTTCCAAAGCACGATCTCGCTGTCGGGGCCGAGCGCGCCGATCGCCTCCCGCGGGCCGCCCAGCACGGATCGCTGCGGGGGGGCCTCGGGGACGCCGAACGGAACCAGGTCGATCACCTCGCGCAGGCCGGGGTCGCGATCGTAGAGCTCCGGACCGATCAGGCGCAGCGCGAGCATCGCACCGAGCCACAGATCGCGCTGCGTCTCGCTGGCGCACATGAAGTTGTGTCCGGTACGCAGGGCCGCGTGCAGCCGGTCGATCGTAATCGCCGTGCGCTGCCGGCGAGCGCCAGCGGGCGTGCCGGCCAGCAGCTCGAGCGTCTCGAGCGTCTCCGGACAGTAGAGGTCGATCACCACCCGCGCTGCGGACCGCCGTAGCCAGCGATCGACCAACGGCCACTGGGGGTGGGCGACCACGGTGTCGGCGTCCGCGATCAGCGGGCGTAGCGTCCCGGGCGCGTGCGGCCGAAAGGCGACCGTGCGCACACCGTCGCGCTCGTGCTCGTCGCTGCCGCCGTGGGCGACCGTGACCGATGCACGGTCGCTCAGCGCCCGGGCGAGCTCCCAGCAGCGGATGCCCAGTCCGGCCATCTCCTCACCGACGGGATCGGCGCAGATGAAGAGCACTCGCGGCCGAGCACGCGCACCGCTCGTGTCGCCGACCGCGTCGCTCCCGCGCTCAGGCGGCACGGCGTCCATACACTCCTCGCCTGAGAGCGAGCGAATCGCGGAAGCTGATCGTGTGATCCACGGCGTCCGACGGCGGAGAGGGCAGGCGCGACGCGAGCCGCCCCGCGCGCCAACCCGACAGCCGCCCCCGCAGGGCGGCCAGGTCGTGCGAGATGGCGAGGTCCGCGATGACGACGACGGCCTCTGTGGCAAGCGTGCGCGGAGCCGTGCGTCCTCGCAGCAGGCCATAGCGGCGCAGCATGTAGCCGCGTCCGAAGCCGCCATGGCGTCGCTGCCAGGCGGAGCGGTGTCCGTGGGTGGCCGAGCCGAGGTGCACCCCGACGGCGTCGGTCGCGATGCGCGCCTTCCAACCGGCGCTGCGCAAGCGCAGGGCGAGATCGAAGTCCTCCATGTAGGCGAATATCGCTTCGTCCAGACCGCCGACCTGTTCCCACGCCGAGCGACGGTAGGCGGCCGCGGTGCCCGCTGGGCCGGCGAGGACGGGTCGCTCGCGATCCGCGAGCGCGACGTCCAGTCCCTGCAGGCGCGGAAAGCCTCCCAACGCCACGTCGGCGGTGAGCCCGGCGCTGTCGATCAGTCGCTCGCCGGGCTGCAGCATCAGCGCCGCCACCGATCCGACCTCAGGGTTCGCCTGCAGCGGCGCTACCAGCCGCTCCAGGAAATCGGGGCGCGCGTCCACGTCGTTGTTCAGCAGGACCACGATCTCCCCCGTGCCGGCCGACACGCCGCGGTTGCAGGCCTCGGCAAACCCGCGATTGTCGTCGAAGCACTCGAGCTGCACCGCCGGCCACTCAGCGCGGATGCGAGTGCGGCTGTCGTCCGTCGAGCCGTTGTCGACGAGGATGACGCGATGTTCGAGCGTCTGCTCGCGCAGGTGACGCAGGCAGCTGTCGGTGAGCTCGTAGCGGCCGTAAGCCACGATCACCACGTCGATCGAGAGGGGCATGACGCGTCATAGTATTCGCCGTGGGATGACCGCCCGGTGCGATGCCGCTAGCCTTTCGCGTCCTTGAGCGCGCGCCAGCCCCACGTCGGCCTGAATCTGATCTTCCTCGTCCCCGGCGAGACCGGCGGGATGGAGGTCGCGGCGCGCGAGCTGATCCCGGCGCTGCTGGCGCAGGCGCCGCCGGGGGTGCGCTTCACCGCCTTCATCAACCGCGAGGCGGCCGCCGCCGGCGGCGGCCCGTGGGGAGAGCTGCTGCCGGCGGTGACCGTGCCGGTGAGCGCGCGCAACCGCGTGCAGTGGGTGCTCGGCGAGCAGACGCTCCTGCCGCGACTGGCGGCCCGCGCCGGCGTGGACCTCGTGCACAGCCTGGCGAGCACGGCGCCGCTGTGGGGTCGCTTTCGCAGGGTGGTGACGGTTCACGACCTCATCTACGCCCGCTTTCCCGAGGCGCACTCGGGCATCCGCGAGAAGGGTATGAGGGTGCTCGTCCCGGCGGCAGCCCGCCGCTCACATCGGGTGATCGCCGATTCACAGAGCACTCGAGACGACCTGATCGAGCTGCTGGGCGTGAGATCGGATCGCATCGACGTCGTGCCACTCGGCCTCGGCGCCGTACGGCGCGTCGCCCCCCTGCCCGAGGGCGAGGTGCGCACCCGCTTCGATCTCGGCGAGCGTCGCATCGTGCTGAGCCTGTCCGCAAAGCGCCCCCACAAGAACCTGCTCGCGCTGATCGACGCGCTCGCGCTGATCCCTGCCGAGGATCGTCCGATGCTGGTCATCCCCGGCTATCCGACTGCGCATGAGGTCGAGGTGCGCGGGCGCGCAGACGCGCTCGGGATCGAAGACGACGTGCGCTTCCCGGCTTGGGTGTCGGACGCGGAGATCGAGGGCCTGTGGGCGATCGCTGACGCGTTCGTGTTCCCGTCGCTGTACGAGGGCTTCGGCCTGCCCGTGCTCGAGGCGATGGCGCGGGGCGTTCCCGTGGCGTGCTCGAACGCCTCCTCGCTGCCTGAGGTGGCCGGCGACGCCGCGCTGCTGTTCGACCCGCGCGACGAGTCGGCGATCGTCGAAGCCCTCGGGCGGCTCCTGAACGACGAGGAGCTGTGTGGGCGGCTGCGAGCGCTCGGCCGCGCTCGGGCGCAGCTCTTCACATGGGAGCGCACCGCGCGCCTGACGCTGGCCAGCTACACCCGCGCGCTGTTGGGGGATTAGCGAGGGAGGCGCCGCTGCCTCAGGGTGCGTCGTCGAGCGATTCGAGCAGCCGGACGTCGGCGAGGTCCTGCGGCCGGCCGGCGGCGCGCTTCATCTTCAGCAGATCCTCGCGGTGGGCGATGGGGATCGCCAGGTCGCCCAGGAGGACCTCGTGAGCGCGGGCTCGCATGTCGGCGAACGATCCGAGGTGAGCCGGTAGCGTGAGGACGTCGAGTGGGCCGTGGAGGGTGATGAGATGCCACTGATCGCTCGAGGCGAGCAGGGGCGCGGTCGGCACCGACCGTGAGCGCTGGCCGTCGGGACCGAGGATTCGAGCGTCGAGGTCGAGCAGCGCGTCGGCCAGTCGCGCGATGTTCTCGGGGCGGATGCTGCAACGGCGACATCGAGGTCCTGCGTCAGGCGCTGGCCTCCGTATGCCTGGATAGCGATACCGCCGATCGTCACGTACTCGACGTCGCGGTGTGCGAGCGCTGCGAAGAGCTCGCGAGCGTCGAACCTGCCCGGGTTCCTCACCGGCTGGGGTTTGTGTGACCGGTGACCGCAGCGAGACCGGCGCGAAGCTCGGCGGCGACGGCGTTCCAGCTCAACGCCAGCTCCAGGCGCTCGGACATCGGGCGCTGGCGAGCCGCAAGCACCGTGTCGGTGACGGCGAGCGGGTCGCGAACGGCGTCTGAGACCAGCTGGTCGGTGGCGCGTGTGGGTTCTTCCAACGGTGTCACCGGAACAGCGTACCGAGCGTGTGCCTGGGTGGGCGAACGCGTCTCCCGCGATCAGCTCGCGTAGCTCTTCAACACGGTCTCCAACGAGGACTCCAGCGATAGGCGGGTGGCATTCTCGGCGAACCAGGACGCGGTGCTCTCGCGCAGCGCGAGCCCGGATTCGTGGACATCAACGATCGCGTCAGCGATCGCCTGGGCCTCGGCGCGCGCAGCGATCACGCCGTTGACGCCCTCGACGATCAGCTCGGTCGCGGCGTTGTCCTCGCCGGCGACGACGACGCTCGGCGTCCCCCTGGCGGCGGCCTCGACGACGACCAGGCCGTAGCCCTCGCGCTTTGAGGTGAGCAGCATGCACATCGCCCGGCGCATCTCGCCGTCAAGCGTCTCGGCGTCGGCGAACCCCGGCGCGGAGACGACGCCCTGCAGGCCGTGCTCGACTATCGCGGAGTCCAGCGCCGCTCGCTCTGGCCCTTCGCCGAGGATCTTCCCCCGCAGCCCCTCGATCCGCTCGGCCGCCAGGGCGATCGCGGCGACCGCGAGCGTCACCTGCTTCTCGGGTATCAATCGCGCCGCGAACAGCACGAGCGGGTCCGTCGGCTGCGGCGTGGGCAGCTCGGTCGTTCCCGCGTAGAGCCCGCGCAGCACGGTCACCGAGCCATTCAGTCCCTCCGCGAGCAGGCGGCGAGCGTGCAGCTCGGAGATGCAGAACGCCCGCTGCGGGACGCGCGCGCAGAGGCGCTGGACGAGCTCGCCGACGCGCCCGCCGGCTGCGCCCAGATACTCGCGCCAGTAGGAGTGGCTCCAGACCTCGAACCAGTCGACCACCAGCTCAAAGCCCATGAGCGGGCGCAGAGCCGCGGCCGCGAGCAGCGAGAAGTAGGGGAAGGCGCCGGTATCGACCACGTCGTAGCTGCGGCCGTGGCGCAGCAGGTGCAGGAACACCCCCAGTCCGAACACGAGCGGCGGCAGGATGCGTCTGCGTCCCCCCGCGGTGTACAGCGCCATCCGCGGCCCTGCGGTGACGACCCGCACGCCTCCGTCGAGGTCGACCCGCGTCCCGCGCTCCCATTGGCGCATCGTCAGGTAGGTGACCTCGTGACCACCCCGCGCCAGGCGCTCGGCGAGACTGCGATACCAGCGCTCGCCGCCCCCGACGGTGTAGGGGTACAGGCAGTCGTACACAACGCAGATGCGCATCCCGCTAGCATCCCATCTCGCTGGTGCGTGCACGTCTCCTGCGCCACTTTCCACCCTTTGGAGCATTATAACCGGATACCTCCTCGCCTCTCCGCGGAATCGTGCGTCGCGAGGACCTTCAGTCGATGAGCACACTCGTCCCGACAAGCGCCTCCCCTGCAGCGCCCGATTCCCAGGACGCAGGCGCACTGCTCGTATCGGTCGTGATCCCCTGCCTGAACGAGGCCGAGAACATCGAGACCTGCGTGAGCGCTGCCCTGGAGGCGATCGCGCGGATGGGCGTGCAGGGCGAGGTGGTGGTCGCCGACAACGACTCCGAGGACGACTCGGCACGCCTGGCCGAGCAGGCGGGCGCTCGTGTGGTGATCGAATGCAGGCGCGGCTACGGGAGCGCATACCTGGCCGGCTTCGCCGCATCGAAGGGTCGCTACATCGTGATGGCCGACGCCGACCTGACCTACGACTTCAACGAGATCCCCCGCTTCGTGGCGGCGCTCGAGGAGGGTGCGGAGATGGTGATCGGCGACCGCATGGACAACATCCAGCCGGGCGCGATGCCGTGGCTGCACCGCTACGTCGGCAACCCGATCCTCACCGGCCTGCTCAACCTGTTCTTCCGTACCGGCATCAACGACGCCCACTGCGGCATGCGCGCGCTGCGCCGCGACGTGCTGCCCCGCCTGGACCTGCGGACGACCGGCATGGAGTTCGCCTCGGAGATGGTCATCAGGGCCTCGAAGGAGAACCTGAGGATCGCGGAGTTCCCGATCGAATACCACCCGCGCGGGGGTGAGAGCAAGCTGTCGAGCTTTAGCGACGGCTGGCGCCACCTGCGCTTCCTGCTCGTGCACAGCCCCAACCACCTGTTCATCGTGCCCGGCGCTGCGCTCGCCGGCCTGGGCACCTCGGTCGTGGTGTTCGTGGGCGCCGGCCTGGACTTCTTCGGGCGCGCGTGGGGGCTGCACGCGCTGATCGGCGGCACGCTGCTGATGATCGTGGGCACCCAGGTGCTCGCGCTGGGACTGTGCGCGCACGCCTACGGCACCTACTTCATGGGCGAGCAGGACCCCTGGTTCGACCGCATGCGCGCGCGCTTCCGGCTCGAGCACGGCCTGCTGCTGGGTGGCTTCTTCATGCTCGTCGGGGTGGTCATCGGCGGCCTGATCCTGGCCACCTGGATTGCGCACGGCTTCGGCTCGCTAGCAGACGAACGCCTTGCGGTGATCGCCGCCTCGCTGCTGATCGTGGGGATCCAGATCTTCTTCTCGTCGTTCCTGCTGTCGATTCTCGGTCTGCGTCGTCGCTGACGGTGGAGCCGCTCCGCCGGATGCTGGCGGCGGTATTTGCCGGCGATCGCCGCGTATGGCGCGTGGCGGCGATCTGCGCTGTGCCGCTCGTGGCGTTGACCGCCTTCTACTGTCTGCGCCCGCGCTTCTACTACACCGGCACGGACAGCGTCGAGGACGTGAGCTACCTCGTGTCGACGCCGGCGCAAGTGGCCCTGTGCGCTTCACATCTGGAACTGCCCGCCCAGACCGCGTTTGTGCGCCTGCGTGTCAGCTCTCCGACACGCGCGCGCCCACCGCTTCACCTCGTGCTGCGCGTCGGGGCGCGCACGATCCGCTCCTATCTGCCTCCGCTGCAGGCGCCGGCCGACCGCATCACCAATGCCGACTTCGCGATCCCCCAGACCCCCGCGAGTCCGCAGGCGAGCCCCGCGTCGCTGTGCGTGAGCTCCGACAGCACGGTCAGCTGGGCCGGCACTCCGCTGTCGAAGCCGGGCGAGTCGGCTCCGACGCTGCAAGGGAGCCGGCTCGCGGCGCGGCTGGCGATCTGGTATCTGCCGCCCTCCGGATCGAGGCTGAGCTACGTCCAGCGTGCGGGCCAGATCTTCGATCGCGCAGCGCTGTTCCGGCCGGGGATCGTCGACGCGTGGACCTACCCGCTGCTGCTGTTCGCCGTGCTCCCCGCGATCGCGCTGCTCGCGGTTCGCTGCCTGGCGCTCGCGGTCGCCGGACGCGCCCGGCGCATGGGCGCGTGGCTGTTCGCGCTCGCCGCCGTCAACGCCTGCTGCTGGGCGCTGATCACGCCCGTCTTTCAGGGGCCCGACGAGGTCGACCACTTCGCCTACGTGCAGTCGCTCGTCGAACGAGGAGAGGGACCCAGTCACGACCCCGCCTCGCCGCTGCAGCGGTGGTCGGGCGCGGAGAACCGGGCGCTCGAAGACTCGAGCTTCTTCACCGACCACCAGGTGGGAGACACAAAGGCGCCGTGGTTGTCATCCCAGCAGCGCAAGTACAGCAGCGAAGTGGCGCGGCTCCACCCGCGCGCCAACGACGGCGGTGGATACACGACCTCGGCCACCCACGGGCCGCTCTACTACCTTGCGCTGGCCCCCGCCTATCTGCTGACCCGTCACGGATCGGTGTTCGCGCAGCTGACGCTGATGCGCATCACCTCGGCGCTGCTGGGCGCGCTCGTCGTGCTGTTCACGTTCCTGCTCGCCCGCGAGCTCGCCCCGCGACGCCCGTGGCTGGCCGTGCTCGCGGCGCTGCTCGTCGCGTTCGAGCCGATGTACGGGTTCATCTCGGGGATCGTGACCAACGACGTCGGCGTGAACGCGGGCGCGGCGGCGTTGGAGCTGCTGCTGATCCGGATGCTTCGCCGCGGGATCACGATCCCGTGGGGCGCGCTCACCGGGGCGCTGCTGATCGCGCTGCCGATCGTCAAGGGGACCGGGCTGTCGCTCTACCCGGTGGCCGGACTGGTGTTCGCGGCGACGCTGTGGCGCCGTCACAGCCGCTCCGATGTGGCCGCGTGGGTCGCGCTGGTGCTCGGCGCGGTCGCCGTCGCGGAGCTCTCGGCGCATGTGCTCAGCATTGTGCAGCCAATCTCTTCGGCCGCCGGATCTGCGGCGATCAGCTCCAACGCGAGCGCTGTCAGCGAAGCGCTTCACCACATCCCCAGCTATCTGGCCTACCTGTGGCAGGCGCTGTTTCCAAGGCTGCCGTTCATGCCACGGTATTTCCCACCCCCGCCGGGCTTCGTGCTGTCCACCGATCCCGGCTTCGTGATATTCGTCGAGCGCGGCTGGGCTGCCTTCGGCTGGTACGACGTGTTCTTCCCCAAATGGGCGTATGTCGTCATCTTCCTTTCAATCGTCCTGACCGTTCCGCTCGCCGCGTGGGCGGCCCGCCGCGAGTGGAGCTGGGTGCGGCGCCATTGGCTGGAGGCGCTCGCCATCGTCGCGATGCCGGTCGCGGTGGTGATGGGCTTCGAGGCGGCCTACTACACGCCCCACCCCAGGGCGGTGATCGCCGAATTCGGTCGCTACGCGTTCCCGGCGATCGGGCCGCTCGCGGTGCTCGTCGTGGGAGCGCTGCACGCCCTTGGACGGCGGCGCATGCTACCGGTCGCGGTCGGGCTGCTGGTCGCGATGATCGCCCTCAGCTACGCCTCCCAGCTGCTGACGCTGAGCACCTTCTATGCCTGACGTGAGCGTCGCCATCCCCGTGCGCGACGGTGGCGGGCTGTTCGCTCGTGTTCTGGCGGCGCTGGCCGAGCAGACCGTCGAGCACGAGCTGGTGGTGTGCGACTCGGGCTCGAGTGACGGGTCGCTGGAGCTGGCCCGCGAGCACGGCGCGCGCGTGCTCGAGATCGCGCCGGAGCGCTTCACCCACGGCGGCGTGCGCAACCGGCTGATGGGCGTCGCCGGCGGCGCGCACGTGGCGCTGCTCACCCAGGACTCCGAGCCGGCCGACGAGGGCTGGCTGGCGCGGCTGCTGGCGGGTTTCGAGCTGGCGGCGGACGTGGCGATCGTCTACGGGCCCTACCGTCCCCGGCCTGACGCCGCCCCTGCTGTGCGCATGGAGCTCGAGCGGTGGTTCGCCTCGCTGTCTCCCGACGGTAGCCCGCAGGTCGAGCGCCTGCACGCCCACGAACGTTCGCTGCCGGTCCGCGAGCTCGTCGGTCGGCGCGGCTTCTTCACCGACGCCAACGCCTGTCTGGCGCGGGCCGCGTGGGAGCGGGTGCCGTTCCGCGAGGTTCCCTACGCCGAGGACAGGGTGCTCGCGATCGACATGCTGCGCGCCGGCTACGCCAAGGCGTTCCTGCCCGGAGCCGCGGTCATCCACTCCCACGACTACACGACGAGCGAGCAGCTGCGCCGCTGCTTCGACGAGTGGCGGGGGCTGCGCGAGGTGTACGGCTGGCGCGAGCCGCCCTCGCCCGTCCACCTGCTCGCTCAGCTGCGGGGAGAGCTGCGGGCGGCGCGGGCGCAGCTGATCGGCCAGGGCGCCACCGCAGCGGGCCGTCGCGCAACGCTCGCGGCGGTCGGCCGCCATCATGTTGTGTGCCGGGCGGGAGCGCTGCTCGGCTCCCGCGCCGACCGGTTGTCCCCGTCCGTGAGGCGCAGGCTCTCGCTGGAGGGTCGCGCGGGCTTCGCGCCACTGGACCTGGACGGCGAGCAGACTCCACCCACCGGCCCCGGCTCCACACGGTGAGCGAGAACCCAACCGAGTGATGAGAGGGAGCCCAACAGAGCGATGAGCGATAACCCGATCGAGGGCCGCCCGCGGGGCGCGTTCGCGAACCTGAGACGGCGGATACACCTGACCTACAGGTACTTCGGCCTGCGCACCATCCTGTTCCGGATCGTCACCTTCCCGCTGCGCTTCACCCCGCTGCAGCGCCGCCTGCGGCTGCGCACGCACGCGCGCGACCAGGAGCTGAGACGCGCCGTCGAGTGGTATCGCGAGCACGGCCGCCCTGTGGACATCGTGATCCCCAGCTACCGGGACGCCGAGCGCGTGCGCACGCTCGTGCGGTCCATCTCAAAGACGGTTCCCCACGGGATGACCCGCGTGATCGTCGCGGATGACTGCAGCGGGCCCGAGCACGTGGCGGCGCTCAGGCAGATCGGCGGAGTCGACCTCCTGATCGCCGCCGAGCGGAACGGGGGCTTCGCCGTGAACGTCAATCGCGGCCTGCAGGCGAGCGACGGCGAGCGCGACGTCGTCGTGCTGAACTCCGACGTCGAGGCGCTCCCCAGCTGGCTGGAGTGCCTGCAGTACGCGGCTCACCACTACGAGGACGTCGGCATTGTCGGTGCGCAGCTTCAGTATCCCGACGGGCGCATCCAGTTCGGTGGGACGGTACGCAACCGGGACGCGCCCGAGTGGTTCGACCACCGCTACCGGTTCAAGCCCGCCGGCTGGGGTCCCGCCGGGCGGACGAGCTCGGCGCTCGCGGTCACGGGCGCGTGCATGTACGTGCGCCGCGAGGTGATCGAGCGCGTCGGGCTGCTCGACGAGCGCTACGCGATGGCCTACGAGGACGTCGACTGGTGCCTGCGCGCGTGGCAGGCCGGATTCTGCGTGCTCTACTTCCCCGCCGCTCAGCTCGTGCACCACGAGTCGGTCACGCGCGGCACCGAGCTGGGCGAGCGCGAGCGGGCCTCCCAGCGGCTGTTCTGGGAGCGCTGGTCGGAGTTCTTCGACGCGCGCTCTGTGCTGGCCGGCACGCGCGAGGACGCCGATGACGGCGGCCTGGACGGGGCGGCGCACGATGGCCGGCTGCGCATCGTCTACGTGACCGAGGACACGGGCGTGGGCGGCGGGCACCGGGACGTCTTCGAGCACCTCAACCGCCTGTCCGCCCGCGGGCACGACGTGTCGCTGTACACGCTCGGTGACCCACCCGACTGGTTTTCGCTGCGTGTCCCGGTTCACAGCTTCGCCGACTACGACGAGCTCGCCCGCTCGCTCGCCGAGCTCGAGGCGATCAAGGTGGCGACGTGGTGGATGACCGCCGCGCCGGTCTGGCGCGCGAGCATCGTTCGCGGCGTCCCCGTGTACTTCGTCCAGGACATCGAGACCTCCTACTACCCCGACCACGAGCACGCCCGCCATGCCGTGCTCGACTCCTACCGTCCGGAGTTCCGCTACATGACGATCTCCTCCTGGAACCGCGAGCGCCTGCGCGAGCTCGGCCTCGACGCCGAGCTGATCCCGCCGGGGATCGACCTGGAGCGGTTTCGCCCACGGGCGGATGTGGCGCGGCGCGAGGACATGGTGCTCGCGCTCGGCCGCTCCAACCCGCTGAAGAACCTGCCGCTCACCATCGCCGCCTGGAAGAGGTTGAGAGACCGATCGGAGATCGGCCGGCGCCCGGAGCTGTGCCTGTTCGGGGTCGAGCCGGAGCTGGCGGATGGCGAGGGCGTGCGCTACGTCGACGCGCCCGACGACGAGCAGGTCAACGAGCTGCTCTGCCAGGCGACCGTGTTCGTCCAGACCTCCACGCACGAGGGCTTCGCGCTGCCGCCGCTGGAGGCGATGGCTACGGGCGCGGCGGTCGTGTGCACCGACGCGCACGGCAACCGCGACTTCTGTCTCGACGGCGTCAACTGCCTGATGCCCGAGCCGACCCCGGGCGCGGTAGGCGCGGCGCTGGCGCGCCTGTTCGCCGATCCCGAGCTGCGCGCGCGGCTGGGGAGTGCGGGGCGCCAGACGGCGCAGGGGTATGCGTGGGAGCGGCGGATCGATGCGCTGGAGGCGTTCTTCGAGCGTGTGGCCGCGTCCCGGCGGATGGCCCTCGCGGGCGAGCTCGCGCCGGAGATCCCCACGAACGCGAAGCGGTGAGCCCTCGCCGCTAGAGGTCCTCGGCGATGTGCGGCGCCTCGCGATTGAAGACCCAGAAGCCGAGCACGAAGATCACGGCCACGAGCGCGAGCGGCTCGAGCAGCGCCGCCCAGCTGCCAAGCGCCTGTCCGGCGCTGAGCGTCGCGCGGTTGACCATCGCGTGGCGGAACTGCTGGAAGATCGTCACCAGCGGGTTCAGCGTGTAGACGTGGTAGAGGAAGTGGTCGAGTGTCCCGTGGGCGAGCTTTTCCTTCACCGCTTCGACGGGGATGATCACGGGAGAGGAGTAGAAGAGGATCTGAGACACCACGTCCCAGATCGGCTGGATGTCGCGGAAGCGCACGAACAGGGCCGACAGCAGCATCGAGATGCCGGTGGCCAGCAGCGCGATCATCACCAGGATCAGCGGGAGCTCCAGCCAGCTGAGCATCGGACGCACGCCGGAGATCAGCGCGAAGATCATGACCACGATCAGGTTGAGGCCCAGGTTGAAGGCGGCGAGGAGCACGACCGAGATCGGGATCGCCAGGCGCGGGAACTGGATCTTGCGCACGAGGCTCTCTCGATCGACGACGCTTCGCACGGCGCCGCCCGTCGACTCGCTGAAGAAGGTGAACAGCACGATCGAGCCGAGCAGCTGCGCGCCGTAGAAGTGCCCGGCCGCGCCTTTGGCCTTGTCCACGTGGAAGACCATCACGAAGAACACGTACAGCACGCCGAACAGCAGCAGCGGCCGCACCACCTGCCACAGGTAGCCGAGCGCCGAGCCGAAGAACTTCAGTTTGAATTCGCTGCGCGCGATGTTGTAGGCGAGGTGCCAGAAGCGCGGCCAGCTGTCGCTCAACGCGCGCGGCCCAAGGATCGGCTGGCCCATGGGCTCGGAGAGGCTCGACGTCGGCTGTCCCAGCGCCTCAGAGAGGCTCGGCGCGCTCACCCGCGGCCTCCCGTCGGCTGGACCTCGCTCGGCGGGGCCAGGGCCCAGCGGGTCACCTCGGTCTCCACCGGGATCTCCACCATCCCGCCGCTCGCGGTCACGCCGGAGACGACGAACGACATGCCGCCCGCGAGGCGGTCGATCACGTCCAGCCCCTCGCCGCGGTGGGTGATCGTGAGGATCGGGTGGTAGCGCCCGGGCGCGAGCATGTTGTGGAAGGAGAAGGCGAACACCGCCTGCTCGCCGGCCTGGAAGCCGCCGGTCTCCTCCTGTTCGCGCGCGGTGGTCGCGACCACGACCTGCTGGCGCTGTTCGTTGAGCAGCGCCATGCTCACGGCCGGATCGCGCACGGCGGTGTTGAACGTGACCAGCGCCTTGAGCGTCAGCGGCTCGGATTGTGGCGCGACGGAGCGGCGCTCTGTGGGGTCGTCGCCGAGCCACACGTCGCTGACACGCGCCGCGCCGTCGCCCATGCGAGCGCTGCCGACGTCGGCGTCCTCATAGCCCGCGGCGCGGCCGAAGGCGATCTCCAGGTAGCGATCGGCGATGTCGCGCGGGTCGCCGATGTCCACCACCGCGCCTCGCTCGAGCAGCATCGCGCGATGGCAGAACCGTGTGACCGCGGACATGTCGTGCGTGACGAACACGATCGTGCGCCCTTCCTCGCGCATCCCGGTGAAGACGTCGAAGCACTTCTGCTGGAAGGCGGCATCGCCCACCGCGAGCACCTCGTCGATCAGCAGGACCTCGGCGTCGACCTGGATCGCCACCGAGAAGGCCAGGCGCACGTGCATCCCCGAGGAGTAGTTCTTGAGCTTGAGGTCCTGGAACTCCTCGAGCTCGGCGAACTCGATCACACGCTTGTAGCGAGCGCGGGCCTCCCGCGGCGAGAGGCCGAGCATGATTCCGTTCAGCGCGACGTTCTCGTAGGCGGCCAGGTCGGGGTTGAAGCCGACCCCCAACTCGATGAAGGTGGACATCCGACCGTTGCACCAGATCCTTCCCTCGTCGGCGCGGTAGATCCCGGCCAGGCACTTCAGCAGCGTGCTCTTGCCGCTGCCGTTGCGTCCGACGATGCCGAAGAACTCACCCGGCGCCACCGCAAAGGAGATGTCCTTCAGTGCGTGCAGCAGCTCGTGGCGCGAGCGGCGCAGCGGGTGAAGCGCCCGCTCCTTGAGCGTGTGGCTGCGCTCCTCGGGGATCTTGAAGCGCTTGTGAACTCCTTGGGCGGCCAGCGCGGGGCGTCGTTGAACGGCTGTCTGCTCAGTGGTCACGTCACTGGAGGGTATAGCGAGGGGGCGCGCTGGGACAGGCGAGCAGCTGCTCAGCGCGCCCGGCGCAGGCGGCCACGGAGCGCGCGAGGAAGGGCCCGCGCCGCGAGGAAGGCGTGGGAGGCGGCGGCGAACAGCGGCCGGCCCAGCGCGGGATGCGCGCTGAGCGCGAGCAGCGCGCGCTGGAGACCTTCGGGCAGCGTTCCGTGCGGGCCGATCAGGCTCAGCCCGAAGCCGACCTCGGCGTTGAGCTCGTCATACATGCGCTGGGCGTGTTCACGCTCGCCGACGAGCCTCTCCGCTTCGAGCTCGTGCTCGACGCTCAGCCTGCGTTCGCGCGCCACCGCGTCGCGGCTCAGCGTGGCGGCGTCGCGCACGGGCGCCACCGCCGCCTCTTTATAGATGTCGACCATCGCGGTCGCCGCCGTCGCCCAGGTCAGGGGGCGGGCAGCCTCGGCCAGCGCGTGCACGAGCCGCGTGCGGGCGTCGGGGTCTGTGAGCAGGACATGCGCGGCGGCGGCGCTCGCCACCGGGTCCCAGGGAACGATCGTCGCGGTCCCGGCCGGCGCCGCCTCGGCCAGTGAGGACTGGGGCGCGAACACACAGGGGACGCCGCTGAGAGCCGACTCGAACGGGACCAGGCCGAAGCCCTCGTACACCGACGGGTAGACGACCGCGCCGGCGTTGTCGATGAGCCACGCCTTCTCCTGCTCGTCGACCGGGCCCAATGCCACCACGGCCGCTCGCAGCTCGGGGCGCTCGGCCAGGAACGCCCGCTCGAGCTCCAGCGAGGATCCCTGCGAGATGTGCGTCCCGGCGAGGACGAGGCTCCCCCGCCAGTCGTGATCTTCGCGCAGCGAGGAGAGCAGGCGCAGCGCGAAGATCCTGTTCTTGTGGCGGAAGTCGGTGCCCAGGCAGAGCAGGAAGCCGGTCTCGAGGGAGGCTCCGCGGCCGTCGTCGAGCGCCGCCGGGCGTCGCGGCCCACCCGGGGTGCGGTGATCCAGGCCGGGAGGCACGATCCGGATGCGCGCCTCCTCGACGAGCGCATCGGACAGCAGCTCTCGGCGGGTGTGATCTGAGAAGACGACCACCCGCTCGGCGGCCGAGAGGCCGTGGCGGCTCGCGCGACGGTAGTCCTCCCACGCGTCGGTGTCGATGAAATAGCCGGGGTTGCGATAGGCGATCAGGTCGAGTTGGCTGAGCACGAACCGCTCGCCGAGCGCCACGGCGAGCGCGACGTCCCCGGGCGAGAACGTCTGCTGCGGACGGTGAAAGACGGTGCTCCTCGGCGTGGCCGGGTCGAGGTCCTCGGCCGCCAGGATCTCGGTTGCCGGCAGGCCGCGCAGCAGCTCCAGGGTCTCCCGGTCGATCCGCTCCGCGCGCACGAGCAGGCGCAGCCTCAGCGCCCCGGTCCGCGCGAGCTCGAGGATCAGCTCGAGGATGTGGACCTGCGTGCCCGTGACGGCACCGTCGAGGGCGCGCGCGTCGAGCGTCACCCACAGTCGCTGGCCAGGCCCCCGTGCCGCCTGCAGGGCGCGCGTGAGGACGCTCGAGTCCGCGAGCGCCGGGTGCGGGGACAGATATGGGTAGCGCTCGAGTAGTGGGGCCGGCACCTCGTCGGTGTCCGCGGCACGCGGCTCCTCGGCGTCGCCTGCACGCCCGCGCGCCAAGCGCTCGACCACGACGTCGTCGGCGGCGACGTGGGCCAGTCCGCAGAGCAGGCAGCGCTGGGAGAAGTCGATCTCCAGCGCCCAGCGCAGATCGAGTTCCTCATCGAGCGGACCGACGAGCTCCAGCGCCTCGCGACGCACATACACGCAGGGGCCGACCGCCCGGCTCAGGCGCGGGCGCAGCCCGAGTGTGTGCTCGGCGACGCTTTCGGCGAGCTTCGCGAGGCCAGCCTCCGGTCCGTCCGCTCCCCGTCCGCCCGGCTCGGACAGCGCGAGCTCGGTGGCGGTATCCGCCAGCGCGCTCGCCGTCGCGATGTTGGTGTCGCTGAGCGCCGCGTCGCGCAGTCGCTCCAGCCAGCCTGCGCTCACGCGACACGGCTCGCTCAGCAGGAGGATATCGGCGTCCGTGAGCTGCGCGAGCGCGCGATTGACCGCAGCCGCGCTCGGCTGGACACGCATGACCGGAATGCTCGCCGGCGTATGCTGCTGGACGGATTCCAGCGACTCGTGCAGACGCTCCTCATCCTGGCTGGCGGCGATCACGACGCAGACGCCTCTCCGGGTGTCGGCTGGGCGCATCTGGGGCAGCTCGCTCATGCTCATCGGGATCCCGGCCGGCGACGCAGTCAGCCTAGGGAGGGGCGAGCGAAACTCGCAAGCCCTCTATCCACGGGGATCGGGGGTAGGGGCTCAGGGGTGCCACCCCACTTTGAGCCGCCGGTACCCCAACGACAGGTTGTGGTGTAGGTGCGTCCTGGGTGGTGATCAGAGGAACCGGTCGAAACAACCGACGACGAACTCGACACGGTCGGAGAGGGCTTTGACATCAGGCATGGAGATTACCTTCACGGGGCCGCCGAGAAGTACCTCCAGGGGCGGATGGGGGTCCATCTCGATCTGCGTATCCGGCGGCCGGGGCGTCAGCTCCACCGTCCCGAACCGTACGGTGGTCGGGTCGCCGACGGACGCACGGCCACGGTAGAGGCCGTCGGCTCCGGCGAAGCGCCACTGCAGTGCTCGCAGCAGGGCGGCTTGTGCTCGCCGCGCTTGACGGCAGGTTGGTCTTGGAGCAGACCGCCATGTGGAGGCGGTAGCCGCAGAACCCCCCGCCCTTGCGGCAACTCCGTGTGCTCGCGCCCGATGAGCGTAAGATTGAGGCTCACCCGGGCGGGCCCGGTCAACGAGGACGTGAGGGAGGCTTAGCGTAGATGGGATCCGTGCGCGAGGTGCTGTTCGTTGGGACCGGCGGCCTATCAGGTCTGGCGGTCAAGGCCAACTCGAAGACGGAGCGCACGGCGAAAGCGGCCGAAAGGCAAGTGCGGCTCCAACAGCAGCAGATGAGAGGGAGCCAGCGGACGACGACATCTACGGCGCTGTGGAGTGACTCGTGTCGTTTCGCTACTCGTTTCGCCAAACGGTCCTAGCTCGTCTGGGATGAGCTCGTTCGATATCAAGGAAACCCGTTTGCAGACTCCGCGCCGAGTAAGCAGCCGTCGGCGCTCGCGCCGCGCACCCTCTGCCCGGGTGGTGGCGCTTTCACTGGTAGCCGCGATGGTGGTGGTCTTCGTGTTGATCTCGCTCTGGTGGCAGAAAATCGATCAGACTCTGCCGAATGGAGATTACGCCAAGCACCTTGATATCGCTTTCGGCTACTACAACCTGATCTCACACGGCTACATTGGAGCTCCGTTCAAGGAGTACAACCTGTATCCGCCTCTGACTCACTTGGTCGGCGCGTACTACTCACTGATCGTGGGTGGTCCGAGCATCCTCCGCATGGTTCTAGGAGAGAACCTGTTTTTCGTCCCGATGCTCGCTTTCGGCTGCTATTGGGCCGGCTCTATCGCCTTCGGCCGCTGCGCCGGAGTGCTGGCGGCGGCGTTCGGCCTTGGGACACCAATGATCATCAGTCTGTTTCACCTGTTCATGACGGATGGTCCCACTGCAGCGATGGTCGCGATCACGGTCGCAGCGATGCTCGCGACGGAGCGGTTCTCCCGAACGCGGATGAGCGTATTTGCCGGGTTGGTGGCGGGAATCGGCGCGTACACACGTGCCACCTTCATACTGTTCATCCTCGGGCTGCTCCTCGTCATGGTCTTGCGTGGCGGTTGGCGGGAGCGAAAGGGTCTGGGGCTGTTCGTCCTCTCCGCGGTTGTCATCGCGGGACCGTGGTACGGACTTCACTTTCACGACCTGTTCAGCCAGACAAGCGGAGCAGTCAGCGCGCTGCAGCCAATGTGGTACGGCAGCCATCCCTATCCGTCGGACAACCAGCTCTTGAAGTACACCTGGTACGCCTGGAACCTCGTCAACCAGCAGCTCTACCTGCCGCTCGCGCTGTTCTTCTTGATTGGCGTGGTCACATTGTCGGTTGGTTGGATCCGCAACCGTAGCAGCGACTCGCTGCTACCAGAGCTGTTGGTCGGCGGTTTCGTCGGGTACCTGGGCACGAGCCTGTTGACGCTGGAGGACCCGCGCTACACCATCCCCGCACTGGTCTACGTCGCCGTAATCGCCACCGGCTGGATCGTGCGTGTGCGCTGGCGCTCGTTGGGGGTCGCGCTCGGTGTGCTCCTCCTCGCCGTGGTGGTTTTCAACACCACGCAGATCAACAAGGCATGGCCTGGCATCAATGCGAGCATCATCCTTCCCGGGCAGGAAATCGGCAGCCCGATCGGCCAGGGGACGCTCGACGTCGCCAACACGTCCGGCTATTTCGCGGGCCAGCCCATGCCCGCCCCCGCCAGGGCGGTCATACTCAGGTTTCTGGAGCGCATCAAGCACGATGGTGCGACGGCCGTCACCTTCGACTCGCAGTCGCTCAACAGTGGCGGCTACAACCTCGATCAGCTGTCACTTCTGGCGACGGTGGCGGGACTGAAAGTGGCGGGGTTTGCCCCCGACACCGTCACCAGCCCCGATACGTGGTGGATCTTTCGAACGAGCCCGGCGACCGCGCATATACCGCCGTGCCTGCCGAGTCCGGCGATGAACGACACCACCGGTTTCTACACGATTCCTGGGCCGCTTGGGCCCAGCGCGCGCGTGCGCTGTCCCTAGTCGGCACTACGTCGATCAGGTGCTTCGCTGGCCAGGGAAGCGCTCCAGGCGGTCCTCGGGCACGGACTCCCTCGCGGCGGCCCGCAACATTCGGCGATAATCCCCGCCACCGCGCCGATGACCACCGACGATCAGACCAGACCGGCAGCTCGCCTTGCCCGGCCGCTGCGACGCTTCCGCCAGCGCTTGCGGGCCCTCGCACGCAGAGTGCTCTGGCGGGTGGCGCGGCCGTATGCTCGCCGCCGAGCACGTCGAGCTGACGCCGTTGCCAGGCTCGCGCGCGTGGAGACGGAGCTCGAGCACGTCGGCGAGCGCCACGGCGAGCAGATCGAGCGCGTGGAGGACTTCGTTCGCGAGCTGATCCTGACCGCGGAGTCGCTGCGCCGCAGCGTCTCAGACGTCGATGCGGCGATGAAAGCCGCGGCGCGATCGGCGCACCGGGAGATCGAGCTCATCAACACCGAGCTCAACGCGCTGCCCTACGTGGCGGACAGCCCGTTCGAGCGCCTGCAGTCGCCGGTGGGGGAGGTACTTGGCTATCGCTCCGCCGCGTCGATGCGCGGCTCCGGCTCCGGCTACGTGGACTTCGAGGAGCTCTTCCGCGGCCCCGCCGCCCGCGTGGCCGAGTCTCAGCGGCCATACCTGGTGCTCGTTCGTGACCACCAGCCGGTGCTCGACGTCGGCTGTGGTCGCGGCGAGTTCCTCGCCCTGCTGGCCAGCGAGGGGATCTCCGCCTCCGGCGTCGACAGCGATCCGGGGATGGTGGCCCGCTGCGAGGGGCTGGGCCTGCCGGCGACGCTCGGCGACGCCAACCGGTATCTGGAGGGACTCCCGGACGGAACGCTCGGCAGCATCTTCTCCGCCCAGGTCATCGAGCACCTGCCCCACGGAGAGCTGCGGCGAATGCTCGAGCTCGCGCGCCGCAAGCTGCGGCCGGCCGGCCTGTTCATCGCCGAGACGGTCAACCCCCACCGCGTCTCGTCGCTGAAGACCTTCTGGGTCGACCCCACCCATCAGCACCCGATCTTCCCCGAGGTCGCGCTGGCGCTCTGCGCCATAGCGGGCTTCGAGTCGGCCTACGTCTTCGCCCCCTCGTTTGACAGCTTCGAGCGAGCCCGCTTCCAGGCGCCCGCCTACGCTGTCGTCGCCACGGCGCCGCCGGAGAATGGGGGCGAGCGTTGATGCGCGTCGTGACCCTGGCCACGCTCGCCACGATGCCGCAGGCGCGGGCTCTGGGACGGTCGCTGCAGCGCCACCAGCCCGACTGGCCGTTCGAGGTGGTGCTCGTTGCCGGCGAGGACATCGTCGCGGCGGAGGACCGCGAGGAGTCCCTGCGGGTGCGCTCCGCCTCGCGCGAGCTGGACCTCGACGTCGAGACGCTGCTCTCCCGTTACGAGGAGGAGGACCTGAGCGTCCTGCTGCTGCCCCGTCTGCTGCGGCGCTACTCGGAGCGCACCTCAGAGCCGGTGCTGCACCTGCCGAGCACAGCCTGGGTGCTGGGGAGCTTGGAGCCGATCGAGTCGATGCTCTCGACGCGCAGCGTCGTGCTTGTGCCGAGGATGACGGCCGACATCCCCAGCGACGGCCTCGAGCCGTCGCGCGCTCAGATGGAACGGGCGGGTCGGATCGAGGAGACGGTCATGGGCGTGGACGGCACTGCGGGCGCCGAAGGCTTTCTGGTGTGGTGGGGCAGGCACGTCGAGCAGATGTTCGGATCGCTCGATGCCCGCCACAGCGGCTCCCGGCCCGAGGATCGGCCCTGGCTGGCGCGCTTCCTCGAGCTCGCCCCCGCACGCTTCGCGACGGCCGTCCTAGACGACCCGGGCTGCAACCTGAACATGTGGAACCTGCACACCCGGACGCTGCAAACCGCGTCCGACGGGGTGCTGGTGGACGGAAGCTGGCCGCTTCGCGTTCTCAACCTGCCGGGCTTCGACCCCGGCCGCCCGTATCGCCTGGGCCCGGTCGCCAGCCGCGTGCGGATCAGTCGCTCGCCGGTCCTGCACGAGCTGTGCGAGCGCTACGCCGGCGAGCTCCTCGCGGCCGGTTGGCGTGACTCCGAGCATCGCGAGGAGGTGGGCCGGCGCCTTGCCGACGGCCTCGTCTACGACGACTCGCTGCGGGCCATGTACGCGTCGGCGCGTGCACTGGGGGAACGCTTCGAGGACCTGTTCAGCGAGGAGGGCACACGTGCTTTCACCACCTGGCTTCAGGGACCGGCCCCCCGGGGCAGCGCGCACGGCATCAACCGTTATGTGTTTCATCGGGTGGCGCGCGAGCGTCCCGACGTGATGCGGGCCTACCCGGACCTCGACGGCGTCGACGGCTCTGCGTACGTCGCCTGGTGTTGGGCGTTCGGGCGAGATGAGCTCGCCATCCCCGAGCGCTTCATGCCTCCGCGGCCGGGGCACGGTCCGGTCGGCGAGTCACGGGCCACCCGCGCGGCCGGACCCGAGACGGCCGCTCCCGCAGCAGCCGCTTCGCGATCCGCTGCCGCTCCGCGCCCCGCGGCCCCTGCCGAGAACGGCCCGGCGGTCCGCCTGACCGGGTACCTCGGTCACACTCTCGGGCTCGGCGCGGCAGCCCGCGGCTATGTGCAGGCGCTTGGCGCGGCTGGGGTTCCCGTGAGGACGGTGAGCGTTCCGCTGCACCACCTGGCGCTGCCGGCGGAGCTTGCCGCGGAGTACGGCCAGCATGGCTTCGAGGATCTCGTCCAGGAAGGACGCCACGGCTTTGAGATCATCGCCATCAACGCCGATGAGCTCCCAGACGTCGTCGAGCGTCTCGGCGAGGACTACTTCCAGGGTACGCGCATCGGGATCTGGGGCTGGGAGACGGACAGCATCCCGGTGCGCTGGCAGCGGGCGTTCGCGCTCGTCGATGAGATCTGGGTCTACTCGCGCTTCATGGCCGAGAACATCGGCGCCGTCGCGCCGGTGCCGGTCATCGCGCTGCCGCCGCCCGTTGCGCCTCCCCGCGAGTCGGCCGCCCCGCTGCGCCTCGGGGTTCCCGAGGGCTTCCTGTTCCTGTTCGTGTTCGACTACCTGAGCACCGTGCAGCGCAAGAACCCGGTGGGGCTGATCGAGGCCTTCAAGCTCGCGTTCGCGCCCGGAGAGGGTCCGCGGCTGCTGATCAAGACGATCAACGGACCGCTGCGTCCGCTGGCCGAGGAGGAGGTGCTGTGGGCCGCGCACGGGCGTCCGGACATCCACGTGATCGACCGCTCTCTCAGCCGCGAGGAACTGGACGGCCTGATGGCGGCGTGTGACTGCTACGCGTCCCTGCACCGGGCCGAGGGCTTCGGGCTGACGATGGCCGAAGCGATGGCGATCGGCAAGCCGGTCATCGGGACCGGCTATTCGGGGAACGTCGACTTCATGAACGCCGAGAACAGCTATCTGGTCGACTACACGATCGGCCGCGTCGGACCGGACTGCGAGATCTACCCGCCTGAGGGCGAGTGGGCCGAACCGAGCGTCGAGCAGGCGGCGGCGCTGATGCGCCGGGTGTACGGCGAGCCTGCCCAGGCCACGGCGAAGGGGGAGAGAGCCAGGGCCGATGTATCGCGTCTGCTCTCGCCGGCGGCGACCGGGCGGAGCATGCGCGCCCGGCTCGAACTTCTCGCCGGCAGGTCTCGCCCACGCTCCGAGCACGTAGGCTCGCCCCGATGATCGGGGTCTTCCTGTTCGCGTGGGTCGTCTTTGGGGCCCTGATGCTCCTGCTGTGCGTGGGCGCCGGACTGCTGGTGCGTCGAGTCGCCGGCCCGGTAGCGGTCCCAGCGCTGCTGGTGGTGCCCGTGGGGCTGGCGGCGCTCGTCGTTCTCTGCGGGCTGCTCAGCTACTACGCGGCGCTCGCGCCGCTGGCCGGGCCGGCATGCGCGCTCGTGGGCGTGATAGGGCTGGTACAGGGGCGCGGGACGCTGCGGCGCGTGATCGAGCGCCGGGGGCGGGGCACCGATCTCTGGGCGCTCGGCGTGGCGCTCGGCGCGTGGGCGGTGATCGCCGCCCCGGTCGTGCTCACCGGCAAGCCGGGCTTCACCGGCTACGGCCACATCGTCGACATCGCCTATCAGTTCGATCTCGCGGCCCATTTCGCCCACAGCGGCCGCAGTATTCCCGCGAGCCCCGTGTCGGCGTACCAGGCGGTGCTGGCCAAGTACCTCAGCAGCGGATACCCCGGCGGAGGCCAGTGGACGCTGGGCGCCCTGTCGAACCTGACCCCGGTCGACCTCTCCTGGCTGTATCAGCCGTTCCTGGCGTTTCTCGCCGCGATGAGCGCGCTGTCGCTGTACGCGCTGCTCGGTCGGCTGATCGATTCGCGACCCCTGCGGGCGCTCGGCGCGTTCGTGGCGGCGCAACCCAACATCCTGTATGCCTACGTGCTGGGGGGTGGCATAAAGGAGCTGAGCACCACCTGCTTCCTGCTGCTGTCCGCCGCCCTGTTCGCGCAGGTGCTGCCTCGCCTGAGGCCCGGTCGTGCCTTCGTCGCTGTTCCGATCGCCCTGGCCGCGACGCTCGCCTCACTGTCGCTGACGACGCTGCCGTGGCTCGGCGTGCTCAGCGCCGGGGCGTGCCTGACGGCGCTGGCCTTCCAGCGCGACCGCATCATGGGTGCGCTCGCGTGCGCGCAGATCGCGGCGCTGGCGTTCGTATTGTCGGTGCCGACGCTCGCTGCAGGCCTCAAGCTGCTGCCGGAGGTCAACGGTCCGGGGCCGGTGGACCTCGGCAACCTGTCGGCTCCCATGCCGGCGATCACGGCCGCTGGGGTTTGGATCAGCGGCGACTACCGCTACCCGCAGTACGCACATCAACTTCCGAGCGAAGTGCTTGCGGTGGTGGTGCTGGTCCTGGGTGCCTGCGGGTTGATCTTCGCGGCGCGGCGCAGGGCCTGGAGCGTGGCCTGGCTGGGAGTCGCCGGACCCGTCGCGCTCTACTACGTCGCGCACCGCTATGGCCCGTGGATCCAGTTCAAGGCGGACACCCTGACCTCCCCGATCGCCCTGCTACTGGCGTTCGCCGGCGTCGGGGCGCTGATTCGGGTCAGTCGGCGGGTGCTCGTGGGCGCGGTGCCGGCGTTGGTGATCGCCGCCGGCGTGCTGGCGGGCAACGCGCTCGTCTACCACGACTCGACGCTGGCTCCGTACGCCCGACTGCACAACCTCGAATACATCGGCGAACGCTTCGCCGGCCAGGGGCCGACCCTCACCACCGACTTCGATGAGTATGCCGAGTACTACCTGCGCGATGCCGACGAGACGAGCATGGTCACCGGCCCCACGCTGCAGCTGCGCCCGGAAGTCAACCGCGCCACCGAACCGGGTGGAATATTCGCCTACGACATCAACGAGTACACGTTCAGCTGGCTGGAGTCGTTTCGCACGATCGTGATGCGACGCGATCCCCTCGCCAGCCGCCCGCCGAGCAACTACCGCCTGGCCTATCTCTCCACCTACTACGAGGTCTGGCAACGCGAGGAGCCCGCCGCGACCGTGTACGCGCACGTGCCGCTCAAGGATACGGCGGGCGCTCACAACGCCGCCGCCTGTGCCGCGGTGGCGGCGGCCGCGCGCGCAGTCGGCCCGGCCGCGCAGATTGCCTACATGCCGACGCCCAGCGGCTACGTCCAGGTGGACGACAGCAACATGACGCTCAGCGGCGGATTCAACCCACACGGCGGAGTGATCCTCGCCAGCGGCGCCGGGCGTGGCGTCCGCGAGCAGACGATCCCGGCGGCGGGGCGCTACGACTTCTTCCTGGAGGGCTCCTTCGGCCGGCCGGTGGACGTCAGCGTCGACGGGCGCCGTGTCGGCACCGCCGCCTACCAGGCGAGCTATCCGGGTGAGTGGCTGTTGATCGGCTCGCGCTGGCTCTCAGCCGCGATCCACAAGGTCGAGATCACGCGCGGCGGGATCAGCCTGCATCCTGGCAACGGTGACGGCGTGGACCAGTTCAACCGGGTGGTCGGGCCGCTGGTGATCATGCCCGTCCAGCCGGCAGTGCCGGCGGTGCGCTACAGCAGCGTGCGCGCCTTCAGCGGGCTGTGTGAGTCCTCGCAGCGTCTGCGCTGGGTGGAGGTGCTACGGCCCGCGTGAGTTGACGGGCGGCGCTGCCTCCCCAGTGATCGGCGGCAGTCCCCGCGGCGATGAAGCTAAGCACTGCTTTCAATCCCCAGCCACCCAGCTCAGCGTCCAGTGATGAACCGCGTAGGCGTCAGGGAAGGTCTCGTGCCGGCGCTCGAGTTCGTCCCAGAGATAGGGGTAGAACAGTTGCGCCGCGAAGATGGCGACGCTCGGCTCCTGCTCGAGGATCAGACTCAAGAAGTACGGCCCGTTCGCTTCAGGTGAGTGTGCGCCGATGCCGAGCGTTCGTCGTGCCAGCTGGGCTGCCCGTGCGAAGGCTGGGTGGCCAGGTGTCGAGCCCAGCACGGCGGTTCCGACGCGCCCAGGGCGCTCGAGCGCCGCGAACGAGTCGATCCCGCGCAGCAGGGGGGCCAGCGATCGCCGGGACTCGACGTCGGTGTCGACATACACCCCCCCGAACCGCTGCAGCAGCTCATAGCGCACGAGGTTCGACAGCTCCGAAGGGGTGCGGGCATGCCCCTGGTCAGCCTCGGTGATGCCGAGCGCCGGGAGGTCCTCGTCGGTCCACAGCCGCATCTCCCAGTCCGGGTGATGCTGAGCAAAGGTTCTACCGAAGCGTTCGTGCTCCTCTGGCATCGGCTCCTCGCCGAGCCACACCCGGTGGATCGTGTTCGGGATGCGCACTCTCCGCCAGCGCCTGAAACGGGGAGGCGCGGTCTCGCGGAGTCGCGCTCCGGCCGGCGGCAGCCCCCGCGGGTGCTCCACGCGAACGGGGACGCGACAGGCGCAGTCGAACCAGCGCACGTGCTCGTGGACGACGTCGACCTCGAGCACGTAGTCGCCGGCGGCTCCCGGCGCGTCGACGTGCAGGGGTGTGAGGATGCGTTCGCCGGGGCTGACCGCGCGGGGGAAGGCCGAGCGCGGCCCCTCCGGCGTTTGGATGCTCCCATCGAGGTTCAGCCAGCGATAGGAGAGCCTGATCTGCGGTCGCTCGTCCAGGCTGGCGGGCCAGCGCTCGCTGCCTTCATTGCGCACCCGGAAGAGGACATGTCGCCGCTCTGAAGGAGCCAGCGACAGGGTCGCCTCGTGTGGCTCGATGCTCGCCTGGTAGGCGTCCGCGCGCACCGTGCGTCCCTCCCACATGCGATCCATCTCCTCCAGCGAGACGAACGGCACGTTCTTGACGGACTCCGCTGACACCGGCGCGGAGGACCCATCGAGCGCCCGCGCGATCGCCGCCCGGTCCTCCTCTGGCACCGGGCGCAGGTCGAGCGAGTCGCGCAGCTCGGGAAGGTAGAAGGCCTCGTTGAGCCGGCCGCCACCCGCCGCGAGCAGACGGGGCCGCGCGACCTCGTAAAGTATGACCCTCTCGCGTCGGCTGTCTTCACTGGCGGTCAAGAGGGCAAGGTGGTAGAGGGGTGCCTCGATGTACTCGCGCGGCGTGACGGGCTCGGGGTCGGTGTGCTGTTGGCCGCTGACGCGTAGCGTCCCATCGTTGCGCGTCAGCCGGTTGACGAAGTCTTCAATCCACGGCGCGCCTGCGAGGACGCGCTCGGCGTCGGGGTAGAGCCACGCGCGGCGAATCCAGAACTGTTGGACATTGCGCGAGGCAAGCATCTCGGGTAATCGTCGGAGGAACGCCTGACTGATTACCTCGTCCTCGTCCAGCCGCAGTATCCAGTCGCCGTCGCACTGCGAGTACAGCCAGGCGTGATGGCGTTCGGGCAGGATGAACTCGATCCTGAACAGCCGGCTCGCGAGAGCGCCGTACCCAGCAAGCGTCTCGTCGTCCACTCGCGAGTCAGCGGCGATGATCACCTCGTCGGCGAACGGTCGCAGGGGTTCGAGGACGGCCGCCACGCGCGCAGGTGGAGCCGCAGCCATCAGGCAGATAGAGAGCGACATGCGGCGACATTATGCCGAGCGACGCGGAGCCGGAACGGCTACCGTTAGCGATCCGCCACTCTCATCCACGGGTTTCGCTCGGCGGCCTCGACGTCGAGCGGCAGCGAAACCGCGGCGAAGCGCCTGATGACGTCCCCGCGCAGCAGATCCTCGTGGACGAGCGCGAGCTCGAGCATGTGCCGCCCGGCGCTCAGGGGAGCCTCGATCGCCACCGGTACCAGCGAGCTGGCTCCGGGAGCCAAATGCGCGGGCAGGCAGGTATCCGCCCACGCCCCGGGAGCGAGGCCCTGCGGCGCGAGCCACCGGTGGGAGAGCTTGATCCAGGGCTCCCGGTTCAGTCCCGGCCACTGGTCGGTTCCGGTGTTGCTCACGCGCACCGTGACCGGGCGTTGCTGGCCGCGATAGAGCCTGGGTACGCGCTCGAACGCCTCGATCTTGCCCCGATACGCTGCCTCCGGGAGCGTTCGCGGTGGCCAGGTGCGCTGGATCTCGCTCCAGCTCCACATCGGGACCTCCCCGGCGGGTGGTCCCGGCTGCTCCTCTCCGGAGGCGGCGAGCACCTCGGCGATGGCCCCACGGTCGCGGGCCCCGACGGGCACCGGAGCGACGCCGAACCTCCGGTCTCGCTCCGGCACGTAGAACGCCTCCAGGTCGACCTCGAGCACGCGGCGGTCGTGGCCGCTCGGGATGCTCAGATAGCGAGCGACCTTCGCCTCGCGATGTGCGACGCCGTTGACGAGCAGCGACAGGTGATAGAAGCCCTCGCTGAGATGGACAGATGGGAAGACGGGCTCGAAGTGGCCATGCGAGAGCCCCGCATGCCAAAGCGTGGCGGGGTCGTTGCGCACCAAGCGCGGGTTGCTGCAGTGCCAGGGCGGCTGGGCCAGGTAGTGTCCCGCGTCGGGGAACAGCCAGCGGCACGGCAGCCAGTACTGAAACACGTCGCGCGCGGCCGTCAGCTCCGGGAGCCGCTCGATGAGCGTGGGGCTTACGACCTCGTCGCCGTCGATCCGCAGGATCCAGTCGCCGGTGCACTGAGCGGTGATCCAGGGGATGGCCTGCTCGGAAGAGCCCACGAACTCGTAGCGCAGCAGCCGGTCGGCGACCTCGGCGTAGCGGCCGAGGCGGTGCGGGTCCAGCCGCGAGTCGACTGCTACCACGATCTCCTCGCAGACGGGCCGCAGCTGGCGCAGGAGCGCAGCCACGCGCGCTCCGGGATCGCTCGTGAGACAGTAGACCGAGAGCGTCATCTCGGCGCAGCGTCGGGCGCTGTGACCAGCATCTCCACCGGCGGGGACTGGCACTGAAACCACCTGACGTGCTCGTGCACGAGGTCCGGCGCGAGCAGGTAGCGGCCGGCGGCCGGCGGCGCAGTCACGTTCATCTCCACCAGGCAGGATTCTCCCGGCGCCAGCGGATGCGGAAGCGGGGTCCGGTGTCCCTCGCGTTGGAGCACGGTCCTCTGCGGGGTCAGCCACTGGTAGGCCACGCGGATCAGCGGCCGCCGATTCTCGCCGCCCGGCCACCACTCGGTCCCCTCGTTGCGGACACAGACGCGAAACGGCCGGTGATCGTTGGCTACCAGCCGACGGTGGACGTCGATCGGCCGGATCGTCGCGCGGTACGCCGCGTCATCGAAGTCTCGCTCGGCCCAGTGCGCCTGGACATCGGCACGGGCGATGTTCTGCGCGCGAGGTGCCCCCCCCCGGATGGAGGGGGCCTCACTCGGCGGCGCCAGCACCGCGTCGATGGCGCCGCGGTCGCGGGGGTCCACTGCGGCACCCCGGAGCCCCGGATGACGCTCGGGCAGGTAGTAGGTCGACAGGTAGGGGTCCGTCGCGGTCGCGCGGAGCGCCGGATCGAGCCTGCGATATCGCTCGACCCTGCGCTCGCGCTCCTGGCGATCCGACAGCAGATGCGCGAGGTGGTAGAGGCCGCTGTCGAGGTAGCGGGCCGGCAGGGCGAGCGCTACGTTGCCATGGCGCAGCCCGGGAAACCACAGCTGGGCATCGTTGCGGACCAGCCGCCCCTGAAAATCAGGGAACCATGGCCACTCATCCAGCCAGTGCCCGGGGTCGGGGTAGAGCCACCGCCGCGCGACCCAGTACTGGACGACGTCCCGCGCCCGCGTGAGCTCTGGAAGCTGCTCGAGTAGGCTCGCGCCGAGGACCTCGTCGTCGTCGACGCGCAGGATCCAGTCGGCTGAGCACTGCGCGTGAAGCCAGGCCATGGCCGGCTCTGGGAACGTGTCGAGCTCGATTTGAAACAGGCGGTCGGCCACTGCGCCCAGCGGCGTCAGATCCTGCTCGCCGCCGGACACATCCACTGCGACCACGATCTCGTCGGCGTACGGTCGCAGCGGCTCCAGGATGGCCGCTAGGCGCGGAGCGGGATCCGCGGTGATACTGCAGATCGAGAGCGACATGCGGCTACATTATGTCGGGCGAAGTCGAGCGGAAACGGCTACGGTTCGCGACCGTGCGTGCTTCCTGGACAGGCCTCGACCCTCCCGGCATCGCGGGATGAGCCGGATCGGCGTCACCGGTGCGGCGGGGTTCATCGGCTCACACCTGGTCGAGCGGCTCATCGCCGAGGGCCATGACGTCGTGGGCGTCGACTGCTTCTCGCCCAACTATTCACGCGAGCGCAAGGAACGCAACCTCGCCCGTCTCGCGGGCGAGCCACGCTTCGTTCTCGTTGAGGAGGACATGTGCGCGCCCTCGATCGTCAGTGCCCTGCGCGGGTGCCAGACGGTGATACACATGGCGGCACTTCCCGGAGTGCGTACGACCGACGAGGAGGGACTGTGGCGCGTCAACGTCAGAGGCACGGCGCGATTGCTCGGCATCCTGGGCGAGGCGGGCGTGCCGCGCGTGATCCTCGCCTCCTCGTCCTCGATCTACGGCCCCTCTCACCGTCCGGTGCGTGAGGACGACCCGCCCGCTCCCGGCTCGTTCTACGGACGCACCAAGTTGGCCGCCGAGCTCATCTGCCGGCGCTCGGACCTGGAGGCGGTGGTGCTTCGGTATTTCACGGTGTACGGCGAACGCCAGCGTCCCGATATGGCCTTTGCTGCGTTCATCGAGGCGGCTTTGGATGACAGTGTCGTGCACCTCATTGCGGGAGGTGGGCATGTGCGCCATTTCACCTTCGTGGGCGACGTCGTGGACGCGACGGTACGTGCGCTCGACTACGCCCCGGCCGGTGCTGTCTACAACGTGGCGGGGCCGAAGCCGGCGACCGTTGCCGGCGCCCGGCGATTGATCGAAGAACGCCTCGGCAGGCCTGTTCCCGTCCGTCGGGTGCCTGCCCACGAGGGTGAGGCGCTGCGCACTCACGCCGATCTCTCACGAGCTGAGCGAGATCTCGGCTGGCAGCCACGCGTGACGCTTGCCGAGGGACTGCGCTGCCAGATCAACCACGCGCTTGACGAGCGGCGGGCTCCTCCAGCCCGCCACGCTCCCGCCCCGGCGGCTACCCTCCTGCGCGTATGCGCGTCCTCCCCGGCGTCCCGATAGGCACCCCTCGCCTGACCTTCGACGACGGGCCGGGCGAGGACACCGAAGCGCTGCTGGACGATCGGTCCGCTCGCGCGGCTGCTGCTGCGGCTGGAGAAGCCCGCGGGGCCACTCCAACTGGAGTTCGAGGCGATCCCGTTCCTGGGACCGTCGGCGCGGCGCCTTGAGGTCGAGGTGCTGGCCAATGGACGCCGAGTGGCATCTGTCGGCTATGACCGCACGAGCGCCGGGCCGTCGATGGCGCGGATCGTCTTGCCCGCGACGTTGGCGGCCGGGCACGGCGAGATCCTGCTCGGGTGGCGGGTCCGCGATCCGCGCTCCCCGCACTCGCTCGGAATGTCCGCGGATCGCCGCGCGCTGGGCCTGTTCATGCGGCGCCTGGCGCTCCTCGATCACCCCGGCGGGCCGGCGGACACGTAATGCGCCGACATACGGCGCATCCACTCAAGACCGTCGCCTACCCTTCCGATCTCAATGGCGATGGTTCGTCTTGCGCGTATCCGGAATCCTCGCTACGCCGTCAGGCGCCTCTCGAAGCTGTTCGTGGCCCCTGGCCTCCTGCTCGCCGGCCTGCTCGCTGCCCTGGCGCCCGCTGGCGCTAGCGCCGCGATCATCACCATCGGCAGCCCGCTGTCGGTGCCCGCGACCCTGAACACCGCCGAAAACCTCAACTATGAAGGCACCTTCACGCCCGTGCCGCCGGCGCCCAATGCGCCGAACGGGATCTTCCACACGTTCCACTACGGCGCCGACACGGCCCTCTGGAACGTGGCGCTGTCAAGCGTCGCGGCTGGCGTGCCGGTGACCGGGCAGGCGCTGAAGGTCAGCCTCGAGGGCTGCGCCCAACCCGCTGCGGGTGGTCCGGCGCTGCTGACCGAAATCCACTTCCAGGACCTCACTCCGACCGCGAACGGCGGCGCCAAGGTCAACCTCAGCTCGCAGCCGTTTGCGATACCCGTCTGCGGCCAGGGGGGGGCGAGCGGCTCCACCATCACCACCTACGAACCGATCAACCTCTGCGTCAGCCAGGGCGACTACGTGGGGTTCAACGACAATGGAGGGTATGTGCCGAACGTCTATCGCGCGGGCGTCCCTTACCAGGTGATCGGTTCGGCGGCGGGCTCGACGATGAACTCGTTCATCAGGGGCAACGGCACCGGCAACGGATCCACGATATCCAGCACAGACCGCACCGCCAACGACGGCTTCGCGTCCAACAAGAACGAGGAACTGATGCTGCAGGTGACGCTTGGCAGTGGCCCTGACGCCACGCACATCTGCGCCGGCGGCACGGCGGGCCTGCCTCCGCACCTGCCGCCGATCAGGGTCGGCCCCCAGACAGACGGCGTCAACCACTCGCGAATCGTGGCCGTCGCGGTCTACTGCAGGCTCACGCCCGAATGCAACGGCGTGGCCACGCTCGCCGTCGCCGGCGAGCGCGTCAGCGTCGGCAACAGCGCCTTCAGCCTACGTGGCAACAAGACGTCCCATCTGCCGATGCGCGTGTCGCCAAAGCTGATGGCACTGATCCGCAAGCAACACGGTGTGCACACGACGCTGACCGCGGTGGTGCACGGCGAGACCGTCACCCAGACGATCAGCGTGAAGATCCTCTAGGCACGGCCGGCACGGCCGGCACGGCCGGCACGGGTCGGCCCAGGCGGCCAATCCCAGCAGCACAGGGTCGCGGGCGCGACGTCGGTCGCCACGGCCCCAGCGGCGCCGGCTCCCAGCTCGAGCTGCGCGATCCATGGTCTGTGCGAGCCGATGGGCGCCGCTCCGCCACCGATGCCGGTGCCGCGGCACTTCAGCTCGGCCTCGTGGCGAACCCACGCTTGCAGGAACTCGCGCTTGCGTATCACCGGATCGAGGGCCGCCAGGCGCGTCGCCTCGACAGGGCCGAAGGCGCGCGCGGCGACCGCGAGCGCGTCGATCGGTCGGTGAGCGCGCTCGACATCGACACCGACGGCGCCGCCGTCGGTGACCGCATAGAGGGCGAGCTCGCCTGAATGCGACAGGTTGAACGACACCCGCGGCGTGACCTCGGCCGCGCCGCTCGCCGCGTCGGCCGGGTCGAGCGAAGGCTTGCCGTGCGCGCCCGTCGTGAAGCGGAGCCCGCTCGGGTCGCTCCCCACATAGCGCGCGAGCAGGCTCCTGAGGACCCCGCGAGAGCGCGTCCAGAGGTGGCGGTCGCGCGCACTCGCCATCCGCTGTGCGCGGCGGCGCTCCTCGGTGCAGAGCAGGTCACCCACCTCGTCGTCGACCGCTGTCAGGTCGGCTCGCCACACGTGGACGGAGTGCTCGGGCGGCGGCGGGCGATCGGGCCCGGGCGTCCACGCCTCTGCTGTGGTCGAGGGCATGGGTGGCAGCTTCAAGGCGGCGGGCTGCGTTTCAGTCAAAGAGCGTCGCCGAGCCGCTTCCAGGAACTCGCTCGAGTGCCCGCTGGGCGCCGTAAGCGATGACCGCAAAGCCGCCAATGACGACGTAGCGGACACCTGCCTCGTGCAGTCGAGCGAAAAGCTCCGCTGCGTCGAACCCCGACGTCATGAATGGTGGAGCTTCGCAAACGCGGCGGCGAAGCGCTGAGCGAACGCGGAGAGCGCGACTCCCTCCTTGAGGTTCTCGCCCAGTGGCTTGGCGGCGTCCCGGCGCAATCTCGCCCGCGTCGCCGCTTCGTTGCGGCGCTTATCGAGCTCAAACCACTCAGGCGTGCCCTTGGCGGGCTCCCTCGGCGTCACAATCATTGATTTTACACCGTGCGTTATGGATCTCCTCGGGCAGCCAGCGCGAGTGCTTGGCGTCCTGGTGTGCCGTAGGCGCGACGCTGGCCACGTCCGGTATCAAATAGTGGCCTCCCGTCGCAAGTCTTTGGAGAGTTCGTCGAAGCCAACGCCCGTGTCGGTCGCCGACGGTTACTCTCTTGCGCGTATGCGCGTCCTGCCGACCCGTCTCGCCGGTCTCGTGGCGATCGAGCCCGACTCCTACGCCGACGAGCGGGGCTTCTTCCTGGAGACCTATCGACGAGCATGGCATGAGGAGATCGGGATCCCGGCGGAGCAGTCCTTCGTGCAGGACAACCACTCGCGCTCGACGCGCGGGGTGGTCAGGGGCCTTCACTTCCAGGTCGGCAGCGGCGTTGCCAAGCTCGTGCGCTGCGCGCGCGGGCGCATCCTCGACGTCGGCGTGGACCTGCGGCGGGGCTCGCCGACCTACGGGCGGTGGGAGGCGGTGGAGCTCGACGAGCAGAGCATGCGCGAGCTGTATGTCCCGGTCGGGTTCGCCCACGGCTTCTGCGTGCTGAGCGACGTCGCGGACGTGCTCTACAAGCAGACCGCCTACTACGACACGGAGGTCGAACGGGGGATCGCCTGGGATGACCCGGACATCGGCGTCGAGTGGTCGCTGCCGGTCGAGGAGCTGACCGTCTCCGACCGTGATGCGCAGGCACCGCGGCTGAGCGAGATCGCCGAGGAGCTGCCGTTGGAGTGGCATCCTCAGGGGCGATGCACCGCCGTCTGAAGCGCCTGCGCACGCGCACCAACGGCTACACGGTGACGCCGGCCCAGTATGTCTGGATCGCCTACGCGGCATTGACGGCCCTGACCCTGATCGTGCTGAGCGGTGCGGCGGTGCGCCTGACGGGCTCGGGGCTCGGCTGTCCGACCTGGCCAAAGTGCTACGGCAACGTCTACCCGCCGCTGAACACGCACGCGGTGATCGAGTTCTCCAACCGGCTGATGAGCGTCCCTGTGGTGCTGGCGGCCGGTGTGGCCTGGGTTGGGGCGCTCAGGCGCCGCCCCTATCGCCGCGAGCTCACGTGGTTGGGGGCGCTGCTCCCGCTCGGCGTCATCGCCCAGGCGATCCTCGGCGGCTTCACGGTCAAAGGAGCCCTGGACTACGGCTGGGTGATGGGCCACTTCGCGCTCTCGATGCTGATCCTGCTGGCTGCTGTGCTGCTCGTGTGGCGGACGAGGCAGGCGTCGGGAGAGCCCTCCCCGGGCGTCGCGTCGGCATCCGAGGACGGGCCGGCGTCGCTCGCCCCGAGCGCCGGCGCGGTGGATCGCACCGTCGTTCTCGCGCTGCGCGGGCTCGCGGCGTTCGGGGCGTTGACGATCTTCGCGGGGACCGCCGCCACGGCTGCAGGGCCTCACGCCGGCGGCTCGCCGGGCCAGAGGATCAACCGGCTGAGCTTCGACGGGCGAGGCACGATGGACTTCGTCATCCATCGCCACGCGGAGATCGCCCTGCTGTTCAGCCTGGCGGCGGTCGCCGTGTGGTGGATGGCGCGACGCCGCGCGGTCGGGGCGGTGGTGCAGCGCCCGCTGACGGTCCTGTGCGTGTTGCTCGCGCTGCAGGGGTTCGTGGGGCTGGATCAGTACGAGACGCACCTCCCCACCGAGCTGGTCTGGGTCCACGTGGGCCTGGCGTGCGGCGCGTGGCTGGCCGTCCTGTGGGCGGCATGCGCGGCCGGCCCACTGGCGTCACGCAGCGCCCACAGCGCAGTCGATCGGCCCGTCGAGGGGTCGTTGAGGGGGGTCGCTCCGCTCGAGTTCCCCGGAAATTAGGGCGCTTTCTGCGCCCCAGAACGCCGATCGCGTGTTTCGCCGTCCTCACGAGCGGTTAGCCTGCTCACAGCAACGACACTCGAGAAGGGAGTGGCATGACAAAGAACGAGCTAGCCGAGAAGGTCGCCGGGCGTACTGGACTGGCCGCCAGCCAGGCGCGGCAGGTGGTTGAGGCGGCGATCGAGGTGGTCTCAGATGAGCTGGCCGCCGGGGGTGAGGTCGCACTTGCGGGCTTCGGAAAGTTCAGCGTCAGCCACCGGGCTGCTCGCGAGGGACGCAACCCCTCGACAGGCGCGACGATCCAGATCGCGGCCTCCAAGGCCGCGAAATTCTCGGCGGCGAGCGCTCTGAAGAAGCGGCTGAACCCCTGAGAGGCCTCGCACGAGCAAGGTGTCACCGGCCCGATCGGGGCCGGTGACGTCTCTGCTTGGGCAAGAAGTACGGCGATCCTTACGACTCGGTAACACGTCGTTAAGGAGCACGGGGGAGGCTTCGTCTCGAACCCCCCGATTGAAAGCCGGGTGTTGCCTGATGACACGAAAAGATGCCGGGCGCGGCGGAGCGCCGGAGAAGCGCTACCGGTCGCTCGCGAACTTCTATACCGCGGACCCCCGCCGCATCCACTCGCGCGAGCTCGACGTGGGCCTGTGGTGGCGCGAGGACGCTGCGGGGCCCCTGCACCGCGCTCAGGCGCCGCGCGCGCCCGGGTAGCGCGGGAGATCGTCTCCGGGTATCGGCTCCCAGCACACGGCCGAGTCGACGAACTGTCGGTACTGCGGTCGGATGGCGGGATCGCGGTCGAGCGCTCCCAGTCGCACGGCGACCTCCAGATCGGAGAACGGGTCGCCGCTGAACAGGGCCGATCCGCAACTCGAGCAGAACAGCTTGGGGACCCCGGTGGGGGGCTTGAAGGCGCGCAGCCGCTCGGAGCCCTGCAGCAGACGGAAACCCGGCTTGGGCACGCGCCCGTTGGCTGAAGACCCGGTGCCAGTCCGCCGCTGGCAGCGCGTGCAGTGGCAGTAGCCGGCCGAAAGGAAAGGGGCGGTGATCTCGAATCGCACGGCTCCGCAGAGACAGCCTCCTCCGAGCGGCGCGCTCGGTGAGGGCGGGTCTGGGAGGTTCGGGTCCGGTGGGTTGCCCATCGACGTGCATCCTAGGCCCGCAGCGGACATTCGTCCGATCAGCGGTGTGGAAGGCTCTGATACGAACGGCTCCCCCGTGCAGACGTCCACCCTCGCGCCCTCAGACGGCTCCAGTCAGCCCTCGCCCGGAGTCTCGGACTCCACCGGGTCGACCGACAAAGAAGCTGAAGCCGTCCAGACCCCCTCGAGCGGGGACAGCTCGACCGGCACCGCCAGTCCTGCGCTCAGCCCCGACAGGTGAGCGCCGTCGCGGAAACTGCGCGCGCTCTCGCGGGCTCAGCCCCTGTTGTATTCGACCGTTTGCGTAGGTTCGGCCGGCGGATGGCCAAGGGCCGGTGGGATCTTGCCGCTCGCTTCGAGCGCTCTCAGTTCGCCGGCGCTCGCCACACAATGTTCTGTCGCGACGTCGGTCGGCACGCGTGCGCTCACGGCGACCGGTCCAGTCGCAGCCTCCCACTCGATTTGACTCGGTAGGGGATCGCTCCTGCGGAACTGCTCCAGGTAGGCATTGCCTTCTACGGCAAGCGGCCGCTTCGTACCGTCAGCGAGGACGACAACGGGGTTGGACGCGCCATCGGGGATGACGCCGGCAATCTCGATCGTATTGCCGTTGGGCAGGGTGGGAGAGCAGTCGACGCTCGCCGTCGCCCCGCTGCTCAGAACCGCAGAGGTCGAAAAGCAACTGGCCTCACTGAGGTTGCCGTCCACGAGACAAACACCAGTTGCCGACGGCACCAGGTAGACATCGGTACCCGTGTGCGTCACAAGCGCTCTCCGGGCGAGGGCCGGGTCGAAGCTCACGTGAAGCGCTTCCAACGCGTGGCTTAGCCGCGCGGGCAGGACGTCGTTGCTCGTGGCTGATCTTCTCAGCACCGCGAGAGCCCGCGTGAGCTGCTGGGCGAACGCAGCCTGCCCAGAGGGCGCCGTTGGCGCTCTCCCGCTAACCGCCCCTGAGCTTGCGAGTGGATTGAGCGCAACCAGGGTCGGCACTGCCGCTGCCACGGCCAGCACTACGACGCCGAGCGAGATCCTGCGTCGACGGAGCATTACGGCGTTTCTAGCATGCCTTTGGGCGGCGGGGGATGTCCATTGCGAGCCTGTCCGGTGCCTGGTTGTCGAGTCCGATGAGCAGCATCGGCCCGCAAGCAGGGATTTTAGAGACTCGTATACAGCAGATGAGTGGAAGCAAAGTGTTTCTTACTAGCGTGCCCCAGCCTTGGACGGGATCGTGTGGGACTACTTTCCCTCGACGCTGTGGAAGTCGTCAAGCGCTTCGCAGATCACCTCGCAGATCTCCTCCACCGTGGCCGGCTCGAGCGCTGAGTAGAGCGGAAGGGCCAGCAGGCTGGCCCCCAGCCGCTCGGTCACAGGCAGTCCGGAGCCGCGCATATCGGCGAACCGCGGCATGAGGTGCAGGGCCGGGAAGTAGGGACGCGACTCGATGCCGCAGGCGGCGAGCGCCTCTCGCACCCGGTCGCGGGCGCCACCGAGGTCGACCACGAAGAAGGTGGGCGTCGGACGAGACGCGGCGGGGGTGCACTGGAGGGTGAGGTCGTCTCGATCCTCGAGCGCCCTGCGGTAGGAATCGACCAGCCTGCTGCGGAGCGTGACCTGCTCCTCCAGGTCATCGAGGGTGAGCAGGCCCAGGGCGGCGTGCAGCTCGGACAGCTTGGCGTTCAGGCCCTGACTCTCGCTGGTCCCCTGCGGGCTCATGCCGTAGTTGCGCAGCCGGCGGAACCGCTCGGCGGCGCGCTCGCAGCGAAGGACGGCCATCCCACCTTCGGCGGCTGTGACTATCTTGGTGGCGCTGAAGCTGATCACGCTTGCGTCGCCGAAGCCTGTGACGTGCCGGTCGCCGACCCACGTGCCCACTGCCTGCGCCGCATCGAAGACGAGCGCGATCCCGTGCCCCCTCGCCAGCTCCTGCAGACCCGTGACGTCGCAGGGCACGCCGAACATGTGGGTTGC
>JADGPK010000107.1 GCA_017882445.1 Solirubrobacteraceae bacterium
ACGCCGGAGGCGGGCCGAGGAAGCAGACGTTGCCGCGCTCCTCGATCCAGGCCAGCTGCGCGAGGTGCAGCACGAGCGGCTTCTCGGCGGACGGCTGCTCGACTAGGGACTTCGTCCCGGAACAAGGGAGCCGACTCGGGAACTGCTCGATGCGATCCCCGGCCTCCGTGACGCTGGGCGAGCCAGCCAGGCGAGGCGGCGGCCTACTCCTGGCGGGACACGTTCTTGGGAAGGTCGAGCTGCAAACCAGCGAACACGTACAAGATCGCGTAAGCCACAGTCAGAGACGCTGTAAGCAGTACAAGCACGGCCAGCATTCTCGGGTGCTGGAAGGGGTTCTCAAGCTGATGTGTGATGACATTCGCGACTCGGCGGGGGCGGATGAGTGCGTCCCATGAGTTGAAGCGAACGAAGCGGCCGAGGTAAACCCCGAAGCTTGCGAGCGCGAGCGCGGCGACGACGCCAGCCCATGACCAGGCTGTGCCGAGGGCACGCTGCGCCACCATCTGCATGAGGTACAGCGATGCGAGACCAATCAGCAGCGCCGTCCATGCGCACGATGAGATCATCAGCGCGTCGTACCAGACAGGTGCCGCAGCATGCTCACCGTTGAGGTGGATGAAGTCCGTGAGAACGTAGGGTGCGTTTGGGAAGAAAAGGATCCAGGCGATGCTCAAGGGCACGACGAGCTTGCGCCTCGAACGAACCGCCGAGGAATAAGCGGCAGAAGCCAACACCAGCGGCACCCAAGCGAGCACCAGGTTCCAGATGAGAAAGCGGTAGTAGGGGTCGCCCGTTTTCCAGACGCGAACTTCGACCGTCGCGATGGACAAGACAGATGCTACGACCAGCAGTCCCGCAGCCAACCCTCTCCGACCGTTGGGCACGCTTTTGAGCGTAGCGAGCCGCGACGAGCGCGGTGATCCTGGAAGACTTCCCATCCTCGACTGCCTTCGTTGGGAGGCGGGGTCCCGATTCGGGACCTCCGTTGGGAGGCCGGGTCCCGATTCGGGACCTTTCGAGCGGCAGCCGGCGCGCGCATCGACCCGGTGGCGTCCATCGCTGAGCGGGGGTTGCGCAGCCTTTGTCCCACAGAGGGGAGCGTGTCGCAGTTCCGCCAAACTGCGACACCGTGGGGCGTCCCGGCACGGCAGTCAGTGATTCGTGGTCAGTCAGTGATTCGTCTGGCGCCGCGCGTGTCCGTGTCCGCCACCTCGCCAAACGGGGCCGACGGTGTGAATGACGTACCGCGCAGCAAGCCGTCCGGCATCGGGGCGCGCACCGAGTTTTGGCACCCCCACACGCCGCCGACATGGACCAGCCGTCCGGCCAGTACGACAACGGCCTCAGGCGCGCACACTTTGTGCTCAACACGACGGGGGAGGGGCGATGGGGAAGCGACGAAGGATGTCTTCGCGGTCCCGGCGCCGACCTGGTGCACTGGGGATCGCTGCGGGGCTCTCGCTCGCGGCCTATGCCGGCGCGTCAGCGGCCTTGCTCTGGCGGGCGCCGAGATGAGCCGGGATCCGGCAACCGCGGAGCGGGCGCGCTTGATCCTCAACGAGCTGATCCGGCAGCGTCAGGGCCTGCGTGATGCCGGCGCCGACGAGGGTTTGTTGGAGGCGAATCGGCTGGGGATCGTGTATTGGCAGTGGCAACTCACCCGCGCATTGGGCGCCGCACGGCAGAAGTCGGAGGCAGCCGCCTAAACCGCTGATGGGACGTTCGGCCGTCGGCGGCACATGAGGCCGGCCCGTCGCCGCGATCAGTTGCAGCTTCATCAACGACCTCCTCACGATGAAAGTCTGGCGCGAATGAGGTGAAGCACCGCAGGCTGGCACGACGAATGCGAGCGATCGATGTCGAGAGCGCTGCCAAACCTGGACATAATCGAGACCGGTCGGGGTTCTGGGCGGCAGAGGGGTCTTATGCGTGCATTGGTCGTGGACGACAACGATGCGTTTCGCACGCTTGTCGTCGCTCTGCTCGGAGATGTCGCGGATGTTGTCGAGCAGGCGGCTGACGGACAGGTTGCTGTGCAGCTTGCGCGCGACCTGCGTCCCGATCTGGTCGTAATGGACATCACGATGCCGCGCATGGATGGGATCTCGGCGGCGCGAGCGATTCTCGACGTTTATCCGAGCGTGCGCTTTGTGTTCCTCTCCGGTACAGAGACCGCGAAGAAGCTGTCAGAAGCGTCCGAGTATGGCGTCGTGATCGAGAAGAACGTGACCGACCTTCGCGCTGAACTGCATGCAGCCGCCGCCTAAATCGCCACGGAGCGGGCACCCGTACCCGCAGCGCCTACCCGTTGGTTGTCCTACTGGTGTGAATTGGAGTCGCCCCAGGCAGAGGTCTACCCGCTCGTCCGAACTTCCACGGCCGACCGAGCGCTTCCGGAGGCGCGCGTGGCTTGCATTTCAACGCGCGCTTGATCCGCTCGGAACACCGCGACGGCTACCGAACCGGGCACGGCGACGAAGGTAGGTCGGACCCGCCCGCTGACTACGCGGCGCTGGCCCTTGCAAGCGGGCACCGACCGCGTCTGGTGTTCAGGAGCGGAAGAAGTTGCTCAGCTCGCCCCGTTGCCGCTCAGTCAGACCGCCAAGCGTCTTCGAGTGAGCGATCCCACAGTGGGCAAGGATGCGAGCGGCCTTGACCGAGCCGATCTTCGGCAGCACCAAGAGGACATCGCGCACTCGCGCTGTCCTCACACACGGGGGTGGGTCGGCGAGGATCTGCACCAGCTCGATCTTTCCCGACGCGAGCTCCTTCTTCAGCTCCGCTCTCGCCGTCCGAACTTCGTTTGCCTGCTCGAGGGCACGCAGCCGCTGCTCGCGCGATCTGCGCGGAACGCCCGCAGCGGCGCTGCTTTCTGACACGCTGCGATTCTCGAGCCAGAACAGGCCGCTGGTCAAACGCGCCAGGTGCGGCCGGTTCCGGCCATCCTCCGTCGTGAGGACCGCAATGTTTGTTCGCGCTCTCAGTAGGTGGTTTCCCCGGATGGAACCGAGCACGGCTGCATTCAGAATCTGCGGACGGGTGTGAGGTGCCAGAGATCCGTCTACGTCCGGAAGACCGCGAATCCGCGGACGCACGCGAATTTCGGCTGCGACACAGATGAAGCGGAGCACCATCGTCCGCGCGAGCTTGAGGTAGGCATCGAGAAGGCAGAGCCGCTGCTCGACGCCGAGCACGGGCTCGTGCTCCGCAGGGCGGGGCTCCCGGACGGAGAGGAAGCGTTCGTGCGCGAGGTCGAGGAGATCGTCTACGCCCAGGCGGTACCGCTGGAGACGTTCGCGTTCGAGTCCTGCCCGCGGGAGCGTCGGCGCACGGGTGCGCCGAGCCGCAGGCGACCGCCGTCGACGCTGCGGCTGCGCTCGCGTCGTTGCCTGTGTTCAGGCTCGACCCGGTTCCGCCGCTGGTATCCGGCTGGCGAAGCCGGAGGTGTGAGTTGAAGTCACTTCTGATCGTTGCGGCAGCCCTGCTCGCGCTCGGCGGCTGTGGCGCAAACGGAACCCGCGTGCATCTGGCTGCCCCGACCAAGGCGCGTGTGTTCCACCCGCTGACGAGGGGACAGCTCGCGCCGGGCTCGGATCCGGCCGTGCTACCTGGCCCGGTACTGATCGCCGACCGCTCGAACAACCGGCTCCTGATCGTCAACCCGAAAGGGCAGATCATCTGGCAGTTCCCGCGGCCGGGCGACCTGCGAGCCGGGCAAAGCTTCCGCGTCCCCGACGATGCCTTCTTCAGCCCAGACGGCAAGCAGATCATCGCCACCCAAGAAGACAACTTCGTGATCAGCGTGCTCAATACCGCCAGCCGTCGGATCGTCTACCGCTACGGCAAACCCGGCGTCCCCGGCAGCGGTCCGAACCGGCTCTGGAACCCCGACGACGCCATGCTGCTCCCGGGCGGCTGGATCTTCACCGCCGACATCAAGAACTGCCGCCTGCTCTTGATCAAGATCGGCGAGCACCGACCACGCCGGATCTACGGCACCACCACGCAGAACTGCTACCACTCCCCGCCCCGCCACTGGGGCAGCCCCAACGGCGCCTTCCCAATGCGCAACGGCCACTTCCTCGTCACCGAGATCAACGGCGACTGGGTCGACGAACTCACCCTCGCCGGCACAGTAATCCGCTCCTGGCACCCCCCCGGCTTCAGCTACCCCTCCGACTCCAACGAGATCAGGCCGGGCCTCTACCTCAGCGTCGACTACACCAGCCCGGGCGGACTCGAAACGTTCGACCGCAACGGACGCCTGCACTGGCGCTACCAGCCCCGCCCCGGCGACCCCCCACTCAACCACCCCTCGCTCGCAACGCCACTCCCAAACGGCGACATCCTCCTCAACGACGACGACAACGACCGCGTGATCGTGATCGACCCACACACAAACAGGATCGTCTGGCAGTACGGCCACACCGGCCAGCCGGGCCGCGCGCCCGGATACCTCAACGACCCCGACGGCGTCGACCTCGCACCACCACACTCGCTGCTGATCGAGCAGCGCACGACGATCGGGCACCCCTGACCCTTACGCCTGCGGCAACCGGGCCGCGGCACGCGAGACCACGACTGCCATAGCCACCGGCTGCGCGAGCCCGTCAAGCGACTGCTCGCCGACGGCCTCGTCGAGGTTCGGACTGAACAGCGTCAGAAGCCACCCGCACCCTTCGGCGTCGAGGCCGGCTGCTTGACGCGGGCGAAGATTGCGTCATCGTCGAGCGGGTCGATGCTCTCCTCGAAGATCGCCACAGCGGCGCTGGCGATTGCTGGCCAGTCCGCCTCGTAGTAGTGGCAGCCGCACTCGCGTTCCTCCGAGCGGACGACGGTATATCGTCGCGATCGAGGGGCGGGAGCTCCGAGACGGGTACGACCTCGAACGATGCGCCCGCCTCGTCGGCGGATATCTCCCACGACATCGTCGCCGCACGGCAGTTGGGCGCCGTCAGCGGGCCGCGAACGGCGCCAGCTCCGTCACCCCCGCGTCAGAGCGCACGATTCAAGACCCGACCCCCGGTGCCGGTCGGTGTGGGGACGGCTGGTTATCGGGAGGCGCAGGGCTGGAAGGGGGTGCGGCGGCGACTCGCACCGGAACCGAGACAAGAGCGCCCCAGGATGCGGAGACGGTAAGAACGCCAACGACCGACCCG
>JADGPK010000046.1 GCA_017882445.1 Solirubrobacteraceae bacterium
GGCCTGTCGGCCACGCAGGTGAAGGGCGAGGTGCAAGCGGGCAAGTCCCTCGCGCAGATCGCCGACGCCACTCCCGGGCGCTCGCGGGCCGGCCTGATCGCCGTGCTGGTGGCGGCGAACAGGGCCACGCTGGAAGCGGCCCTCGCGAGCCTGCCCAAGCGGGTGGCCGTGAAGGTCGACGCGGTCCCCGGCGCGGGTGCCCTGGGCTACGGCGCTCGCGTCGCCGCCCGACGCTACCTCGGCCTGAGCGCCAAGCGGCTGGGCGGCGAACTGCGCTCGGGCAAGACCCTCGCCGAGATCGCCAGCGCGACGCGCGGCAGGTCAGAAGCGGGCCTCGAGGATGCTGTCCTCACGGCGCTCAGGGAGCGGCTCGCCCTGAGCGTGAAGGCCGGCACGCTGACCAAGGCTGAGGCGAATGTGCGCGCCACGCGTCTCACCAGGCTCGTCACGACGTTGCTCCATCGCCGCCGCTGACTGGGCTCAGGAGGCGATCCACGGTCCGTGCCAGCCACCGAACCCGCTGGTCAGCCGCTCGGCGTCAGACGGCCCCCACGACTGCTTCGCGTAGGGATGCGCGGCCGGCGGCGCATCGAGCAGGGGTTGCACGATCCGCCAGCACGCCTCGACGCTGTCCTCACGCGTGAAGTGGGTGCTGTCGCCGATGAGCGCCGCGTGCAGGAGCACCTCATACGGCGTCGCGCCCTCGCCCCCCTCCGCGGAGAACTCCATATCGAGCTGGATCTCCTGAGGGCCGGCCCTGTCGGCGCGCTGGGCGTCCAGCACGATCCTGACGCCGGTCGACGGGTCCAGCTTGACGACGATCTGGCTGGCCTGGGGGCGGCGGTGTGAACCGGTGGTGAAACCCAGCCGGGGCGGGTGCTTGAAGACGAGGCGCAGCTCCGTCTGTGTCACGGGCAGCTGCTTGCCGGTGCGAACGAAGAACGGCACGCCGGACCAGCGCCAGTTGTCGATCTCCAGGCGCAGCGCCGCGTATGTCTCGGTGGTGGAGTCCGCCGCGACACCGGCGATGTCGCGGTAGCCCTCGTACTGTCCGCGCACGTAACGCGCAGGGTCCGCATCCGCGATCGCGCGGAACACGGCGAACTTAGCGTCCTTGATCGTGTTCGGGTCGTTGCCGGCGGGCGGCTCCATCGCGGCCGCCGCGAGTAGCTGCATCAGATGGTTGACCACCACATCGCGCAGCGCCCCGACCGGATCGTAGAAGTGTCCGCGGTCCTCCACACCGAAGGCCTCGGCCATGGTGATCTGCACGCACGCCAGGTAGTTGCGATTCCACACCGGCTCGAGCATCGAGTTGGCGAACCTCAGATACAGGAGCTCCTCGAGGCCCATCTTGCCGAGGAAGTGGTCGATCCGGTACAGCTGTGGCTCCTGCAGATACTGGTGCAGCTCGGCCGAGAGCGCGCGCGCCGAGGCGAGATCGTGGCCGAAGGGCTTCTCCACCACCACGCGCGCGTCGACGAGCAGGCCGGCCCGCGACAGGCCCTGCACGACTGTCCCGAACAGCGACGGAGGCGTCTCCAGGTAGAAGACGCGTGCGCGCGCTCCGCCCACGGACTGCTTGAGGCGCTCGTAGGTGGCGCCAGACGTGAAGTCGCCACTCACGTAGGAGAGCCGCTGCGCCAATCGCTTGAAGATCTCCTCGTCCAGCTGCTCGCCGGCGGTGAGAATCGATTCGCGCGCATGCTCGCGCAGCTGCTCGAGCGTCCAGTCCTCAACGGCGACGCCTACGATCGGACAGTCGAGCAGTCCGCGACGCTCCAGCCGATAGAGCGAGCGCAGCGTCATCTTCTTGGCGAGGTCGCCCGTGATGCCAAAGACGACCAGCACGTCGGCCTTGGCCCCTCTGCGCTCGCTGCTCATCGCCTCGCTCCTCTGGTTTCTCGCATCGATCCTGTGCTCCTCTTCAGTAGATCAGCAGACGCACGATCGCAAAGATGCCCACGGCCACGATTATCCCGCGCAGCGCCGGCGGCGGCAGGCGGCGTCCGTAGCGGGCGCCCAGCTGGGCGCCCGCGATCGAGGTCACCGCGATGATCGCCACCGGGCCCCACTCAACGTGCGCGGCGAACATGAAATACACGCCCGCCACGCCGTTGACGAGGCCCGCCAGGACGTTCTTCAACGCGTTGGTGCGTTGCAGATCCTGCGCCAGCGCCACACCGAGGATCGCCAGCAGCAGGATCCCCTGGGCGGCGCCGAAGTAGCCGCCGTAGACACCGGTCAGGTACACCGCGAGCCCGGTGAGGATGCTTCCCCTGCGCTCGAGATCGACTTCACGCTTCAGAAGCCACCGGCCGAGGCGCGGCTGCAGGAGCGTGAGGATCAGCGCAGCCGCGATGAACACCGGCACGACCGCCTTGAACGCCGCCTGGGGCAGCACCAGCAACAGGACCGCGCCCGTGATGCCCCCAGCCACCGACATCACCCCCAACCGCAGCACGCGCCGAGCCTGCCCGGCCAGCTCGCGGCGATAGCCCACCGCCCCGGAGACCGAGCCGGGCACCAGCCCGAGCGTGTTCGAGACGTTCGCCGTCACCGGCGGATACCCGAACGCCAGGAGCACCGGGAAGGTGATCAACGTCCCGCTGCCAACCACCGTGTTGATCGTGCCCGCCGCAAGCCCCGCCAGAGCGATCGCGACGATCTCGCCGGGGCTCATCCCCGTTCAACCATCAGCTTGGTCGCCGAGCGCGACAAACTCGACGATGGCCTGTGCGAACTGTGGGTCTGCCACGGCCGCCATGTGGTTGCCTGAGACGAGCTTCGGCGTCGCGCTCGGCAACGCAGCAACAAGCACCTCGGGCCGCACGGCGAGCGGGTCGGCGACTCCCGGTGTGACCCAGTTGGCGTTCGCGTCGGCCACGAAGCCGTGGTGGAGCACGACGGGCGGTGACGACGCCGTCGCCCCTCCCCACTCCTGGTAGGCGATCTGGATGTCATCCCAAGTCTTGAAGGTCTTCATGGCTGGTTCCGATCCGGGCTGGGCGGGTATGGCGGCGCGACCCCTCATGGCCTCTCATGCCCGGCGCCTCGTGCCGCTCCGGTGCAGGATGGGTGACACCCCTCTACCGTTGTGACATGGACGTGGAGAAGGCTATCCGCACGCGCCGGACGCACAAGGCCTTTGCGGCCGCGCGGCTCGACCCCGCGGTGCTGGAAGGCCTGCTCGAGCTCGCCAGGTGGGCGCCCAACCACCGTCTCACCAATCCTTGGCGGTTCCGCGTGCTCGGCCCGCTCACGCGGGACCGCCTGATGGCGTTGGCCGAGGCCGAGGAGCTCGGTTCGGCGGTCAAGCTGCAGCGCGCGCCGACCCTGATCGCCGTGAGCGCGCACCTGGCTGGAGATCCGGCTCAGGATCGCGAGGACCTGCTCGCCACGGCAGTCGCCGCCTATCTGGTGCTGCTGGGCGCCCACGCTCGCGGCCTTGCCGGCTACTGGCGCACGGTGGCGCTGCTGGACGGCATCGAGGCCCGCGAGATCCTCGGCCTCGCGCCGCAGGAGACGCCCGTGGGAGTCCTGTATCTCGGTCACCCGGTGCAGGAGCAGCGGGTGCCCGAGCGAGCTCCTCTCGCCCAGGTCGTCATCCACCTGGATTGAAATGTCCCCGTGGTAGGCGTGCGCGTGTGTCACCGGCGACGCTCTCTCCCCGCGCCGGCGCCTACGGCTCGGTGTGAACGATCACCTCCGCGACGCCGTCGATCCGCTTGCGCAGCGCCTCCTCCAGCTCACCGGCCAGCTCGTGCGCGCCGGTGAGGGACTCCCCCGCTCCGACGTCCAGGGTGACGAACAGGACACGGCCGGCGTCGGTGGCGAGCAGCTTCACCATCTGCGGATCGGCGCCCGTCACCTCGCGCACGAGTCGCTCGATCTCACGCGTCGTCTGGAGGTCCGCGCGCTCATCCGATCGCTGGGCGCTGAGCGGCCGCTCGAGCGGCTCCAGATGGGTCTGCACGTCGGCCACGCCGGGTCGCGCCCGGATCGCCTGCTCGACGCGCTCGGCGATCTCGTGCGCCGAGCGCAGATCGAGGTCGGCGGGGAACTTCAGATGCAGCGAAACGGTCGCCGACCCGCCCCGTTCGAAGATCGTTATGTCGTGCGCCTCCTTGACCAGCGGCTCGGCCAGGGCGATCGCCAGGACACGGTCGCGCAGGTCGAGGCCCTGACGGCGTGGCTCGACGTGGACGACGACATCGCTGCCCGGCAGGGCCCTCTCGAGGGCCCCCTCGACCAGATCCGCCGCCACGTGCCCCTCGACCACGGCCTGGCCGGGCGGGACGCTGACGACCACGTCGGCGAAGTAACGCCCGGCGGACTCGCGCAGCCGCAGTCGGCTCAGCTCGATATCGCCGGCCAGCTCCCCGATCGCGCGCTCGGCGGCGGCCTGTGCCTCGGTCGGCGTGCGATCCATGAGGATGTCCGCGTTCTCGGCGATGAGCCTGACGGCGGCCGCCAGGATGATCGCGGCGACGAGAAGCGCGGCCAATGCATCGCCCTGGTGGAAGCCCGCGTGGACGGCGAGCAGGCCGGCGAGCACCGCGAGCGATCCCGCCATATCGCTGGCGAAGTGGAACGCGTTCGAGCGCATCGCGGGGCTGTCGTAGCGGCGGGCGGCGGCGAGCGACACGGTCGTCCGGCTGAGATCCAGGACGAGCGCGGCAGCGATCACGGCGAACAGGTACCAGTGCAGGACCGGAGCCCGGGCGCCGGCCAGCAGATGGCTGACCGCTTCGATTCCCACCACGAGGCCACCCGCCAGCAGGATGGCGGCCTCGCCCAGGGCGCCCAGGTTCTCGGCGCGCCGATGGCCGTAGGGATGCCCGTGATCGGCGGGACGGCCACCCAGGCGCACCGCGAAGAAGGTCAGCGTGGCGGCGATCACGTCCCCGCTGGACTCGATCCCCGCCGAGATCATGGCGAGGCTGCCCGTTGCAAGCCCGACCCCGAGCTTGATCACGACCAGCGCCCCGGCGACGGCGATCGACACCAGGGTCGTGCGCTGCTGGGTGAGCGCGTGCTCGTTCGCGTCGGTCCGCGTCATTGCCACTAGAGACTAGGCTCCCCACCCATCGCGAGGCATCCGCCGGCGGCCTATTGTGAGCCGATGCCTCATGGCCATTCCGCCCACGCCCACGGCACGCGCGCGCAGAGCGCGGACGCCGATGAGGGCAGGCTGGGGCTCGCGCTCGCCCTGATCCTCGGATTCATGGCGGTCGAGGTGGCCGTGGGCATCGTCGCTCACTCGCTCGCGCTGCTCTCGGACGCCGGCCACATGCTCACCGACGCGGGCGCGATCGGCTTCTCGCTGATGGCGCTGCGGCTCGCCGTTCGACCGGCTCGAGGCGCCATGACCTTCGGCTTTCGCCGCGTGGAGATCCTCTCCGCACAGGCCAACGGCGTGACGCTGCTGATTCTGGCGGCGTTCATCCTCTATGAGGCCGTGCGGCGCCTGTTCGATCCGCCGCACGTGCGCGGATACCTGATCCTGATCGTGGCGCTGGCCGGCGTCGTGGTCAACCTGGCGGCGGCGCGAACCCTCTCGAGAGCTGACCGCGGGAGCCTGAACGTCGAGGGCAGCTTTCAGCACATCCTCACCGACCTGTACGCGTTCATCGGCACCGCGATCGCCGCCGGTGTGATCCTGCTGACCGGCTTTCAGCGCGCCGACCCGCTCGTGTCTCTGCTGATCGCGGCCCTGATGATCCGTTCGGGCTACGCGCTCGTGAAGGCCTCTGCCCGCGTCTTTCTCGAGGCCGCGCCCGAGGGCCTGGATCCGCAGGCGGTCGGCGTGGCTCTGGTCGGGCAGGCGGGCGTCGTCGAGGTCCACGATCTGCACGTGTGGGAGGTGACCAGCGGCTTTCCCGCGCTTTCCGCCCACGTGCTCGTGTCCGGCGACTGCGACTGCCACGCGGCGCGCCGTGAGATGGAGGCGATGCTGCGCGAGCGCTTCGCGCTCGATCACACGACGCTCCAGGTCGATCACGCAGTCAGCGAGCTGATCGACATCGCGCCGCGCGGGCAGCGCTCACAGCCGAGCTGAGAACCGGCCGCAGCGGACCGAGACGGAGCCATGGGGTACCGTCCCCCGCGGTCCTTATCGTCAAGCGATGATTCAGATCATCGTCGGGGCTCTCGGCGGCGCGCTCGTCCTGCTGATGCTGGTCGAGATCTTCGTCGCCTTCCTGCTGCCCCGTCGAGTCAAGCGAGACCCCAAGATCGTGCGCTCGGTCTTTGTGTACGCGTGGCGGCCGTGGCGCCGGTTGGCAAGGATGCTCCCCGCCCAGGCGGCGGACACGATGCTCGGGATCTACGGCCCGTTCGGCCTGTTGCTGAACCTGGTCCTGTGGGTCCTCGCCATGATGCTCGGATACGCATGCCTGCAGTGGGCCGGAGGTTCGCATCTGCTCATCAGAGGCAGGGTGGACTTCGGCAGCGACCTCTACTTCAGTGCCGCCACGATGGCGGCAAGCGCGCCGGCGGGCCTGTCGGCGCAGAGCACCTTCGCCCGCGCGGTGCAGGTGATCGACGCCGCCAGCGGCCTGGCGGTGATCGCGATCGTGATCGGCTATCTGCCCTCGCTCTACCAGGCATTCTCCAGCCGCGAGGCGACCGTCTCCCAGCTCGACTCGCGCGCCGGCTCCCCGCCGAGCGCGGGGCGGTTGGTGATCCGCTCGACCCAGCGCGACGGTTGGACTGCGCTCAACCGCTACCTGAGCGGATGGGAGATGTGGGTGGCGGAGCTGATGGAGACGCATCTCGCCTATCCGGTGCTCGCCTACTTCCGCTCCCAGCACGTCAACCAGAACTGGCTCTCGGCGATGTGCACCGTGCTCGACACATGCGCCTTCACGATCGCGGCCGCCCCGCCGGGCACGGTCGACTCGGCGCGCTTCACCTACGCGATCGCGCGCCATGCGATCGTCGACCTCAGCTACAGCTTCCACGTCGAACCGACCGCTCCCGCGCTGGACCGCCTGCCGAAAGAGGATCTCGAGGAGCTGTTGCGAGAACTGCGCGAGGCCGGCGTGGAGCCGGCCAACGAGACGGCGGTGATCGAAGAACGCCTGCGGCGGATGCGAGCGTCGTATGAGCCCTACATCAGCGCCCTCGGCGCGCGCCTGGAGCTGAGCCTGCCGCCGTGGCTGGCGCCCGAGTCCCCGTCGGACAACTGGCGCACGACACAGTGGCACTGACCGCGCGATGCGTCGGCGCCGTGGCGCTATCCCCCCTGTCCGCTGGGCCGGACGAGCACCTCGTTGACGCTCACGTTGGCCGGCTGGCCGATTGCGTAGAGGATCGCTCCCGCGACGTCCTCGGCGGCGAGCGGAGTGACGCCGGCGAAGCGCTTGGCCATCTGCTCGAGGACCTCCGGGCGGTTGTGAGCGGCCAGCTCCGTGGCGACCGCGCCCGGCTCGATGGTGGTCACGCGCACGCCCATCGCCACACCCTCCTGGCGCAGCGACTCCGAGAACGCGCCGACGCCGAACTTCGTCAGGTTGTAGACGCCCGAGCCGGCGCGGGCCACGCGCCCGGCCACCGAGCTGACGTTGACGATGTGACCGGAGCCCTGCTCGCGCATCAACGGCAGGGCCGCGTGCGTGCAGTACAGGACGCCGAACACATTCGCGTGGATCATGCGCCGCCACTCCTCCGTGGGAGCGCTCTCGATCGGTCCGAGCAGCATCACGCCCGCGTTGTTGACGAGCACGTCCAGACGGCCGAGCTCGGAATGCGTCCGTTCGACGAAGTCGCGTGCCTGCGACTCCTCTCCCACGTCGGTGGGCAGCGCGATCGCGCGGCCGCCCTCCTCGGTGATGCGCGCGGCCAGCGCTTCGATGCGATCGCTACGCCGGGCGGCGAGCGCCACCGCGGCTCCGGCGCGCGCGCAGGCCAGCGCGGTGGCCTCGCCGATGCCCGAGGACGCACCCGTCACGGCGACTACCTGAGATGAGAGGTCTGTCATCATGCGCCGAGCTTAGCTTGCTGCGCTCAGCCATATGGCGGCGCTCGCCGATATCGCTGTCAGCCCTCGGTATCGCGCTTCTTTTGGCTCGCTGCCGGGTTTTAGACCGCATCTGGGCGGATCTCCCTCGTGATCCGTCGGGAAGGTATGCGCGCATGATGCGTCGAACGAGCATCGAGAACTCGCTCCCTCAAAAATAATTGACAACGCAACTATCGAGGCGTATAATTCCGACTCCAAGCATCGGATTAAGAAGGACGCCAATGTCAGATTCCCCCGTGAACTCAACTCTAACACTCGACCCCATGGCCGCCGCGCAGGACGCGGACGCGGTCGAGCACGTCGCTGACCACGAGTCGGCCGCTTCCCCGGAGCGGCTCGACAGCCCCATCGAGCACATCGACGTGAGCACCCCCGACACGTTCATCCCCGAGGCGGTCGACCAGCTCCTGGCCCACTCGCGCCGCTACCCCCTGCTCGCGCCCGCCCAGGAGATCGACCTGGCCAAGCGGATCGAGCGCGGCGACCTGCACGCCAAGGAACTGCTCGTCAACTCCAACCTGCGCCTGGTCGCCTCAAACGCCCGGCGCTACCAGAACCAGGGCCTGCCGCTCGGCGACCTCGTCCAGGAGGGCATGCTCGGCCTCATCCGCGCCAGCGAGAAGTTCGATTGGCGCAAGGGCTTTCGCTTCTCCACCTATGCCACGCTGTGGATCCGCCAGGCGATCCAGCGCGGCCTGGAGAACTCCGGCCGCACGATCCGGCTGCCCGTCCACGTAGCGCAGCGCTCCCGCAAGGTCGGGCGTGTCGAGCGCGAGCTGTCCGTTCGGCTCGGGCGCGAGCCGACCCTCGAGGAGCTCTCCGAGGAGACCGGGCTGCCGATCGAGCAGGTGGAGGAGGTTCGCCACCAGCGGGCCGCCCTGGTCAGCCTCGACCAGCAGATCGGCGAAGACGGCGACACGGCGCTCGGCGACCTGCTCCCCTCCGACGCCGAGGTGCCGGAGGAGACCGCCTGGGACAACGAGCGCGAGCGGATCGTCCACGAGGCGATCTCGCAGCTGCCCGAAACGGAGCGCAAGGTGCTCACGCTGCGATTCGGCACCGGCCGCGAGGAGCCCCAGACGCTCACCGCGATCGGCAAGCGGCTCGGATTCTCGGCGGAGCGCGCATCTCAGCTCGAGCAGCGGGCCCTGAAGAAGCTCGCCGAGTCGCCCGAGCTCGCCGCGCTGCGCGAGGCCGCCTAAAACACCCTGACGTGATCCAGATGGGCGCATGCGCCCATCTGGAGACACGCCGCATGCGGCGTGTCATCGAGGACGCACATGTGCGTCCTCGCCGGTGGCGGCATGCGCCACCGGAAAGCGTTCCCATCCGCTCGTGACCATTCGCTAAGGTGGCGCGGAACAGTCCCACTGGAGGCGATCATGTCGAAGTCATTGTGGGAGCGCGTCGTAGAGTGGACGATCGCGGTCGGGGAACGAGTCCTCGCGCCGATCGAGCGTTTCATCGGGCGGCGCTCGCTCGTCGGCTACGCGACCTTCTTACCGCTCGAGCGCTTCCCCTGGGTGGAGCACATCGAGGACAACTGGACGGTGATCCGCGCGGAGGCCGAACGTCTGCTCGAGGACCATGCCGAGCTGGCGAACTTCCAGGACATCTCCAAGGACCAGATCGAGATCACAGACGACGACCGCTGGAAGACGTTCTTCCTCTACGGCTACGGCTTCGAGGCCAAGCTCGGCGTCGAGATGTGCCCGCGCACGGCGGCCCTGATGCGCGAGATCCCGGGGATGAAGACCGCGATGATCTCGATCCTCTCCCCCCGCAAGCACATCCTTGACCATCGTGGCCCCTACAAGGGCGTGCTGCGCTACCACCTCGGGTTGATCGTGCCCGAGGACGCCGAGGCCTGCAGGATCCGGGTCGGGGACGACGTTCGCCACTGGGAGGAGGGCAAGAGCCTCATCTTCGACGACACGTTCAACCACGAGGTCTGGAACGGCACCGACGAGACGCGCGTAGTGCTGTTCGTCGATGTCCTGCGCCCCCTCCCCTTCCCCGAGTCGGCGATCAACCGGGCGATCGTCAAGGCGATCGGCTTCTCGCCATTTGTGCTCGACGCCAAGCGCAACCAGCGCGCCTGGGAAACGCGCTTCCTGGAGCGCCGCCGCGCACGCGAGGGCGACCCGGACGTTGCCCAGCCGGTCGGCTGAGCGGGCTCGGCTATCAGATGTTCGACACGTCGAACCCGGTGCCCTGAAGCAGTTCGTTTGCGCGCGAGTTGAGGATCGTGAACTCGCCGGTGAGGATCAGGACGCCGAGCACGATCATCACCGCGCCTCCGGTCGCGATGATGACAGGGAAGTGGCGCTTGACCACCGTCAGCGCGGAGGTCATCCGCTCGAAGGCGAGCGCGATGAGCAGGAAGGGGATCGCGAGGCCGGCCGAGTAGAAGGCCAGCAGGAGCGCCCCGTGCGCGGCCGAGTTGGAGATCGCAGCCTGCGTGAGGATCGCACCGAGGGTGATACTGGTGCACGGCGTCCAGGCGATCGCGAACGCGGCGCCGGCGACGATCGGTCCGCCGCGCCCGGCCAGGCGCAGCAGGCCCTCGGAATGCCACTCGCGGTTGAGCAGCCGCACGAACGGCGTCGCGAGGAAGATGAGGCCCATCAGGATGATCACGACCCCGCCGGCCTGCTGGAGCGCGTGTTTGTGGGCGTTCAGAGACGAGCCGATCACCGTCGCGCTCATTCCCAGCAGGATGAAGATCGCCGAGAAGCTCGCGATGAACAGCAGGCTCGGCACGAGCACCCGCCGCGCTCCCACGCCCTGCTTGAGGTCCGCGGGCGTCACGCCGATCACGGTCGAGAGGTAGCCGGGCACCAGCGGCAGCACGCAGGGCGACAGGAACGACACCAGGCCCGCGGCGAGCGCGAGCGGGATGCCCACGCCGGTGGCGGTGTCCGAGGAGGCGGCGAGCAGGTATGCGTGGCTCACGGCCGTCCCTCCCCCACCGCTTCGCGTGACGACCGCCCGTCGGGGTCCGCCCCGTCAGCTTCCAGCGCCTGCGCCAGCATCGCGACCTGCCGCTCGAGGCGTTCCACCCGTCCGCCCAGCTCCCTCAACGCGTCGATCGCCGCCGTGGGCGCGTTCTCCTCGGCCTGAGCGGGGCACTCGGTGGGCTGCATGTGGCGGGGCTCGTCGTCCTGCTCCTCAGCGCTCTCCTGCAGGAGGTGCGCGTAGCGCTCCTCCTTCTGTCCGGGGCGGCGCTCGAGACGCTCGAGCAGGCCGCGCTCGATCAGCCGCGCAAGCGTGTCGTGCACGCCGGCGAGATCCGCGAAGGCGTGCATCCGCTCGGTCCGCTGCTTGAGCTCCCCCGGCGTCTGCGCGCCGCGCAGCATCAGCACGCAGACGAGCGCCTGCTCGTCCTCGCGCAGCGGCAGCGCTTCGGCGAGCAGGTGGCGGTACTTGGCCGCGCGGCTGCCCGCGCCGCTCGCCAGGCGCGTCAGCCCGCGGCGTTCCAGGCGGTGCAGCGCGTCGCGCAGGAGCGCCTCGTCGTAGTCGAGGACCGGGTCGCGGTTGGTCGCTTGGTTGCAAGCCAGGCGCAGTGCGTTGAGCGACAGCGGGTAGGCGTCGGGAGTGGTGCGCTGCTTTTCCAGCAGGCAGCCAAGAATCCTCACCTCCGGGGCGGTGAGTCGGAAGGCGGGGGCGTGCATCACGGCATCTCTAGGGTACTCGTGCGCACGCTGGGGTCCTACCGCCGGATGTGGCTCGCGGGGCGTCTGGGCTCAGCGGCTGGCGCGGCGGATCGTGCGCACGCGCGCCGGTAGAGTCATCCGCGTGAGCATCCAGCCGTTCGGCCAGGGACGCTCGGGGGACGGACGTCATCGGCCGCCGGCCGATCTGCGTCCCGAGGACATCCCCGACGGGCCCGTGTCGCTGCGGCGCATCGGACGGCTGTTCGCGCCATACCGCGCCCGGCTGAGCGCGCTGCTGGCGCTGATCTTCCTGTCGGCGGGGCTTGGCGTGATCAGCCCGTTCCTGCTGCGCGGGGTGCTCGACACGGCGATCCCCCGCCGCGACACGGCGCTGTTGAGCGAGCTGGTCGGCGGGATGATCGCCCTGTCGGTGATCAGCAGCGTGATCGGCGTGGCCCAGACCTGGATCTCCAACCAGGTCGGCCAGCGCGTCATGCACGACCTGCGCGCCGCCGTCTACGCCCACCTGCAGCGCATGTCGCTCGCGTTCTTCACCCACACCCGCACCGGCGAGGTGCAGTCCCGCATCGCCAACGACATCGGCGGGATCGACAGCGTTGTCACCTCGACGGCCACCTCGATCGTCCAGAACGTCACCACGGTCGTGGCGGTCGTCGTGGCGATGGTCCTGCTGGACTGGCGCCTGGCGGCCTTCTCGCTCGTGCTGCTTCCGTTCTTCGTGTGGCTCACCCGCCGCGTCGGTGAGGAGCGCCGCCGGATCCAGTCCGTGCGCCAGGGGCGCCTGGCGGACATGTCCTCGCTCGTGGAGGAGTCCCTGTCGGTGTCGGGGATCCTACTGGGCAAGACCATGGGCCGCTCTCCCGAGCTCGTGCGGCGCTTCAGCGGCGAGTCCGGCGAGCTGGCCGACCTGGAGGTCCGGGCGCGCATGGCCGGGCGCTGGCGCATGGCCTCGGTGCAGATGAGCTTCGCGATCATGCCCGCAGCGGTCTACTGGTTCGCGGGCGAGAGCATCGCCGCCGGTGGACACGCGATCTCGATCGGCACCGTCGTGGCGTTCACGACGCTGCAGACGAGGGTGCTGTTCCCGATCCAGTCCCTGCTGTCGGTGGGACTCGAAGTGCAGACCTCGCTGGCGCTGTTCGGGCGGATCTTCGAGTACCTGGACCTGCCCGTGGACATCGCCGAGCGACCCAAGGCGCGCGCGCTGAAGGAGGTGCGCGGAGACGTGACTCTGCGCGACGTGTGGTTCCGCTACAGCCCCGACGCGCGCTGGACGCTCGAACAGATCAACGCCGAGATACCGGCCGGCACCCGCATGGCGCTGGTCGGCGAGACGGGCTCGGGAAAGACGACGCTCGCCTATCTGGTCGCACGCCTGTACGAGCCGCAGCGCGGCTGTGTGAGCATCGACGGCGTGGACATCCGCGACGTGACGCTGCAGTCGCTCGCGGGCACCGTCGGGCTGGTCTCCCAGGAGACCTACCTGTTCCACGCGTCAATCCGTGAGAACCTGCGCTTCGCCAGCCCCGATGCCACCGATGAGGAGATCGAGGAGGCGGCGCGCGCCGCCCAGATACACGAGCTGATCTCCTCTCTCCCGGACGGCTACGACACGCCGGTTGGCGAGCGCGGATACCGCTTCTCCGGCGGGGAGAAGCAGCGCATGGCGATTGCCCGCACAGTGCTGCGCAACCCTCCCGTGCTGATCCTCGACGAGGCGACGTCCTCGCTCGACAACGAAACCGAGCGGGCCGTGCAGCAGGCGCTCGACGACCTCTCGCGGGGGCGCACCACGATCGCGATCGCCCATCGCCTCTCGACTATCCGCGACTCAGACCAGATCCTCGTGCTCGACGCCGGGCGCATCGTGGAGCGCGGCAGCCACGACGAGCTGGTGCAGGCTGGTGGACGCTATGCGACGCTCTTGAGCGGCGCCGACGTGGCCGTGGACCACCAGATCCCCCGCTCCGGCGCGACGCTCGCCTGAGGCCGCGCGGCGGCTAGGCGACCGCGTCGATGTTCAGGCGCACGTAATCGATCGTCACCGGCTCTCCGAGCTCTTCGAGCACCTCGTCCATGAAGCGCTCGCGCAGCTCCTCGGGCAGCTGCTGGACGTGTGGCCCGAGGACGATCGTCGTGAGGAACTCGCGTGGCTTTTCGGGCTGGCGGGGCGCGTCGGCCAACCAGCACTCGGCCGATGTGAAGCCCGCGGACAGCAGTCGCTCGCGCGTGAGTTGTGCGCCCGCGTAGTTCCACGGCGCCCGCCAGCACCTCCTCGCCCCAGCCGTGCTGTATGGCGGAGATGCGGTCGTAACTCTCGCCGCTCCACTGTTGCTTGGACATACGCGCGTCCGTTATCACGTACTGCTGCGCGAGACGAGCTCGATCAGCACCTTCGACAGCTGCCCTCCCTGCCAGGCGATCGGTGAACGTGGACGGGAATCCCCGCCCTGCTCATCCTCCACCACCAGCTCCGCGTCGGGGATCGCCCGCGCGTAGCGTTCGCCCACCGCCAGGGGATGCCCCGGGTCCGCCTCATCGCGACTCGCCACGACCACCGTCGGGATGTGAAGCTCCGCCAGCTCGGCCATCTGCTCGAAGGGGCGCGAGCGAGGTACGACTTCCAGCGCGACCGCGACCGCCTCGGGATGCTCATGGGCGCCGAGGCGCTGGCGGAGCACCGTCTCGAGCGTCGCCCGCCACGTCTCGGGCACCGCGGCCAGGTCATAGGCGCGCAGAAAGCCCTCCACCCCGCCCTCCCGCAGGCCCTCGGCGAGCGCGTCCCAGCGGTCGAGCTCCGACGACGCCTGCGGCGCCTCGGGCTCATATGCGGGTGTGATGAGCGCAAGCGCCGCGACGCGGTCGGGATGCTCCAGGGCCAGGCGCAGGGCGGTGTGCGCGCCCATCGACGCGCCCGCCAGCACCGCGCGATCGATCCCGGTCGCGTCAAGGAGCGCGAGCAGGTCGGCCGCGAGATGCTCATAGTCGTATGCCCGCCCGGGTGCGGCCGTCGAGCGACCGTGGCCGCGGGCGTCATAGGCGATCACGCGGTGTCCGTGGCGCTCGAGGGCGCGTGAGCCCATCACGACGTAGCGGCGGGTGGCCGTCAGACCGTGCAGCAGCACCACCGCGGGGCCCGCCCCGGCCTGCTCGCCCGAGAGGCTGACGCCGTCCGTCCGGACGGTCAACTCGGAGGCTGTCATAGGCGCTCAGGCGGGAACGCGCGCGTGGGCGCGCAACATCTCGGCCGAGCGCGCCGGCAGCTGCCAGAAGAACAGATGGCCGATCCCGTCGAGGATCTCGAGCTGCGAGCCGGGGATGCGCGAGGCGATCAGGCGGCCGTTCTGCACCGGCAGGAGCTCATCGGCGGTGCCGTGGATCACGAGTGTCGGCATCTCCAGATCGGCCAGGCGCGCGTAGGTGTCGTGGGCGACGCACGCCTGCATCTGGGCCAGCACCACGGGCACCGACACCGCGTACTGCTCGGCGATTGCCAGGAAGCGGGCGTAGGCCGCTTCATCGTCGACCATGGGCGCTGAGATGTTGACCTCCCAGCCCACGCGCAGGGCGCGTTGGCGGTCACCGGACATCATCGCCTCGGTCAGCCGCTGCAGGACCTCGGGTGAGCTCAGGGCGCTGCCCTCCCCGCCGCAGTAGGTGCATCCGAGCGCCAGCGTGCTCACCATCTCCGGATGTGAGAGCGCGAGCTCCTGCGCGACCATCCCCCCCATCGAGATCCCCAGGACGTGGGCCGAGTCGATCTGAAGCGCCGCCAGCAGGCCCGCCGCGTCCTCGGCGAGCTGCGCGATCGTGATCGGGCCCTCCAGGCGGCTGCTCTTCCCGACGCCGCGGTGGTCGTAGACGATCACATCAAACGCGCTCCGCACGGCCTCGAGGAACGGCTCTCCCCAGTGAAGCGCCGTGCCGCTCATGCCCATGATCATCAACAGCGGCGGGCCGCTTCCGCTGCGCTCGCAGCTGAGCTCGATGTCACCGACGCGGACGACGCGCATCGCCGGATCCTAGCGGCGCCCGGGCCGGCGGGCGAGGCTCGCCCTTCGCCTACACCGGGAGCGCGAGCTGTCCCTCTCGGCCGCGGCGGTCCGCCGCGGGCTCGCGCCCACCGTCATGCCGATCGCCGGCGCTCGCATCGAGCGACGTCAGGCCGGCTACGCGCACGCCGAGCAGGCGCACCGGGCGCGTGGGCGAGTAGTCGTAGAGCAGCCGCAGGGCCTGCGCGGTCACCAGCTCGGCGTCACACGTCGGCTCGGCCATGGTCCGTGCGCGGGTCACGGTCGTGAAGTCATCCAGGCGGATCTTGATGGCGATCGTGCGACCCCTCCGTCCGCGGGCGGTCAGGCTCGCGCACAGCTCCGCAGCCATCCGTGCGAGCGCCGCTCGCAGCTCGGACGGATCGCGCACGTCGGTGTCGAACGTCCGCTCGCGCGACTCGGAGATGACCTTGTGCTCGGCGCCGATCTCCGCGTCGTGCTCGAACCGTGCCCGCCTGCCCAGCTCGCGTCCCAGGTTGGGCCCGAAACGCTCGACGAGCAGATGCTCGGGCGCTGAGCCCACCGCGGCGAGCGTCGTCAGCCCCAGCTCGGCCAGGCGTGCAGCGGTCTTCGGCCCGACGCCCGGCACGAGCCCCGGCGGCGAAGAGGCGAAGCGAGCGCACGCCTGCTCGCGGCTGAGCACGACGAAGCCGGCGGGCTTCTCGGCATCAGATGCGACCTTCGCCACGAGCTTGTTCGGGCCGATGCCCACCGAGCACGTCAGCTGCGTGGCTGCCTTGATCTCGGTCACCAGCCGGCGCATCGCCGCCCGGGGAGAGAACAGGCCGTCCAGGTCGAGGTAGGCCTCGTCCAGCCCCACCACCTCCACGCGCTCCACGTGGGCGCGCACGATGTCCATCATCTGATGAGAGGCCTCGCGGTAGGCGGGGAAGTCCGGCGCCAGGAATACGGCCTGCGGACACAGCCGCCGCGCCCGCGCGGCGGGCATCGCCGAGCCGACTCCGTAGCGCCGCGCCTCGTAGCTGGCGGTCGTCACCACGGCGCGCGGCCCGCAACCCGCCACCACCACAGGCCTGCCGCGCAGCTCAGGATGGCGGCGCAGCTCGATGGCGACGTAGAAGGCGTCGGCATCCAGGTGCGCGACTCCCAGTCGGGGCTCTGCAAAGGACACGACCTGGTGAATCTAGCGGCGGGTGCGGCGGGTGAGCATGCCTCAGCGCGCGCGCAACGCGGCATCGGGCGGGGGCGCAAGCAGCTCTCGCCGCGAGGCGACACCGAGCTTGCGGTAGATGTGACGAGCGTGGGTGCGCACGGTCTCGACGCTGATGTGCAGGTCACCGGCGATCTGGGCGTTGGAGCGACGCCGTTGCAGCTGGGCGAGCACGTCGGACTCTCGCGCCGTCAGCAGCCCGGAGCCCGGTGCGCCGCCGTAGGTGTCCCGCGGGGTGAGCTGCAGCCCGCGCGAAGCCAGGTGTATCGCGTTGAGCACGTCGCGCACCTGTGTGGTCTTCGCCAGGCACGCGGCGGCGCCAAATGCGACCAGCTGTGCGCACTCGACGCTCGAAGGCCGATCGGCCAGCAGCAACAGGCTGGTGGCGGGGTGTCGCACGGTGATCTCACGGACCTCAACAGGGGTCCGCAGCGAGCCGGCGTCGAGAATCGCGACATCCGGCCGGTGCACTCGCAGCACCCGCGCCAGCTGGGCGGCCGCGACGTCGGCGCTCACGAGCTCGAGGCTCTGATCGTCGTCGATCACCCCGCGCAGCCCACGTGCGAGGAGATCGTCGAAGTGCCCGACAGCCACGGTGATTGGGGTCGTCTCGCCCATGGGAATCTCCCATCCTATCGACAGATCTCACACGGTGGGTGAGTCGGGCCTCACCTTCTCGATCCCCCCATACCCCACCCCAAGATCACCCCGTGAGGGGGATCACAGTTTCGCCGGAGGTGGGAACCGTGTGTGTACCCTGTGATCAAGCTATTTTGCCGGAATGTCCTTGGGCCGTGAACACGGCTGGGGGCTGAGGGGCATTTGGGGCATCGCGGACTAACGGGAATGCGACCCACGGAACGGGAGAGGGAGATGCGGATGCGCTCAAGCCAACGGAGGCAGGTCCCACGCTCCGCGTGCGGCCGATCGCGTCAGATGCACACGCCGGGCGCCAGGCGGCGGCGGTGGGGACGATCGCTCGCTCTCCCGTTGGTGCTGGCGCTCGCGCTGGTCGCCTTCCTTGCCCCGACGGGGCAGGCGGCCCAGCCCGCCGAATGGCCGACGGAAGTCTCACACGAATTCGCTAACGGCTCGGTTGTGCGGTTCACCTGTACGCAGGTGAGCTGGACGTTCAACAACTTCCCGGAAGCGACGAGGATCCTCATCGCCGAGACACTGATCCTTAACGGGTCGCAGTCAGCCCCGACCGAATTCCGCTTCGAGGGCCCGAGGGGCTCGTACACGACGTCCCTCGAGGCGCCTCCGGGTCGCGACATCATCAGATCTGTCGCGAGGTGGACGAGGAACAGAACGCACGGGGTCATCGCCTTCGCGGCCAGGCTGAGCTGTCCGCTCGCGCCTTCTCTATCCGTCGAAAAGCTGCAGGAGATCGCCGGTTCGGGGAACTCGTTCACGGCCGCGCCGCTGACCGGCCTGGTCGGACAGACCGTCGACTACGAGGCCCTCGTGGCGAACACCGGCAACGTTCCGGTAACACTCGGCAGCTTTACCGACCCGCGTTGCGACGCCGGGTCGGTCTCCGGAGGCCCCATCGGCGGCGT
>JADGPK010000017.1 GCA_017882445.1 Solirubrobacteraceae bacterium
TCAGCCGGAGCCGTTCACCGGCCAGACAAACCCCCGCGAGGAGTGTCCGGCCTACCTCCGACGGTCAACCCAACGGGCGACCTACGACATAGGGTCTAGCCCCTGTTCTTAGCGATAGCGCTCGACGACCGCGTCTGCGACGAGGTCCAGCAGCGCCGAGCGCCCATCCGGCAGGACCGCAGGCAGCGCCGCCTTCGCCTCGGCGACCACCGCGAGGGCCAGCTCCCTTGCCTCGTTCAGAGCGCCGGTGGCGGCGATGCGCTCACACAGCTCCTCGGCCTGCCTTGGGCCGTGGAGCGAGGTCATGTCGAACGCCGCGAGCTCAGGCTCACGTTCCCGCGCGAGGATGAACGGGAGCGTGACGGTCCCGTCGAGTAGGTCGGTTCCGCGCGACTTGCCCGTGCGCTCCACCGGACCGGACACGTCGAGCACGTCGTCGAGCATCTGGAAGGCCAGGCCGATGCGGCGGGCAAAGGCACCGAGCGCATCGGCGAGCGCGCTCGACCCCTCCGCGGCCGTGAGCGCACCCAGGCGGCAGGCGGCCTCGAACAGAGCAGCCGTCTTCAGCTCGCAGCGCCTGAGGTAGCGCTCGACGGCCACGTGCGAGGCGTAGGCGTCCTCGCGCTGCAGCAGCTCGCCTTCGGCCAGCGCCGAGCTCGCCTCCGAGAGCGCGCTGAGCTGGGCGGGATCTTCGTTGCGCGCGAGCTCGGCGAACGCGCGTGAGAACAGCAGGTCTCCGGTCGCCACGGCGACCTGCCGTCCGGCCGTCGCGGCCACCGTCGGGCGGCCACGACGCAGCTGGGCGCCGTCGATCAGGTCGTCGTGGACAAGCGTCGCAGAGTGCACCAGCTCGACCGCGACCGCCGCGCGCACGAGGCGCTCCTCGCCGTCGGGAGTGTTCGGGGGGCCGCCGGCCGACTCGGCGGCCAGCACGACCAGGAGCGGGCGCAGGCGCTTGCCTCCGGCTGTCACCGTGGCGTTGGCGTGCGACGCGAGCGGGGCGCCGGCCTGGGCGGTGACGCTCTCGAGATGGCGCTCGGTGCGCACCATCCGTTCGCGCAGCTCCTCTCCCCCGAGGCGCATGATCGCATCGAGGCCGTCCACCTCCTCGGCCGAGCCTCCGGCCGTCGCGCTGTCGAGCGCGCTCGTCACGGCCCCTCCGCGGGGACGGTGCCGGCGTGGATGGCCACGATCCCGCCAGCGGTGATCAGGTAGTTGATCTCGCACAGCCCCGCACGCTCCATCTCGGCGGCCAGCGCCGCCGGGCTCGGGAAGCGCTTGACCGAGTTGGGGAGGTAGGTGTAGGCGTCGGCGATCGTGGCTTGCGCGGTCGAGCCCCGCAGGCGCGAGGACAGCGTCCCTGCTGCGCCCGCCAGACGGCCGAGCGCGGGGACGGTCCGGTCGAACCACAGGCGGTAGAACAGCGACAGCGGCGCGCGTGTCGGGTTGGTGATCTCGAGCACGACCACACGGCCTCCCGGGCGCACCACGCGGGCCATCTCGGCCAGACCGCGTCCGAGATCGTCGAAGTTGCGCGCGCCGAAGCCCACGGTCGCCGCGTCGAAGGAGTTCTCGGCGTAGGGCAGATTCATGGCGTCGGCCCATTCGAAGCGCGGGCGAGTCGCGGGCCCCCGTGCGCCGGACACCTTGGCGCGGGCACGGTCGAGCATGCCCTCGGCGAAATCGCTGCCCAGCACTTCTCCCGTGGGTGCGACGCGGCGAGCCAGCTCGATCGCGAGGTCGCCCGTGCCCGTCGCGACGTCGAGCACACGGCTGCCGGGACCGACACCGGCGAGGTCCGCGGCACGCGCGCGCCAGCGGTGGTGCAGGCCCGCGGTCATCGCGGTGTTCATCAGGTCATAGACGCCCGCAATGCGGTCGAACATCGCGCGCACCTGTCCCGCCTGAAGCTGACCGGCCTGCGCCCCTCGGGGTGCGCCGGCTCGGTGGCGAGCGGGCACTGTCTCGCTACTTGAGTTGCGAGAGGAAATTGACGATCGCTGTGAACTTCTGCGGCGGCAGGTTCTTGAACGAGGGCATCGGCGCCGTCGGGTTCACCAGCGTCCGCGCGATCGCCTGGCGATAGAGCCGCGCGCCGACGTGGCTCAGGTCGGGCCCGGGCCCCGAGTTGCCGTTCTCGCCGATCTTGTGACACGCCAGACAGCCGGACTGGGCGACCACCTTCTTGCCCGCTTCGTATTCGGCGAGCGAGCTGCCACCGGTGTGCGTGACGGTGGACGGCGTGGACATTTCGATCGTGGTCGGCGAGCCCGCGTTGGCGCCCTGGTAGGTGAGGAAGGCCATCGCCGCGATCACCGCGATCCCCGTCGCTGTCGCGATCGGACGCCGCTCCGGGCGCCGCTCGGGGCCGCGATCGTAGAACGGCAGCAGAAACAGCAGGATCATGCAGAGCGTCGGGACGCCGATCGTCGCCAGCGGCACCAGGCTGGGCGGCTTGATCACCCTCAGCACCTCGAACAGGAAGAAGAAGTACCACTCGGGCCGCGGCACGTAGGTGGTGGTGGTCGGGTTTGCCTTGGGGCCGAGCTCGGCGCCCAGCACCAGCGACATCGCGATGATGACCGCCATCACCACGCAGGCCATCGCCGAGTCCTTGGCCACCGCGTAGGGCCAGAACGGCTTGCCCTGCGTCTTCAGGATCGCGTACTCGCGGAGATACTCCTCCTTCTCGCGCTGGTTCATACCTCCGCCTCGCGCAACTCGGAGCGCTTCTCCACCTTCTGCCACGGAGGCGCGCTCGTGCCGAGCTTGGCCACCAGGTACAGGTGCGCACCGATCAGGGCGGCGAGCAGCCCGGGAACGAGCAGCATGTGGATGGCGTAGAAGCGCGACAGCGTCGTCGCTCCGAATTCCGATCCGCCGCGCAGGAAGTCGCTCAGGTAGGGGCCGATGAGCGGACCCGTCCCGTTGATGTTCACGCCCACGATCGTCGCCCAGTAGGCGCGCTGGTCGAACGGCAGCAGATAGCCCGTGAACGACATCACCATCGTCAGGATCAGCAGCACCACGCCGATCACCCAGTTCAGCTCACGTGGGTACTTGTAGGCGCCGAAGAAGAAAGTTCGACCCATGTGCAGGAATACGAGGATCACCATCACGCTCGACCCCCACTTGTGCATGCCGCGAACGAACTGGCCGAGGAAGACGTCGTTGGTGACGTAGCGGATCGATTCGTAGGCCCCGCCGGCCGGGTCCGGGCGGTAGTACATCGCCAGGAACACGCCGGTGACGGCCTGCGACAGGAAGGCGAACATCGTGGCCGAGCCGAGCGTGTAGAACCAGTTGGTGCCCTTGGGCACCTTGCGGAACAGCAGCCAGCGGGTCGCACCGCTCAGCGAGGTGCGTTCATCGACCCAGTCGACGACCGTGATGCCGGCCTGCTTGGCGTCCTCTAACGGCCCGGATGGGCCCTTCCCCTCGCTGGGGCGCGGAGGCGCTTCCTGCAGGGCAGCGGGGAGCGGGGGGGCGGGGAGCTTGGGGAGCTTGGGCACTTGAGGTGGTCTGTCGGCCGCGTCTTAGAGTTTCTGGGCGCCCGGTCGTGACGGGTAGAGATACTGCCCGACGCCGTCCAGCGGCTGGCCGGGGTCGCGCGGAGAGAAGCGGCGGAGCTCGCTGTTGACGCTGAAGCGCGGACCGACTTCGACGTCTTCACCCGACACGCGGGTGTAGAAGCGGTCGAGCGGACGCACCGGGGGTCCGCCCACGCGGCGGCCGAGCAGGTCGTACACGCCGCCGTGACAGGGGCAGATGAAGCGCTCGGCGGCGTCCACCCAGCGCACGGGGCAGCCGAGATGCGCGCAGCGACTCGAGATCGCGATGTAGGGCGTTTCGCGGTCGTAGGGGTCGGTGTCGATTTCGGGGTTGAACTTGCGCACGTACACGGTCGTCTTGCCCGCCTCGCCGATGTTCGGGGTGACCGTCATGACCACCGGGATGTAGTTGGTGTCCGAGAACGAGTCGACCGGTCCCACCGATTCCCAGCGGTGCGGCGTGCTTTTGAAGATCGGGCCGACCGCGAACCCGAGCGCGGGCAGGGTGAAGGCTGTGGCCGCGATCGCGCCCGCGGTGTGGGCGGTCCCGGTCATGAACGCGCGCCGCGTGACCGTCTCACCCTCGAATGCTCCGGGGATCTGGCGGTCGAGCGTGTACTTGGACTTGGACGTGTGCTTTGCGCGCTTGTCTGACACCGGGCGCTAACAATATCGAGGCGCGATTCAGGGCGACGCCGGGATCGCCGCCGCGCTTGTGCGCATCGCCTCGATCCCCTCGGGGGCACCGGCGCAGACCAGGTCCTTGGCGCGCCTGTGGATCTCGCTCGTGCCCCAGCCGACGGCACGCGCGCCGGCCGCCCATACGGCCTCCGCCAGCGCGTGATCGCCCGCGCCCTGCGCGAGCGCGCTGAGCGTGATCGTGTCGGCGAGCTCGGCCACCGCGATCGTGTCGCCCAGGGCCACGAGGCGCGCCAGGCCGATCGCGTAGAGCCGATCGCCGGCGAGCAGACCGAGATCCGCCTCGCCCACGCGCACGACCCGGGGGACTCCGTAGTGCAGCAGGTAGCCCTCGTAGATCGCCTCGACGAGCAGCTCGTACTCCTCGGCTCTACCGGACACGCGAGGGCCTCCGGCGACGAGGACCGCGGGGCTCGTGCGGGGCTCGTTGCACCCGTCGATCCCCGCGGCTGCCTCTTCGGGGACCGGTGAGACGAGCGTCGCCATCAGACCTCCCTCGTCGCGGAGCAGGCCTCGGAGTCGCTCCAGCCCGTCGATCCTCATGGCACCCCGCTCCGCTCGGCCAGGCTGGCGAATGCGCCGGCGGCGGCGCGCAGGGTGCGCTCGAGGTGCTCCGCGGTGTGCGCAAGCGACGGAAACCAGGCCTCGAACTGCGAGGGGGGCGGATAGACGCCGCGACACAACAGCTCGCGGCACCACGCCGCGTGGGCGTCGAGGTCACATTCGCGCGCGTCGTTGAAGCACGCTACCGGCCTGTCGCTGAAGAAGACCGTCAGCAGGCCGGGAGCGCTCACGACCTGCACCGGGCGGGACGCCGCGGCCGCCGCGGCGCGCAGGCCGTCGGCGAGCTGCTCTGTGAACGCGGCCAGCCGCCCGTACGCCGCCTCGTCGAGCAGCTCGAGCGTCGCCAGCCCGGCGGCCACGGCCAGCGGGTTGCCCGACAGCGTCCCCGCCTGGTACACGTCACCGGCTGGAGCGAGCATCTCCATCAGGTGCGCGCTGCCGCCCACCGCGGCGGCCGGCAGGCCTCCGCCGATGACCTTGCCCAGGATGACGAGGTCGCCCCGTACTCCCGCAAGCTCCTGCGCTCCTCCGCGGGCGACGCGGAACCCACTGATCACCTCGTCGAGCACGAGCAGCGCCCCGTTTGCGTCGGCGCGTTCGCGCAGCAGCGCCAGGAACCCCTCGCGCGGCGGAACGACGCCCATGTTGGCGGGCAGCGGCTCGGCGATGATCGCGGCCAGCTCATGCCGATCGGTGGCAGCGACGAGCGCCTCCGCATCGTTCCACGCCACCACGATCGTGCCCGCGGCCGCGCTGGCCGGCACGCCGGGGCTCGACGGCAGAGCCTGCGTGGCCAGCCCCGAGCCCGCCTGCGCGAGCAGTCCGTCGACGTGGCCGTGGTAGGCGCCCGCGAACTTGAGCACCGGCTCGCGCGCGGTGGCGGCGCGCGCGAGGCGCATGGCGGTCATCGTGGCCTCGGTCCCCGAGCAGGTCATGCGCAGCATCTCAACGCCCGGCATCCTGCGGGCGACCTCCTCCGCCAGCTGCACCTCGCCGGACGTCGGCGCCCCAAAGCTCGTCCCCTTGGCGGCCGCGTCGCCGAGCGCGGCGAGCACGTGTGGGTGGGCGTGCCCGTGGATCAGGGGGCCCCACGAGCAGACGTAATCCACGTAGCGGTTGCCGTCGACGTCGAGGAGCTCTGCTCCCTCCCCACGGTCGATGAAGATCGGGTCACGTCCGATCGAGCGCATCGCCCGCACGGGGGAGTTGACCCCGCCGGGGATCCTCTGCAGCGCGCGCCGGTACAGCTCCGCCGAGCGCGTGTCGGTGAGCGACGCCGTCACGACCCCACTATCGCCATCGTTCGCCTCCGTGAGGTCGCCGTTGTGTCGCGAGCCAGTCTATAGCCGATCTCGCGTCACGTGCCAGCGTTCCTGAACGTCTGAGTCGTGGCTGATCAGGTCTCCTCCGCCAGCCATCGGGCTGCATCCTTTGCGTGGTAGGAGACGATCGTGTCGGCGCCCGCGCGGCGCAGGGAGGTGAGGATCTCCAGCACCACGGCCCGCTCGTCGATGTAGCCGGCCGCGGCGGCGGCCTTGACCATCGCATACTCGCCGCTGACGTTGTACGCCGCGACCGGCAGGCCCGTAGCGGTCTTGACGGCGCGAATCAGATCGCCGTAGGCGAGCGCCGGCTTGACCATCACCATGTCGGCGCCCTCCCGCACGTCGAGCAGCGCCTCGCGCACGGCCTCCTCGCCGTTGGCCGGATCCATCTGGTAGCCGCGCCTGTCACCGAAGGCTGGGGTCGAATCCGCGGCCTCGCGGAACGGTCCGTAGAACGCGGAGGCGAACTTGGCCGAGTACGCGAGGATGGGCGTTTCCGAGAACCCCTCGCCGTCGAGCTCATCGCGGATCGCCCGCACGCGCCCGTCCATCATGTCCGACGGCGCCACGAGGTCCGCGCCGGCCCGAGCATGGCTGACGGCCGTCCGCGCGAGCAGCTCGAGCGTGGCGTCGTTGTCGACCCTCCCGTCCTCGCGCAGCACGCCGCAGTGCCCATGGTCGGTGTACTCGCACAGGCACACGTCGGTGATCACGAGCAGATCGGGCTGCGCCTGCTTGATCGCGCGCGTGGTCAGCTGCACGACCCCTTCCTCGTCCCAGGCGCCGGAGCCCTGCTCGTCCTTGGCCGCGGGCAGCCCGAACAGCATCACCGCGGCGATTCCCAGCGCCGCCGCCTCGCTCGCCTCGGAGACCGCCGCGGTGAGCGAGAGGCGCTCGACTCCCGGCATCGTGGCGATCGGCTCGCGCTCGCCCGGATGCGCCGCGGAGGGCTCGGCCACGAACAGGGGCAGCACAAGCTGCCCGGCGCGGAGATCCGTCTCCCGCACGAGTCCGCGCAGGCCGACCGTGGCCCGCAGTCTGCGCATTCGCGTCTGTGGAAAGGCCATCGCCTTCCCAGGTTAGAGCCTTCCCGGCGGGGCGGCGCTCACTCCACGCGTCGCAGGCCAGCTCGCGCGAGCGCGCCAAACAGGATCGCCAGGCCGGCCAGGTGCACGAGCGACCCGCCGATCGTCGGAGAGGCTCCGTTGACCGCCGCGTCGAGGGCCTGCAGGGAGGCCTTGAAGGGAAACGCGAACGACACCGCGCCGATCGCGTCGTAGAAGCCCCTGGACACCGACCCGCCAGGGACGAGCGCGAGGAGTGCAAGCGGGAGCGAGAGCAGGAAGGCCAGCAGCGAGGCGGCGCGCACCTCGCGGGCGAGCGCGCCGATCGCCACGCCGAGTGCGCCGAAGGCGACTGCACCGAAGGCGAGCGCGAGCAGCCACAGGCCAGCTCGGCCCCAGTCGAGCGCGACGAACGCGCCGACCCCCGCGAGCATCGCGAGAGCCACGACGAACGAGCAGCCCGCGGCGAGCAGGCCCTTCTCTACGAGCAGCGTCTCGCGTGAGACCAGCCCGCGCACCAGGCGCCCGAGCGTGCGCTCTTCACGCTCGAGCGCGATGCCGCCGGCGGCGAGCAGAACGCAGACGAACATCAGCGACACGTTCACCGCCACGACGACCGCAAAGGTGTTGAGCGGGGTGCGCCGGCCGTGCAACAGCGTGCTCTTGACGCTGATCGGCTGGCTGATCGTCGAGAGCACCTGCTTGCTGAGGGACAGGTTCTGGGCGGCGAAGGAGGCGAACGCCTCGATCCGTTCCAGTTCGACGCGCGCGTGCCCGCGCGGCTGCCGAGCGACTATCCCCTGCAGGCTGGACGGGATCTGGCTCAACCCGATCATGTTTTCGGGGGCTCCGAGGATGCCTGAGTTGCCCCCTTGCAGGAGCGCCTGGATGGCCCTGGCGGCCGCCTGCTGGATCTGTTCGGAGAAGCCGAGGTTCGCGTGGGCGATCGCCGAGTCGATGCTCGACTGCACGAGCGACTGCTCGAGAGCGTCGCCGTTGTAGAGGACTTCCAGGCTCGCGCGGTCGATCGTCGAGGAGAGGCGGGCGGCGATGTTCGGGGGGATCACCACAGCGGCGATCACGTCGCCCGACTTCAGCTTCGCGACCGCCTGCGCACGGGAGGACGCGGGCACCGACTGGACCTGGTTGAACAATTCGTCGGCGTAGCGACTCACGCTGACGCGCTGGCTGCCGACCTTGACGGTTTCCCCGGGCGGGGTTTCATCGACGATCGCCACGCGCGGCCGCGACGGGCTGCGGGAGATCGCGAGCCCGATCAGCAGGGCGATCGCAACGGGGTAGACGATCAGCAGCGCCACGAGCAGGCGCGAGCGGCCCAGGATCAGGAGGTCCTTGCGCAGGAGCCGTTTCACGCCGGGCCACGCTTGGAGGTCGGTGCATGGGTCTCGAGAAAGCTCACGAGCGCCCGCTCGAGGTCATCGCCTCCGCTCTCTCCCGCATCCCGCAGGAGCGTCACCGGCGCGCCGTCGAACAGCAGATGCCCCTCGGCCAGCACGAGCACACGATCGGCAAAGCGCTGCGCCTCGTTGACGTTGTGGGTCGAGAACACCACCGCCGTGCCGCCCCGCGCGAGTCCCCCGACGAACTCCCACAGCCGCCCGCGCTGGGCCGGATCGAGAGATGCGGAGGGCTCATCCAGAGCGAGCACCGGCGGATCGGCGATCAACCCCAGGGCGACGTTCACGCGCTGGCGGTTGCCGCCCGACAGGCGCGCGACGGGTTCCCGCGCGCGATCGGCCAAACCGGTCTGCTCGAGCATCCGTGCGACCGCGGCGCGCGGCTCGGCCACCTTCTCCAGGCGGGCGAACAGCTCGAGGTTCTCGGCGACCGAGAGCTTTGAGTAGAGCGCCGGCTGCTGGGGCGCCCATCCGACCTCGTTCGCGCTGCGACTGACCGTGCCCGCGGTCGGCGGTTGGATCCCGGCGATGATCGAGAGCAGCGTGGTCTTGCCGGCCCCGTTGGGTCCGATCACCGCTACCAGTTCCCCGGCGCGGACCTGGAAGCTCACGTCGTGCAGGGCCTCCAGCTCGCCGTAGCGCTTCGCGAGGGCGCTCACGCTGAGGACGGCGCTCACAGCAGCCCGCGTGGCGGCTGATCCCACGATTCGAACGTGATGTGACGGTTCAGGTAGAGGGCGGTCTCGCGCAGGATCGAGAGGATCGGCAGGGCGATCAGCGCGCCGATCACGCCGTGGAGCTGCAGGCCCAGGAGCAGCGCGAAGATGACCAGCAGCGGATTGATCCGCAGCGTGTGGCCGAAGATCTGCGGGGCCACGATGTGACCCTCGAGCTGCTGCAGTGCGACGAACAACAGCGCGACCCACAACGCCGAGATGGGGTTGTTGAACAGCGCGACCAGCACGGCCGGAAGGGCGCCCACGATCGGCCCGATGTAGGGAACCAGCTCCATCAGCCCGTAGATGACAGCGAAGACGACCGCATATTTGCGCCCGTCCGGGAACAGGCCGAGCACGCCGAACAGATACAGGGCGATCCCGGCTGTGGCGCCCATGATCAGGCTGAACAGCAGCTGGCCGCCGACGTAGCGTGCGACCGCGCTCTGCACGAGCGTCGGGTAGTCGTCGGCGGGCGTGCCGTCGCCGTCGGGCATGTACCTGCGGATGAGCCCGCCGATGCGCTGGCCGTACAGGAGCATGTAGACGGACAGCACGAACACCAGCAGCACGTCGAACCCGGTTCGCGCCACTTCGGTCAGCAGCCCGCCGCCGAACGAGACGATCGAGCTCGAACCCTTGACGACTTTGTCACCAAGGGTCTGTAGCGCGGTCTCGCCCTGCTTGATGAACTGGATGTGCACGCCGTTGCTGTTGAGCGTGCTCTGTAGTTCGGCGAGCGTTTTGTTCGCCTGCTTGACCAGGTGGGGCACGTTGCGGCTGAACGAGGCGACCTGGTTGGAGATAGGGTTCGCGAGCAGTACGCCGATTCCGCTCAGCGTGAGGAAGAACGCGAGGTACACGGCCAGCACAGCCAGACCGCGTGGAAGCTTCCCGCGTTGGACGAACGCAACGGCCGGGTTGAGGATGAGCGCGATGACCGCCGCGACGATGAAGATCACCAGCACTTTCCCCGCGGCTTTCGCCACCGCCCACAACGCCAGCAGCGACAGCGGCAGGAGCACCAGCTGGACCCAGCGCGGCACCACCACCCGAAGCGGCTCGCCTCTCAATTGCCTCCCACCATTCCCAGAGTATGGCTGAGCGCGAGGCGGCGGAAAGGGGGCGGCCCGCACCCGCCGCGGGCGGGCAGGAGGCGTCCTTCAGGGGCTCGGGCGCGCCGAGCATCCTGTTCATCGGCGACATCGTCGGCGGACTCGGCCGGCGTACGCTGCTCGACTGCCTGCCGATCCTGCGCGAGCGCCACGCACCGACGTTCGTGGTCGTCAACGGTGAGAACGCGGCGGGCGGCCTGGGCATCACCCCGAAGATCGCCGACGAGATGTTCGCAGCGGGTGTCGATGCGATCACGCTCGGGAATCACACCTATCACCGGCGCGAGATCTACCCCTATCTGGGGAGCAACAAGCGGATCGTGCGACCCGCCAACTACCTGCGCAGCCAGCCCGGGCGGGGGGTCTGCGTGGTGGAGAGCGACGGGATCCGGCTGGGCGTGGTCAACCTCAGCGGGAATCTCTACCTGCGCGCCGGCCGCTCGGCGTTCACCGAGATCGAGGTCGCGCTCGGAGAGCTCACGGACGTCGAGCACATCCTCGTCGACGTGCACGCCGAGGCGACCTCCGAGAAGGTCGCCATGGGCTGGCACCTCGACGGCCGCGTGACCGCTGTGGTGGGCACCCATACGCACGTGCCCACAGCCGATGCGCGCGTGCTGCCCGGTGGCACCGCCTACATCACGGACGTCGGCATGACGGGACCCCGCGGCGGCGTGATCGGCGTCAAGCGCGAGCAGGCGATCGAGTCGCTGCTCACACAGATGCCCGTCCGCTTCGAAACCTCCGAGGTGGACCCCTGGCTGATGGGAGTGTTGATCAGGTGCTCGGGATCGCTGCGGGCGGAGTCGATCGAGCAGCTGATGATGCCACGCCCGGCGGGGAGCTCGCCGGATCGCTGAAACGCCCGAGCAGCGCGAGCATCACGAGGGGAAAGAACCAGGGTATGTACAGGTAGAACCAGTGTTCGACCCCAAGCTGCGTCGCGATGATCGCCGCCGCGCATGCCGCCGCCAGGCCGACGAGATCAGTGCGGCGCGGCACGATCGCGAGCAACAGCGCCAGCGCCAGCGCGGCGATCTCCACGACCTGCTGGATTCCGTGGAGTCCGTACAGGCCCCAGACCGAGAAGGGCGAGCCGCGGTTGGCCTGATAGACGATCGTCCGCTCGTAGATCGTGCGCAGCGAATCGTGGCGGAGCGCCGGTATGAAGACGAGCGCGACCGTGCCCAGGAACGCGGCCAGGTACAGCGCGAGCGAGCGCGGACGCCGCGACGGGGCGAGCGCGGTGAGACCATGGGTGCCCAGCAGCGGAACGATCGCCAGAGGCGCGAACTTCGTCAGGCCCGCGAGCGCCGCCAATCCGCCGCGCGCTGCGGGGGCCAGCTTCGATCGATAGCTCGCCGCCAGCAGCGCGGCGATCACGAGCGTCGCGAGCAGGATGTCGTTCGAGTTGCTCTCCAGCGCGAACAGCGTGAACGGGTATGAGACCCACGCGTAGGCGAGGGCGACGCCGAGCGTGGGACCGCGCATGCGTCGGCCCAACAGGAACAGCAGCGCGACGGCGAGCAGGTCGAAGAAGATCGCCGCGGCATGGGCCGCGGGCAGATCGTCCCACGCGCCGTTCCAGCCGAAGATCTGCTGGAAGGGCACGTAGGCCTCGTAGTTGAACGGGCCATAGGTGTCGCCATGTTCGTTGTCCGCCGGATAGGAGCCGTAGAGAGGTTCATCGCGGGCGATCCGCTGAGCGCCGATCACACCCGCGTAGCCGACGTCGATGACGTTCGAGTCGGCGACGTTCAAGCCGATCCGGAAGCCGAGCAGGAAGACCACCCCGATCGCCAGCCACGGAGTCGGGAGCAGCAGGCGCAGCGGGGCGGATCGACGCTCGCCGTCGGTGCCGTCCCGGCGGCCGCGGCGGAGCAGCGCGAGCATCCGTGCGAGCAGGTAGAGGAGCGGAGGGTAGGCGAGCGGTACGGAGGCGTAGATGTGAGCGTGGTTGAAGAAGGCCAGCGACACCGAGAAGGACAGGAGCACCAGCAGGTCCAGGTGCAGCAGTGCGAACGGTCGGCGGAAGTCGAGGAAGGGCAGGAGGAACAGGACGCACAGCGGCAGCCAGATGTACAACGCGTTGACGTGCCTGCCGAACGCCCCGTTGTAGCCACGCGCCATGGTCCAGGCGACCTGGAAGCCGGTCCACTGTTCGAGCACGCGGCCGGAGAGGTCGCTGATGAACACCTGGCCGATCTCCCTCTTGCCGTCGCGGGAGAAGTAGCTCACCTGCCAGCGAAACGGCTGCTTGAGGTAGGCGCCTCCGTAGGAGCCGGGGTATTTCGCGCGCACGGCGCGCATCTCGGGAAGGACGCTCGCGATCGCGAGAACCCTGTTGGCGGACAGGCTGCGCCCGGCCGGTGGGATGTTCGAGGGCGCCACGGGGATCGGCGCTTCGGGGTTGGTCGAGCCGGTCGAGGAGGCGGCGTGCGCAGCGCCCGTGCCCGAGCGAGCCGCGGCAACGGCCGACGACGCTCGTGCGACGCCCGAGGGGAGACCCGAGCCAGCCGCGGCGTTGGGCGCCACGGCACACCCGAGCGCACAGACGGCGGCGGCCAGCAGGCGGGCCATCACGGGAGGCCGAAGTGACGTAGAACCAGCGGGGCGATGTCCCGGATCGCCCATTGGGCGGGCTCGACCTCGGGGAGCTCTATCCCGCTGAGGATCAGCGCCCCGAGCGAGTCTGAGGCGTGCAGCGAGCCGTGACTGCCTCCGCCAACGTGGGCCTGGCGACCCCAATCCATGAACTCCTGTCCGGGCGCGGCCGACAGCAGAACGTCGCCGGAGGTCGGGCATGTGAGCGCCGCCCAGGCGCGGGCGAGCGCGTCGGGGTAGGCGGGCGTGAAGAGCCGCCCGTCCTTTACGGTCGCGTCGATCGCGTCCAGGGCGCCTTCGACGCTCCAGTGGACTCCGCGCGGATCGACGACCGAGCCGCCGGGAGCGAAGCGCAGCTCGCCGTGGAGCGGGCTCGAGATGACACCCTCGCGGGGCGCCTCGTGCGCGTCGCGCTCGAGCCACAGGACCAGGTCGATTCCGTCGATGGTGAGGGCACGCGCGACGACCGAGGCACGCATGGCGTCTCGCTCGGACGCATGCAGCGCGTAGACCATGGCCGCGCGCTGGGAGGGGCACACGGCGATCCGGGCATCGTTGTCGCGGGAGCCTGCCGAGGAGCGAGCCGGTCCGAGGACCCCCAGCTCGGCGAGCTCGTCCTGGAGCGCGATCGCGCCGACGACGGCGGCCTGCGAGTGATCGGCCATCGCGATGACCGCGTACTCCGCCAGGAACTCCTCGACGCCGCCGGCGGCGTTCATGACCCGGGCGAGCTGGAGATCGGCCTGCGCGAGCGACTGGATCTGCGCCTCGGGTCCGTGCTTGTGCGAGTACCAGTCGTTGTCGGGGAGCGACAGCAGGAGGAAGTCGAACAGATCGTGCTCGACAAGATGAGCGGAGACGCAGCCGGAGTGACGGTCTCGCACTCCCGGCATGCCCAGTGCCGAGCGGCAGGGGGTGCGGCGGGACGCGAAGACGTCCGCGTAGAAGAGCTCGCGCGGCCCCATGACCGGGTGGCGCATGAGTGTCGAGGCGACCCTCGTCAGCGCGGTGTCGCGCTGGGGCTCGTGACGGTGGCGTCCCCGATACATCAGGTAGGTGGTGCCGGCCGTGCGCACGTCGGCGTCGTCGAGCGCCTCGAAAACGGTCAACGTCTGCGGCGAGAGGTGCACGCGGTTCATGTTGTAGACCGTGTCGGTGAGCTGGCGGGCGATGCCGAAGCGCTGGGCGGAGCGGAAGCTGGAGCCGTATTCGACGTAGCGCTCCTCCTCTCGGTGAAACCAGTTCATCGCGGGAATCAGATGCGCGTCCTGTGCTTGGCCCGTGACGATCGAGGCGGCGCAGACGGGCGTCACGGACGGGAAGGCGGCGACGCAATCGGGCACATAGACGCCCCGCTCGATCAGCGTCTCGAGCACAGGCGCCGCGCCGGCCGCGATCGCTCGCTCGAGCATCTCCGGCGCCATCGCGTCGATGACGCACAGCACCAGCTTCGGGGGCGTCGAGCTCACGATGGGAAGCGCATCAGCGGCGCAGGATGCGCAGACCGGCGTACTTCTCGCCGGCGCGTGCGCGGGCGCGGACGAGCAGCCATGCGAGCAGTCCGAGCAGGACGTAGCCGAGCGGGTGCAGGACAGTGACGAGCGCGGCGAAGAGGAGGGAGGCGGCGTCGAGGTACAGCGTGAGCGCCTCGCGGGCCGCGCGATCAGGCAGGCGCTTGCGGGCGCGCGCGATCACCGGACCGGCCGCTCGCTGGGCGAGCCACACGGCGAGCAGGCCCCCGAGCAGGCCTGGCCACCACGCGTCGTTGTGCGCCGCGAGCGTGCCGGCGAACAGAAGCGCACCGGTTCCGTAGGCGATGCCCGCGAGAGCAGCCGCGAGCGGATCCGAGCGCGTGCGCTCGGCGCTCGGATCGAGCGTCGGGACGAGGCCGAGCAGCAGCTGTAGCGCGTAGGCCGCCGCGAACGCGCCGGTGACGGCGAGCAGCCACCAGCCGGACTGAAGGAAACGGTAGGGATCGTGGCCGAAGCCGACGCCGAGCGCGCTCGCGGACCCCAGCGCGCCGGCGAGCAGGACGGGCAGGAAGGGGCGCAGCCCGCACGCGGCCGCCAGGCCGGCGCCGAGACCGATGTAGAAGAAGATGCCGTGCATGCGGAGAGCCTGTGGAGGTGCGATACCGTGCGGGTGCTGGCGGATCTCAGATCGGTGAGCACCATAGACGACCCGTGCGGCGGCCACGCAGATCGCCGCACCAGGGTCGGTGACGGCGACGGCGAATAGAGAAGACACGAAAATGGAGCGATCGAAGAGCGCAGGAGGCGACGGGCGTCGCGCGCGGCCGACAGCGCACGAGCTCGCGCGCTACGAGGCGCTGTTCGCGACGCGCACGCGCGGGATGAAAAGCTCGGCGATGCGCGAGATGATGGCGCTGACCGAGCGCCCCGACGTGATCTCGCTGGCCGGAGGCCTACCGGACACCACCACGTTCGCGCCGGAGCTCTACGCGGAGCTGATGGCCAACGTCGCCGCGGAGTCGACCGCGCGGGCGCTGCAGTACGGGCCGACCGAAGGGATGGCCGCGACGGTACGGTGCATAGTCGAGGTGATGGCCGCCGAGGGCACGCTCGTGCACCCCTCCGAGGTGATCGTGACGACCGGCGGGCAGCAGGTGATCGACCTCGTGTGCAAGACGCTGATCGACCCGGGCGACGTGATCGTCGCCGAGGCACCGACCTACCCCGGCGCCGTGCCGACGTTCAGCGCCTACGAGGCAGACGTCGAGCAGATCGAGATGGACGCCGACGGCATGCCGATCGACGCGCTCGAGAGCACCCTCGACCGTCTGCAGGCCGAGGGGCGCAGGCCAAAGTTCATCTACACGATCCCCAACTTCCAGAACCCGGGCGGCGTGACCATGTCGCTCGCGCGCCGCCGCCGGCTCGTCGAGGTGGCACGTGAGCGCGAGCTGCTCGTGCTCGAGGACAACCCCTACGGCCTGCTGCGCTACGAGGGCGAGGCGCTGCCTACGCTGTACTCGCTCGATGGAGAAGCGGTCGGCCGCGGGGGGGCCTCAGACCTGGTGATCTACCTGGGCACGTTCTCGAAGATCCTCTCGCCGGGATTGCGCCTGGGATGGGCGGTGGCCCCGAGACCGGTGCTCGAGAAGCTGAACCTCGGCAAACAGGGCGCCGACCTGTGCTCCTCGTCGGTCACCCAGATGTTCGTGGCGGCCTACTTCGCCGAGCGCGACGCACACGGGGGAGCCGCCTGGCGCGAGTACGTCGAGACGCTCAAGAACCTGTACCGCCGCCGCCGTGACGTCATGCTCGAGGCGCTCGCGGAGCACTTCGGCGAGGGAGCGCAGTGGACGCTCCCCCAGGGCGGGCTGTTCATCTGGGCGACGCTCGATGAGCGGATCGACACGACCGACCTGCTGGCGCTGGCGCGCAAGAGCGAGGGTGTCGCGTTCGTGCCGGGACGCGCCGCCTACACGGACGGTCGCAGCGGCTCCTCCTCGATGCGCCTGAACTTTGCCGGCGTGCCCGACGATGACATTCGCGAGGGCATCCGACGGATCGGCAAGGCGGTGCGCGAGCAGCTCGGTCTGCTCGGCTCGCTCACCGGGTCCTCGGCAGCGGCGGCCGGAAAACGGTCGCAGGCGAAGGATGAGCCCGTGGGGGGCAGCGAGGGCAGTCCGCACCTGGCAGATGTCGTCGCTCTGCCGCGCCGCGACGGGGCGGCGTCGGCGCGCCGGCGCCGCGATCGATGAGCGAGGCTAAGAGGGTCGCTGTCCTGAAGGGCGGCCGCTCGCTCGAGCGCGCCGTGTCGCTGCGCTCCGGCGCCCAGGTGCAGGACGGCCTGCAGCGGCTGGGTCACGAGGTGATCGCGATCGACGTCGGCCCGGAGCTCGTGGGAGAACTGCTCGCGAGCGAAGCTGACGTGGCGTTCATCGCGCTGCACGGGCGCGACGGCGAGGACGGCACGGTGCAGGGGTTGTTGGAGGCGATCGGGCTGCCCTACACGGGGTCGGGCGCCGCGGCATGCATGCGCGCTACGAACAAGGTGCTCGCGAAGCACCTGATGCGCGAGGCGGGCATCCCCACACCGGGCTTCCACTCTCTGCGTGAGACGTCGATCAAGGAGCTGGGCGCCGCCGCGGCGCTCGCGCCCATGGAGAGAGGGCTCGGCTTCCCGCTGGTGGTCAAGCCCGCCAAAGGAGGATCGGCGCTGGGCGTCAAGTTCGCGCGCACGAGCAAGGAGCTCCCCGGCTCGCTGGTGGGCGCCTTCTCCTACGACCACACCATCCTGCTCGAGCGCTACGTGCGGGGACGCGACCTCGCCGTGTCGATCCTCGACACCGAGGGCCGTCCGTCGAGGAGCGCACCCGCGGATGAGCGGGCTGCGGCGCTGCCGGTGGTCGAGGCGGTTCCGCGCGAGGAGGACTTCTTCGACTACGAGTCCCGGTATGAGATCGGGATGACCACCTTCGTGTGCCCGGCCGAGCTCCCGCCCGAGACGACCGCCCGCGCACAGGAGCTGGCGGTGGAGGTGTACGAGCTGCTCGGGTGCCACGGCGTGGCACGCGTCGATCTGATGCTCGAGCACGACAGCGACGAGCTGTGGGTGCTCGAGACCAACGTTGTACCCGGACTGACCGAGACCAGCCTCCTGCCCCAGGCCGCCGACGCGGCGGGGGTCGGGTTCGACGAGCTGCTGGAGAGGATCCTGGCCAGCGCCTGGACGCGCTAGCTTTCGCCCGCGGCGAAGTCCTCCGGCGATACCTGGTCGAGGAACTCCTTGAACTTCTCGACCACGTCGTCGGACTCCTCGACGTCGTGCTCGAACTCGATGGCCGACTCGGAGATGACCTCCTCGGCGGCGTAGATGGGCGCGCCCGAGCGTACCGCCAGTGCGATGGCGTCACTGGGACGAGAGTCGATTTCAAGCTCGCGGCCCCCGACGCTGAGGGTTATGGAGGCGAAGAAGGTGTTCTCGCGCAACTCCGTCACCGAGACCTGGGTGCACTTGACGTCGAGCTCGCCGAGGATGTCGCACAGCAGATCGTGGGTCATCGGGCGCGGGGTGCCTGCGCCCTGCAGCTTCATCAGGATGGACGCGGCCTCGGGGTGCCCGATCCAGATCGGCAGGAACTTGTTGCCGTCGACCGTCTTCAGGAGCACGATCGGCTGCTTGCCAACCATGTCGAAGCTGACGCCATAGATCACCATCTCCTGCACAAAGATCCTCCGAACGGGGGGAAGTCAGAGTATAGGTACCGGCTTGGGCTCCCGGCCAGCCCGCCAGGCGGCCTTCCGCCGGCTCAGCGGGTCCGGGAAGTCAAGCCGTCGCCCGGAAGCTCCAGAGCTTGTTGCCCAGGAAGTTAAGGGGCGTCGAGGCGGCGACGGCGAGCGCCTGGGCGGGCACCTTGGCGACACCGGCGCTCTCCACCAGCAGCGTGAGCAGCAGCAGACTGAACCCGAACGCGACGACGCTGACCGCAAGGAAGCGGATCGCCTGAAAGCGGACCTGTCCATCGCGCGCGTCGAACGTCCAATGGCGGTTGAGCGCGAAGTTGTTGAGCACCGCGACCAGCCACGCTGCGACCGCCGCGACATGGTAGTCGGCGCCGATTGGGTGCACGAACAGCGCGTACACGGCGAGGTTGACCACGAACCCGATGCCGCCGACGAGACCGAAGCGGACGAGCTGCAGCCAGTTCGCCGGCTTGCGCATGCCGTGAAGTAGGCGTAGGTGCGGTCGGATCTCGACTGCGGTGGCCTCCTCGGGCATCTCGTCAGGGTAGCGACACTTCCAGGCGGACGCTGTCGCTAGCCTAGAAGGATGGACTCGAGGCGGAAGGTGATCACGGCGCTCGGAGGGATGGTGGCCGCCGCCGCCCTGGCCGCGTGCGGAGAAGCACCGGTGGGGTCCGTGGCGAACGTCTCAAAGACGCATGCGCAGGGCGGGGCTCCCGGGGGGCCGCTCACCGCGGGCACCGGGGGCGCCGCGGGCGCTGCCAAGGAGGTTTCAGACCCCCAGGAAGCCAGCAGCTTCCCGGTTCCCGCATCGGTCCATCACGCCGCAGCGGCCTCGCCGGCGACGGCAGGGGCGGAGGTGATTGCGGCCGGGGCGCCCTCGGACGCCGAAGTGCGGCGGGAGCTCTCACAGATGCAGGCGCTGGAACGCAGCGCAAAGCAGGCGCAGCAGCAGCGGCTGACGCCGGTGCCAGGCGGCGAGTCGATCGGCGGCAACGGAACGCTCCCGATCACCCAGGGCATTCCCGAAGTGATCCAGAAGGTGATCGCCGGGGCGAACGAGATCGCGGACTTTCCGTACGTGTTCGGCGGTGGACACGTCTCCTTCGTGGACAACGCCTATGACTGCTCCGGGTCGGTGAGCTACGCGCTCGCCGCCGGTGGCCTGTTGAGCTCACCGGAGACCTCGGGAGAACTCGAGAGCTGGGGCGCGCCCGGTCCTGGGCGCTACATCACCGTGTATGCGAACGCCGGCCACACCTACATGTACGTCGACGGGATCCTGTACGACACGGCGGGGCGCAGCGGCGTATACGCGTCCCGCTGGCAGGTCAGCTCGGTGAACAACTCCGGGTTCGTGGCCCGCCACTGGCCAGGGCTGTAGCGATGGCTGGCGGCGCGAGCTGGCAGCGCGGCACGCCGCACACAGGAGCCCGGCGATGACCGCGGTCGTTGCGGCCCTCTTGAGCGGCCTCATCCCGCTCGCGCTCGACGGGGAATCGGCCGCGGAATCGGGTGGCCACGGCAATGCCATCGCAGTCGTCTCGATCGTGTCGATCGCCGGCGGCTACCTGTTGCTGTTCGTGCTGTGGCGCTACGTGTTCAGCGCGAAGGCACGGGCCAGGCGCGGAGAGCCGCCCGACTGAGCGGCGAGAAGGACACGGCCGCGAGCCGGGTCGTGGCTAGTGGCTGCGGGTGCCGCGGCGGCGCGCCCTGGCGGCCGCGGCGCGCCGGGCGACATAGGCGACGGCGGTCCTGTGGGCGGAGGTCAGGTCGTGGAGCACTTCCTGCGAGGTTTCGCCGCGCGCGGGCAGCTCTTCGGGGTTGCTCGCGCCGGACGGAAGCATCCCGATCTCCAGGTGCGGGGCCGAGGAGATGCCGACGGTCCCGCAGCCGACGTCGGCGATCGGCTGCCCGGCGCTGACGTGAGCGCCGACCGGCTCGAGGGCCGGGGCGGCGTGGCCGTAATAGATGTAGCGGCCCTGATCGGGCCCGCTGTCGAGCAGCAGCACGGGCGCTGAGGGCCCGAACCCGTCGAGGCCCTCCTGGACGATCGTGCCGCTCCCCACCGCGAGCTCGCGCAGGTGGGAGCCGCACTGGTTGGCGTTGCCGCCGAGGTCGACTCCCTGGTCGAGCGACCACCAGCCCCGAGGGGCGACGCGAGAGAGCGGGTAGAGCGGAAACACCCAGCCGGTCGGACCGGGCGGATAGGGGCTGCCCGCGAAGACCGGCGCCGATGCGACCGTCGTGCCCCCCGTCGCGCTGGGAGTCATCGCGGGCGCGGGAGCGGGCGTTGCGGGCGATGCGGCCGCCTGCGTGCCGCCGGTGGTGGCTGCGAGGGCCTCGTGCGCGGCCGCCGGGAGCGCCAGGAGCAACACGAGCACGGCTGTGAGCGTATGCGTCAGTGGGCGCCGTCGCAAAGTTGCCTCTCTTCGTCGGCCGACGGGGTTAGCTGACGGGCTAGCGACCTGCGCCTCCCGCGGATTACCGCGGAACTCGCCCCAACAACTCGGTTCCCCCGCTCCCGGACACGTGTCAGGGATTAGGCGGGCGCAAGACTAGCGCAAGCCGAGGGCAGATCTCGCCCAGAAGTAAAGGTGGCGGTCCTTTTGTTCCGAAACAGCGGCATCGCACAACATCCGTCCAGGGGCACGCAAACTTCGACAGATTCGTGCTCCGAGTCCCGATTTGGCCGGCGACCAGCCGCACATCAATGAGAGATCGTATGTCTACAACCGAGAACAGCCGCTCCCCCAGGGCCACTGCAACCGAACCGGTGCCCCGCACCGGCGGAGCACGGCGCCGGGGGCCTCTCGCCCACGGGCGCAGTGGGGTGGGCGTGGGCGTGGCCGTGCTGGTGATGCTCGCGGGACTGCTCGCGGCGGTGCTCGGCGCGCAAGCGGTGGCTCGCTCGGATGCCGACAAAGCACAGCTCACCTTCCACCTGTCCGCGGCGGAGATCGCCTCGACGCTGAAGCTCTCGATCCAGCACGAGGAAGACCTGGTGGTCGGCGCAAGCGCATACATCGTCGGTAATCCCAACGCGTCCGCCGCCGACTTCGACCGCTGGGCGGAATCGGTGCACGCGATGCAACGCTATCCCGAGCTGGAGAACATAGGCCTCGTGAAGTTGGTGCCCGCGGCCCATCTCGCGGCCTTCCAGGCGCGCATGGCCGCCAACCCCCTGCGACCGTTCGGGCCGAACTCGTCGGGACCGATCGAAGGCGGCGAAGTCCTCCCTCCGGGGAGCCGGCCGTTCTACTGCCTCGCGGTGGCTGGCATAGCACGGAACTTCGAACGTTATGTGCCCGCCGGGCTGGACTACTGCTCACTGGCCCCGACGCTGATGACGGCTCGAAACTCGGGTGTGCCCAGCTACGGCCCCTTCGTGGAGGCGGGCAACACGACCCTGGGCGTCGAGACCCCGGTGTACATCGGAGGGGTGGTCTCGCCGACGGTGAAGGGCCGTCGTCGGGCCTTCTGGGGATGGCTCGGCGAGCTGCTGGTGCCCGAAGTCGCACTGTCCAGAGCGCTGGTGGGTCATCCCAACTTCGCCGTCAAGTTCACCTACGACTCGATCTACTCGCACGTCGTCTTCGACAGCGGGCACGCCGGGCCCGGGGCGCAGCGCTCGAAGATCGACCTCCACAACGGATGGACGGTCGAGAGCTACGGCCCAGCCGCTGCGAGCGGAGTACTCGCCGACACGCACTCGCTGACCCTGCTGATCGGCGGAACCCTCCTCAGCGTCGTGGTGAGTCTGCTCCTGCTCGTGCTCGGCACGGGACGCAGGCGGGCGCTGTCGCTCGTACGCCAGAAGACCCGCGAGCTGTCCCATCAGGCTCTCCACGACACGCTCACGGGGCTGCCGAACCGCGCGCTCGTGCTCGACCGCGCCGAGCAGATGCTCGCTCGAACGGCCCGCCAGCCGGGCGTGTTGGCGGGTGCGCTGTTCATCGACATCGACGGCTTCAAGCATGTCAACGACAACCTCGGGCACGCGGCCGGAGATCAGCTCCTGAAGACCGTCGGCGAACGACTCCAGGGCGTGGTACGCGACGAGGACACCGTCGGTCGTCTCGGCGGGGACGAGTTCGTCGTCCTGGTCGATTCGAGCACGGCCGAGGCGACGATCGATCTACTCGCCGACCGGCTGACCGAAGTCCTGCGCGAGCCGGTTGAGCTCGACGACGGCCGCAAGATCTTCTCCGTGACCGTGAGCATCGGGGTGGCCGTCGGACAGTACGCGACCCCCGACACCCTGTTGCGCGACGCGGACCTGGCCCTGTATGCGGCCAAGGCCGCCGGGAAGGACCGCTACGCGCTGTTCGACTCGAGCATGAACGCCGGCACCGAAGGACGTCGGGAGCTCGAGGCCGATCTCGGCGTGGCGATGCAGCAGGAGCAGTTCTTCCTGCTCTACCAGCCGATCTTTGATCTGACCAGCCGCGAGGTCGTCGGCGTCGAGGCGCTCATCCGCTGGCAGCACCCGGTGCGCGGGATCGTGGCACCCGACAGCTTCATCCCCCTGGCCGAGGAGAGCGGCATGATCGTGCCGATCGGGCGCTGGGTTCTCCAGGAGGCCTGCCGTCAAGCGGCGGTATGGGCTCGCGCGGGCCTGGGGATCGGTATGGCGGTGAATGTCTCCGCCTATCAACTCGAGCGCAGCGGCTTCGCCGACGACGTCAGGCGTGCGCTGCAGGACTCGGGAATCGAGTCTTCGCTTCTGATGCTCGAGATCACGGAGACGACACTCATGCGCGATGTCGCCGCGGCGTGCGATCACCTCAAGGAGATCAAGGCTCTAGGCGTACGAGTCGCAATCGACGATTTCGGCACCGGATACGCCTCGCTCTCCCACCTGCAGCGCATGCCGGTGGACATCCTCAAGATCGACAGGAGCTTCATCGCGGCGTTGACCGACGGCGGCCAGGCCCGCGAGCTGCTCGAGGCCATCCTCGGCGTCGGGCAGGCGCTCTCGCTGTCCGTGGTCGCCGAGGGGATCGAGGAGCACAGCCAGATGAACACGCTCCGGGAGATGGGCTGCGAGATGGCGCAGGGCTTCCTGATGGGCAGGCCCAGTGCGGGTGAGGTGATCGAGGGCCTGCTCGGTCCTCGTGCCGCCCAACGGACCGTCGGTTCCCCCTCGAGCTGACGCGTCCTTCGGCACGCCGAGTACGCGGTCCGTCGCCGCGCGTCGCGTCGCGAGAAGGCCGTCACCGTGCTCACCTACAACGACCAGAACGGCGCCAACCTCGCGATCTCCAGTGGCCGCGCCGAACTCGGCATGGCCGACTCGCCGATCGCCGCCTACCAGGTCAAACAGTCCAATGGCGGTTTCAAGATCATCGGGCAGACCTACGGCACGGCGCCATACGGCCTGGCGATCCCGAAGCACAGCGGCATGACCACACCGGTTCTGGCTGGTATCAAGGCGCTGATCGCAGATGGCACCTATCTGCAGATCCTCAACCAGTGGGGCGTGCAGGCCGGCGCGATCACCACGCCGAAGATCAACGGCGCCACGGGCTGATCAGAGGCGCGGGTGTCCTCCACCGAGGTCACCAGCGGGGCGGGGCGGCCCGATGACATAAGGGCCGTCCCCGTCCGTCGGCCGGGACGTTGGATCGCCGCCGCGATCGTGCTCGTGATCGCGGCGGCTGTCGTCCGCTCGGTCGCGACGAACCCGCGCTTCGAATGGAGCGTCGTCGGGAACTTCCTGTTCGACGCACGCATCCTGCATGGGCTCGTGGTCACGCTCGAGCTGACGGTGATCGCGATGGCGATCGGGATCGCGCTGGGCGTGATCCTCGCCGTGATGCGCCTGTCGCCCAACCCGCTCGTGTCCAGCGCGAGCTCTTTCTACATCTGGTTCTTCCGTGGCACGCCTGTGCTGGTGCAGCTGCTCTTCTGGTACAACATCGCCGCCCTCTATCCCAAGATCGCACTGGGGATTCCGTTTGGACCGGCGTTTGTGCACGCCGACGCGAACACGCTGATCACGTCGTTCGTGGCGGCGATCCTCGGCCTGGGACTCAACGAGGGCGCCTACATGGCGGAGATCGTGCGTGCAGGGATCATCTCGGTCGAGGAGGGCCAAGTCGATGCGGCACAGTCGCTGGGCATGACACGCCTGCAGACGATGCGCCGGATCGTGCTGCCGCAGGCGATGCGGGTGATCATCCCGCCGACGGGCAATGAGACGATCTCGATGCTGAAGACCTCCTCACTCGCGAGCGTGATCGTCGTCACCGAGCTGCTGCGGGCGGCCGAATCGATCTACGATGTGAACTACAAGACGATCCAGCTGCTGATCGTCGCGAGCGTGTGGTACGCCGCATGCACGAGCGTGCTCTACGTCGGGCAGTATTACCTGGAGCGCTACTACGGGCGCGGTGCCTCACGCGAGCTGCCCCCCACTGCGCTGCAGCGGCTCCGCATGCTCTCGCTGCGCTCACCTCGGAGCGGGGGCGTGTGAGCGAGCCGATGGTCAAGGCCGAGGGAGTGCGCAAGCGCTTCGGGCGCCTGGAGGTGCTGAAGGGAATCTCCCTGGAGGTCGAGCCGGGCGAGGTGATGTGCCTGCTCGGCCCGTCGGGCTCGGGCAAGTCAACGTTCCTGCGCTGCATCAACCACCTCGAGCGAATAAACGCGGGCCTCCTGTCGGTCGACGGAGAGCTCGTCGGTTACCGCCCGGTCGGCGACAAGCTGCACGAGCTGCGCGAGTCGGAGATCGCGCGCAAGCGAGCCGAGATTGGCATGGTCTTCCAGCATTTCAATCTGTTCCCCCACATGACGGCGCTCGAGAACGTCACGTGCGCGCCCATGAGGGTGAAGAAGCTGCCCCGCGAGCAGACGCGCCGGCGCGCGTGCGAGCTGCTCGACCGGGTCGGCCTGGCCGACAAGCACGACGCCTACCCCACACAGCTCTCGGGCGGTCAGCAGCAGCGCGTGGCGATCGCCCGGGCACTCGCGATGGAACCGAAGCTGATGCTGTTCGACGAGCCGACCTCGGCATTGGATCCGGAGCTCGTCGGCGAGGTGCTAGGGGTCATGAAGCAGCTTGGTGGCGAGGGGATGACGATGATCGTGGTGACGCACGAGATCGGCTTCGCCCGCGAGGTCGCCAACACGGTCGTGTTCATGGACGCCGGGGTCGTGGTCGAGTCTGGCGCGCCCGCCGACGTGCTGGGCTCTCCGCGGCACGAGCGCACGAGGGAGTTCCTCTCGAAGGTGCTGTAGGCGCGAGCTCCGCCAGCCCTCGAGACAACCGCCTACGCGGACAGGCGCCGGGGCGCATCTGATCAAAGACGAACGCCCCGGTGCCGACCATCACTCCAAAGGCCGGCAGAGCCGGCGACGCGGAACATACCAAACGCGCGGACCGAATAGGGGCCACAGTCCCCGCCGCTTCTTGCGCGGGTCTCGAACCACCGTGTGCAGGCAACTGTCATCACGGCCTGAAGCCACAGGCCGTCGCTGGCCGGCGAGTGAGAGACACAAACTCCTTCTTACACGCCGACTCTTGGCGGGCTGAACCGCCTTTCTGCGGGAGTCAGAGACATTCCCCTACCTACGTCTTGACAGCGTTGTAGCCCTCTGCAAGATTCGGCTATGCCGGATCCCCGGTGGGTAGTCCGCCGGCGTAGCAGCGGCAAGCGCGCGGGGCTGGCTTCGGCTCGTTTTTGGGCCCTGGGACGAATCACGGACAGCGATCATGAGGCCGACCGACCGAGAGGGAGAGATGAGGCGGAATGCGAGCAATAGAGAGATGAGGCGGAATGCGAGCGAGAGGATGAGCGGCGTTCGTGCCCGCATCGCGCGTGCGGTGTTGCTGGGGAGCGTGGTGGTCGCGGTGTCGGCTCCGATCCCAGTCGTTGCCGGCGCCGCCGGCTGCCCCAATGAACCGAGCCGGCAGGGTTTGTCGGCCAGACTGCCCGACTGTCGCGCCTACGAGCAGCTCACGCCTGTCGACAAGGCGGGGGCCGAAGACATGTTTGGCAACACCGGGGGGATCGGCGGTGCGACCTCCGACGTTGGGTATCCGTCGAACGATGGCAGCGCGTTTCTGATCGACACGACGGCCTCGTTCGGTGCGGGCGGCGTCTCGGGCGAGAACTCATACCTCTTCTCACGTGGCACCGGCGGCTGGGCGCCTACGTCGCTCGCGGTGCCTGAGCTCGGTGTCCAGAGTCTTGCGCCCGAAGTCTACGATCCGTCCGGTTTCTCCGAGGTGGGCATCTCGGACCGGATCGGATCGCTCGCCGACGCTTCATCCGAAGAAAAGGCGAACGTGATCGGCCCGCCGGGCGGTCCCTACACGATCATATATTCAGCCCCCCCGTCCGAACAGGCAGAAATGGTGGGGGCGTCGGCCGACCTCGGTCATGTGGTGCTGGAAAGCGAAGACCACCTGCTCGCGCCTGGAGACACCGGTCAGGGCGAAGGGACGAGAGCCCTGTACGAGTGGACCAGCGGGCGACTGCGCCTGGTCAATGTCAATACAGACGGCTCGTTGACCAGCCTCTGCGGCGCGACACTCGGCCAGAATCAGGGCTTCGCGGGCGGCTCCCACAATGCGGTGTCGAGCGATGGGACGAAGATCTTCTTCACCGCTCCCGAGCCACGGGCCAGCGGCGTGGGCTGCTGGGACGGGGCACTGAGCAACCCCCCACAGCTGTACATGCGATCGGACGGAACAACAACGGTCGCTCTGTCGGCGCCGGAACCCGGGGTCCACGATCCCAACGGTCTCCAGCCGGCTGTCTATGTCGGCGCGTCTGCGGACGGCTCCAAGGTGTTCTTTATGACCCAGACCGAGCTGACCGCCGACGACACCACCCACGATCCCGAGCTGTACGAGTACAACACACAGGCGCCCAGCAAACCGCTGACGCGCGTCTCTCGCGGAGTTTCCGGCACCGCCGACGGAGATGTCGCGTTTGTGCCGGCGATCTCGAGCGACGGATCGACGGTTTACTTCACGGCCCAAGGACGGCTGGCACCCGGAGCACCGCCCGTCAGCGAAGAACGGGTCAACCTCTACCGCTACGACACGAATGCCGAAACCACCACCTATATAACGACGGTCAGTCGGCGGGATTACCCGAGCACAGCCCCGGTGAAATGGTATCCGGAAGCGTTCCAAGACGAGGTTGGCCTGGCCGTGAACGCCGACTGGTACTCGACCGCTAACGGCCGCTTTCTGGTGTTCGCGACGGAAGAAGCCGTGACGGGCTTCGACAACACAGCCGCGAGCGGGGCGAATTGTGAAAACTTCAATGGCGGCAGCGGTGGATCCGGCCGGTGCTATGAGGTCTACCGCTACGACTCCACCGCAAAGACCATAACCTGCGTCTCGTGTGACCCCAGCGGCGCGGCGCCGATCTCAAACGCGCGCTTCGCCCGTTCGGCGCTCCGCGCCGACAATCCAGCTGGAGCTCCGCCGCGGCCGGTGTCTGAAGACGGCAGCTATGTCTTCTTCGACTCGGCCGATGCGCTCGTGCCACAGTCGGGCAATGGCGCTATCCACGTGTACGAGTGGCACGATGGCGTGACCTCGCTGATCGGGGCGGCCGGAGCTCCGAGCGACTCGTTCTTCCTCGGTGCGAGTGAAGATGGCAGCAACGTGTTTATCGGCACCCATGCACAGTTGGTGCCCCAGGACACCGACACTTCCGGAGACCTGTACGACGCCCGCATCGATGGAGGCTTTGGCCAGGAAGCCGCGTCATCCTGTTCGGGCAGCGGCTGCCGGAGTGCGGTTGGGGCGCAGCCCAGTTTCGCGGTGCCCGCGAGCCTGACGTTCAACGGCCTCGGCAATTTCGCCCCCCCGCCCGTGGGGCCCACGAAGGCCAAGTCGAGGCCGCTGTCGCGAGCGCAGAGGCTTGCGAAGGCGCTGAGGGCGTGCCGGGCGCACCCCAAAGCGCACAAGCGAAAGACGTGCGAAGCGAGGGCCAACAGACGATATGGCGCGACATCGACGGCCAGAACGACGATGAAGAGGGGAAGCTGATGCGTTTGTCTGATCGTTTGCCTGGCCGACTCGCGGCCGCGTTCGCCACGCTCGCGTTCCTGGCTCTCGCCCCGGCGCCTGCTGTGGCAGTCACACAGAGTCCGCAGTGGACCGTGACGGCAATTTCGGGTCCGACGAACTTCGAACGCGGCGCGAGTGGGATCTACACGGTGACCGTGATGAACACCGGCGGGGCGCCGAGCAACGGTGAACCGGTCACCGTCACGGACACGTTGCCCAGCGAATTCACCCTTGGTGGCGCCGAAGCCTCGGGCCAGGATCACCTATCGGGTGGCTCGCTGAGCTGTGTCGCCCTGACGTGCACATACGCGGGACCCGTTGTGCCCGACGATAGCCTTGAACTCACGATTCCCGTCGCGATTGGGTCTGGAGCGTCGTCCACCGAAACCAACAACGTAACGGCTTCCGGCGGTGGTGCACCGGTGGCATCGCTGAGCACGCCCACCACAGTCAGCTCGACTCCGGCGGGCTTTGGGCTCTCACCGGGCTCGGAGATCACGGCACTGTCGAGCATGCAGGCGGGCGCTCATGCTGACCTGACCACGACCCTCGCGTTCAACACCGATGGGGTCGGCGTTCTTGCGGCTGACCCGAAGACCACCGTCGATGATCTTCCCCCGGGCTTCGCCGGTGACTTGGCCGACACGCCCACGTGCCCCGTGGCGGACTTCTCGAAAGAGTCGGGGTTCTTCGCCCCGCAAACCTGTCCGCTCAGCACGCAGATCGGAACTACCGCCTTGACTCTGAACCTTGGTTTCAAAGTCGACCACACCACGATACCGATCTACAATCTGACACCCAACCCCGGCGAAGTGGCGAAGCTCGGCTTCTTCGCGGTTCAGTTTGGCGTCCAGGGCGAGGTTTCGGTGCGGCCAGGTGATTATGGCGTGCGCACGGTCTTTCGTAACATCGATGAGACGCCCGCCGAGGTCGACAGTGCGTCGTTGTCGATCTGGGGCGTGCCGTCCGATCACAGCCATGACGCGATGCGTGGCCTGCTCTGCACCAAGGCCGGGCGATGTCAGTACTGCAACACGACCGCGTGTGTGCCTGGGGGCGAATTGAGCGGCCAGTCATTGACGAGCTCCGCGATCCCCTACCTGACGAATCCCACCGAGTGCTCGACCGAGCCGCTGCACGCGACGCTCTCGGCCACCTCGTGGCAGCAGCCCGATGAAGCGGTGACCAGCAGATCGAATGTCGGCTTGCTTACCGGATGTAACCTGCTCGAATTCAGTCCGTGGATTGAAGAAGCTTCGCCGGACGTTTCGAGCGCCGACAGTCCGGCGGGCTTGGCCTTCGACCTGAAGGTGCCGCAGGAAGGGCTCACAACCCCTGAAGGGCTCTCAACGGCTGACGTCAAGAACACGATGGTGGGTTTGCCGGCGGGTCTCGTGATCAACCCCGGTCGCGCCGCGGGTCTTCAGGCGTGCCAGTTCTCTGAAGATGGCGTGGGCCGCGATGGTCCCGCGTCCTGCCCACCCGCCTCGCAAGTCGGCACGGATGAAGTCAAAACGCCGCTGCTCAAGCAGAGCCTCGACGGCAGCGTGTATGTGCTTCAGTCCAATCCTCCCGATGTGAAGGTGCTCGTCACGGCGTCTGCGCCCGTGTACGGCATATACGTCAAGCTCATCGGCGACGTGCGTCTGGACCCAGAGACGGGCCAGGTGACGACGAGGTTCTCGGAGGCACCCGAGCTGCCGTTCAGTGATTTCAAGCTGTTCTTCACAGGAGGTGCGCAGGGGGCGCTGGCCACCCCGACCGTGTGCGGTGTCTATGCGATCGACGCGGACTTCACTCCGTGGACCGCGCCCGCCGGCCAAGACGCCCTGGCGACCCGCGGCTTCACGATCAACAGCGGTCCAGACGGATCGGGGTGCCCCTCCGCACTGCCATTTGCCCCGGCTCTGGTCGCGGGTGCAACAAGCGACCAGGCGGGCGGCTTCACGGACTTCTCGCTGTTGTTGCAGCGGGCGGACGGTCAGCAGCGCATATCGACTCTGCAGGTTGAGACGCCCGAGGGACTGCTGGGGATGATCAGCAAGGTCCCCCTGTGTGACGAGCCGCAGGCCGCACACGGCACGTGCTCGTCGTCTTCGCAGATCGGCCACGTCGTCGTCGAGGCCGGTCCCGGACGGAACCCGCTTGTGGTGCCCCAGCCCGGCGCTCCACAGGCGCCGATCTACCTGACCGGCGCCTACAGGGGCGCTCCCTACGGACTGTCGACCGCGGTGCCGGTAGTCGCCGGCCCGTTTGACTTGGGCACTGTTGTCGTGCGCTCAAAGATCGAAGTGGACCCCCATACCTCCCGGCTGACGATCACGACCGACCCGCTGCCGTCGATCCTCGACGGGGTGCCAACGGATCTGCGGACGATCGACGCGGTAATCGACAGGGAAGGATTCATGTTCAACCCGACCGACTGCAACCCGCAGTCAATCTCGGGCACCACCACGAGCACCGAAGGCGCCGCGGCCGCGATCTCAAGCCCGTTCCGGATCGGTTCGTGTCAAAGCCTCCCGTTCAAGCCGAGGCTCACAGCGCTCACCCGGGCCAAGACGAGCAAAGCCGCCGGCGCCTCACTGCACGTGAAGGTCGTCTCGGGGCCGGGGCAGGCGAACATCGCCAAAGTCGAGGTCAACCTGCCCAAGCAGCTGCCGTCGAGGCTGACGACGTTGCAACAAGCCTGCCCGGACGCAACATTCAACGCCGATCCCGCTTCATGCCCGGCGGGCTCGCTGGTGGGGACAGCCATGGCGGTGACGGCCGTGCTCAGGAATCCGCTCAGCGGCCCGGCCTACCTGGTGTCCCACGCCGGGGCGTCGTTCCCCAACCTCGTGATCGTCCTCCAGGGCGAAGGGATCACGCTCGAGGAGATCGGCACCACGGACATCAAAAGGGGGATAACGACCTCCACGTTCAACTCGGTGCCCGACGCGCCGATCTCGACGTTCGACCTCGTGCTGCCCGAGGGGCCGCATTCGGCCCTCGCTGCCTACGGCGATCTCTGCAGGTCGAAGCTGAACATGCCCACCGCGATCACGGGCCAAAACGGCGCGGTCATCAAGCAGAGCACCAAGATCGCCGTCGCGGGCTGCCGGAGGCACGGTAGGGCCCGCAGAGCCAAAGCACACGGGAACGCGAGGCGCGCAACGAGATGGCGCGCCCAGACACCTGAGCGTGGCCTCCCGTCCGGTCACCTCAGCACGGCCCCAGGCGGGACTCCCTCCTCGCCCTTGTTGTAGGGGCCGACGCGATCGGGCGCCGCGGCCTGCTCCTGGCCGCGGCGCCCATGAGCAGCGAGCGTCAGCCCAGGTGCCGGTCCAGGCGCTCGATCGCCTGCGGAAGGTTCGCGCGCCCGAAGCCGAGACGGACGTGTCGGGGCTGACCGTAGACGGCGCCGGGGAGCAGCAGCACATCGGCCATCTCGGCAGTCTGTTCGCACCACTTCTGCACGTCGTGCTGCCCGGCCACGCGCGGGAACCCGATCGGGCCCGCGGTCGGTCGCACCCACGCGAACAGCTCGGAGCGACGCTCGAGGAAGTCCTCGACGAGTGGGAGGTTGGCGAGCACGAGCGCCCTGTTGCGCCCCACCAGTCGATCACCGTGACGCAGCGCCAGCGCGAGGAGCAGTTCGCTCGGGGCGCTCGAGCAGATCGTGGTGTAGAGCTTCAGATCCCTGATGCGCGCCAGCACTGTGGGGTCGCGGCTCGCCAGCCAGCCGATCCGCAGTCCCGGCAGCCCGTAGGCCTTGGAGACGGTGCCCAGCGAGATCGCCCCGGCGTACAGATCGCAGGCGGCGGGCAGCCTGTCCGCGGGGTCGTGCTCCAGGCCCCGGTACACCTCATCGCTGAAGAGCACCATCGAGCGCTCGCGCGCGATCTCCACCAGGCGTTCGAACGTCGCGACGCCCATCTGCGTCCCCGTGGGGTTGTGCGGGCTGTTGACGTAGATGAGCTTGGTGTCCGCTCGCAGCAGCCGCTCGAGTGCGTCGAGGTCGTGCGCCCAGCCGTCCTCGTATCGGCGCTGCCACAGACTCACCTCGGCGCCGGTGCTGCGAGCGACCTCGATCGCCGCTCCGTAGCACGGCGCCTCGACCACCACGTGATCGCCGTGGCCCAGGAGCGCGTGGTAGGCGATGAAGATCCCCTCCTCGGCCGCCGCCAGGGTGAGCACGTCCTCGGGCTCGATGCGCTCGTAGCGCTGCGCGACCGCCTCGCGCAGCTCGAGCGAGCCGGGAACCTCGGTGTAGCCGAGGCCGAGGCCGAGCAGGCGTTCCGTGGCGTCGGACTCGAGCGCCATCAGATCGGCGACGGCCAGCGACTCGCAGTCGCTGCTCGAGAGCATCAGCTCCGCGCGAAACTCCCACCGCTCGTAGAAGCGCTCGAGCTCGAATGGCCTTATCTGCATGGCAAGAGGCTATGGGCCCGGAGCGGTTGACGGCTGCCGATCGTGCGGGCGGCCGTGCAGAGGTCGCGATCCCGTCGGGGGTGGCCGATAGCGTCCCGTCCGGTCCACCCGGGACGGACGCAGGTCAATATCCCCATAAGAATCAGGAGGCCGCGATGCGGTTGTTGTCGGTGATGCTGGTCGTGTTGGCTCTGGCCCTCGTCGGTTGCGGTTCAAGCTCCAAGAGCTCGAGCAGCTCGACTGCCGCAAAGACGGCGGCCGTCTCGAGCACGAGCACGGCGGGCGGCGGCGCGGCGGCCCAGTTCGCGGCCCACGCGGGGATCGCGTTCGGCGTCTTCCACCACTACATCTACGGGCCACTGCTGGCCGGACAAATCCAAGCCCTGCTGAAGAACAAGGCCGCTGTCGCCAAGGCGACCACCGCCGCCCTGCTCGTGGTGGGCGAGATCAAGCTGGCCACAGCGGCTGCAAACAGCAGCGCGTCGCTGAAGAAGCTGGTCACGCCGCTGACCGTGTTGAGCAACGGATTCATCTCGGCGCTCACACGTCTGAAGATCGGGAAGTTCAAGATCGCGGAAATCCAGTCTGCGAACATCGCCATCGGATCGATCGAGGGCACGGCGGCCTCCGCCGGAGCGTCGATCGTCGAGCGCACACCGCCCCTTCCGGCCGGCGTAGGGTCGCTCGCCGGACACTCGCCTGCAGGTCCCTGAGCCGCCGCGGGGTGTTGACGACCTCGCGGGGAGGGGAAGACCCGGCTGTGAGCCGCACTGCGCACGCAGTGCGGCTCACGCGGCCGTGGGTTGATCGCCCTCGGCTCGCCCGTCGATCTCCCGCAGGATCCGCTGGGTGTTCTCGTCGCGCTCGATCCTCGCGTCGGTGAGGGGGTTGAGGATGCCGCGCAGGACCGACATGACCGTCCAACGGCGTGGCCGGATGATGCGCGGCAGGCGGCGCTCGATCCCCGTGACGATCGCCTCGCCTGCGACCGCCGGCGCCACGCGCTTGCGCAGGGGCCTGGGTAAGGCCCCGAGCATCGCGTTGGCGAGCGGATCGGCGTCGATCGCGCGGTGAATCATGTCGGTGTCGACGAAGCCGAAGTAGGCCACGCTCGCCCCGGCGCCATGCTGGAGGAGCTCCGCGCGCAGAGCGCGGCCGAACTGCTCCACCGCTGCCTTGCTCATCGCGTAGGCCACCGTGCCGATGCCGTTGGTGAACGCATAGATCGAGGAGACGACCACGACGTGACCGCGACGCCGGATGATCTCCGGCAGCGCCGCGTCGACCGTCCGACAGACACCCATCAGGTTGACGTCGAGGACGCGCTCGAAGGTCTCGGTGGGTGTCGCGCGAAAGGTGGCCACGCGGGAGGCGATCCCTGCGTTGGCCACCACGACGTCAAGCCCTCCGAACCGCTCGACCGCCGCCGCGACGACGCGCTGCATGGCGCCTCTGTCCGTGACGTCCCCGACGAGTCCGAGCGCCCTGGAGTCGTGGACCTGCGCCGCGGCGCGCGCCGGCGCGCAGGCCTCCAGGTCGACGATCACCACCGAGGCTCCGCGCGCGATCAGCGCCTGAGCTGTGGCCAGGCCGATCCCGCGGGCGCCGCCGGTCACCAGAGCCACCTTGCCGCTGAGGTCGTAGCGCTCCATCAGTACACGACCGCGTCGTAGCCCGCGCGCTCCAGCACGACGACGAGCTCCTCGGTATGGCCCGGACCGCGGGTCTCGAGCGTCAGCTCGACCCCCGTCTCGCGGGCGTGCAGAGGAACCGCCTCGCGGACGTGCTCGAGGCTCACCAGGTTGGCGCGAACGCTGGCGATGAGGTTGAGCAGCTCGGCGAGCGCGCCGGGGCGATCGGCGACGCGGGTGAAGATTCGCACCCGCCGGCCCTCCTCGGTTTCGCGCCGGCGCAGCAGTCCGGCGAGCAACCCGCAGTCGACGTTGCCGCCGGACACGATCGCCACGGTCGTCCCGCGGACGGGCGTGAGACGGCCGCTCAACAGAGCCGCCACCGCCACCGCACCCGCACCCTCGGCGACCAGCTTGGCGCGGTCGGCGAGGAACACCATCGCGTCCGCGATCTCGTCCTCGGTGACGGTTTCCACGCTGTGCAGGAGCTCGCGCAGCAGCGGCAGGGTGAGCGTGCCGGGACGCTTGATCGCGATGCCGTCGGCGATCGTGGCTCCGCCGGCCAGCTCGGCCTCGGCCGGCGCCCCCTGTCGCTTGAACGCCTGCACGAAGGGCGCGCACGCTCTCGCCTGCACACCCACCAGCTCGACATTCCCGCGCGCACGGCGCAACGCTATCCCCACGCCGCTCGCCAGGCCGCCGCCGCCGACCGGCACCACCACGCGAGCCAGGTCGGGGACATCCTCGAGCAGCTCGAGCGCGAGCGTGCCCTGCCCGGCGATCACGTCGAGGTCGTCGAAGGGGTGCACGAGCGCAGGCCCGGCACCCTTGGCGAACTCGGCGGCCAGCTCGAGGGCCTCCTCCACCGATCCGCCTCCCAGGTGAACCCTCGCATCGAGCCGCTCCACGGCGGCCACCTTGGATACGGGGGCGTCGCGCGGCATGAAGACCTCGCAGCTGATACCCCTGATGCGCGCTGCCTGAGCGACCGCTCGCCCGTGGTTGCCGGCGCTGGCCGTGACGAGGCCGGCGGCGGCGGCCTCGCCCAGCGCCGCCACCTTGTGCAACGCACCACGCAACTTGAACGAGCCGGTCCTCTGCAGGCACTCGGCCTTCAGGGCGACCGATCCCCCTGCGGGCTCGGTCAGATCGTCACAGGCGATCGTGGGGGTTCGCACCGCGACGCCTGCGATCGAACGCCGCGCAGCGTCCAAATCGACGCGGGCGATCAGCTCGGCGGCGGCGGGCGGCAGTTCGTTCACCGCGTCACCCGGCTCGCTGTTCGGTCCTCGCGGCTCATCTGTGTTGACGGTATACGCTGCGCGCCCTTTCGGGCAACCATGGCTCGGTGCGGTGCGGGAGTAGGGTGCTGGCCCATGAGCACTCGAGACCGCCCTCGGCTGACACGAAGTTGACATCGGGGACGCCGACGGTGGCGGTCGTCCACCTGTCATCGGGGGGGCACGTCCGACCGCTGCTGCCGCTCGTGGCCGCCCTGCGGGATCGCGGGGCGCGGACGGTGCAGTGGGCGCTCCCGCGATGGGAGGCGGAGTGCGCGACGGTCGGCGGCGAGTTCCGCGCGCTGCCCGACGTTGGCATCGACCTGGAACAGCCTCCGGCGAACCTGATCGGCATGGCCGAGCACATCGCGCGGGTGACCGAGCGGGTGACCCCGTGGATGATCGAGCAGCTACGCGACAGCGGTGCTGAGGTCGTCCTGCGCGACACGCTCGCCCTGTACGCCCGCTATGCGGCATACGAGACCGGGCTGCCGCAGGTGGCGTTCAGCGCGGCGATGGCCTTCCCCAGCGGCATCCTGCCGGCGCTGCAGAGCGTGCCGGCGTTGCGGAGCGTCCCGGGCGCGCTCGCCCAGCTCGTCGTCGGGGCCCCCGACGGCGTGCGGCTGCGGCTCGTCTCGCGGCGGCTCGAGCAGCTCTACGGCGAGCCCATCGGGCGCTCGCTGGAGGTGCTGGGCGGACGATACGGGTGCACGACGCTCGTCGGGACGTCGCGCCAACTGCAGGTCCGTCCCCATAGCTTCGCCGGCGAGGACGTGCGGTACGTCGGGCCGCTACGCGCGGCCAGCGCACCCGACGACGGCGAGGAGCCGGCGCTCGCCGCGCTCGGGGAGCAGGAGGAGCTCGTGTACGTCTCACTCGGCACCCTGTTCGAGGACAGGCCCGCGTTCTTCCGCGCCGCCGCGCACTCGCTCGCGCGACCAGGGCGCCGCGTGGTGCTCTCGGTCGGAAGGATCGCCCCGCAGGCCTTGGGGACGCTGCCCGCTGGCGTCACCGCGCACGCCCACGTCGACCAGCTCGCCGTGCTCCGCCGCGCCGACCTCTTCGTGACCCACGGCGGGTTCAACAGCGTGCAGGAGGGACTGGTCGCCGGTGTGCCGCTGCTCGTCTTCCCCCAGATGCAGGAGCAGGTCCTCAACGCCGACCGCGTGGCCGAGCTCGGCGCCGGGCTGCGCCTGCGTCGACCGACCGCCGCACGGATCGGCGCCCACGCGGATCGGATTCTCGGCGAGCCGCGCTTTCGGGCCGCCGCCGGACGCACCGGCGCGGAGCTGCGCGCGGCGGTGGACGTCGACGGCGCGGTGGACGCCGTGCTCGACGCAGTCGCGGTGGGGGTCTCCTGAGGATCACAGGAACGTTGTTTTACGCACCCGCGATTCGGGTACAGCCGCCCAACAACACGAGAAGACGCACGGCCACCAGCTACGACCTGCGCGCGCTCTCGAAACCGTCGACGCCCGAAGACTTCTCAAGGCGCCCGTCCCTCTCCCTGGTGCTCCGGCGTGCGCGGGGATTCGTCCGATGGGCGATCCAGGACTCGAACCTGGGACCTCTTCCTTATCAGAGAAGCGCTCTAACCAACTGAGCTAATCGCCCTTTTGGCTTTGCAGTGCGGTTTCTGCCAAGCTTTGACCCAAACTGGATGTAGCCGCAAGGCACATCTGGGGCACATCGCAAGGCGGAGCCGTTCTGCATCGCACCGCCATGTTATCGGCAGCGTGCTCACCGAATACGCCTCAGATCGCCCACCGTGTCCAAGTCACGGGGTTCGCCCGCCACCGCAGATCGCAGAGCGTCAGCCGCATCGCTAATCAACGGCGCAGGATCGCTTTGCAGCACTCCGCGCGCTCGGACACGAGGTCGAGAAGCCGAGCCGGTAGAGGGCGATTGAGCGCGGCAACCTCTGGTGTAGCGACAGCCTCGGCAAATGCGTCAGGCGCTCGCTCTGCGAGTGCGAGTACGCGGTCGAGCGCTGCGTCGGGGTCGACACCAAGATCCTGCGCAGCGCCCTCCCAGGTGTTGTGGTACGGGTAGACGCGGTAGTCGCCGCCGATCTTCATGGCGAAGCGCAGCTTCCTTTCGTGGGCGCCATACGGCAAGGCGGACGCAACGTCGTATAGGGGCGCGAGACGCACGTCCCGGCCGGCGAGCAGAAGGGAGTAGTTCTTGGCGTGGGCGTCGGTCCCAGCGATCAGCCAGTTCCATGCCAGCGCGTCGAAGAATCGCCAGACGGCCTCGTCCGCCACGCTCGGAGGCATCACGTCGCGAAGCAAACGCGCAAGCTCTCGTGGGCCGGGGCCTCCTTCGTTCTGGTACTTGCGGGATGGGTGGACGCCCAGCGCCTGAGCTAGATCCTCCTGGTGGATGCGAACAAGCCGATCCCCCACTCGGCGCCGGTCGTAGCGATCAACGACGATCGCGCTCTCGTCGCCGAACCGAGCCACCCGTGTCCGGGCGACGACAAGACCGGCACGACCAGCAGCGTCGAGGCAGAGATGCTCGTTGAGATCGTGGTCGTCCAGGCCGGCCACGGCGGGCTTGAGGATGTGGCTGGTGGCGGCCGACCCCGAAGGCACGCCCCAACTTCCGTCCTCATGAAGCAACGCTGTCTTGGCCTGGGCGCCCGCAAGGCTGAACTGGCCGGTGAACTCACGACCAAGCCATGCAGTGGTGTCCTCGCGCAACTCTCGAAGGCGCTGCGCGACCTCCCCATCTGTGAGCCAGGTGACAGTCTCCGGCTTCTCGACGATTTCGTCGACCGCCTCCGGAACGGCGAAACGAACCGCTCCCGCACAGTCATGGCCGATCGGAGTAGAAAGCAAAGAGAAAGGCGAAGACGCCGACGCGTGGAAGTCGCGCGCCCACCGCTCGAGAACAGCTTGGTTGTCTGGAAGCAGGCCCCAGAGCCAGGGGCTGATTTGCCCGTCGGGATGGGAGCGCACCGCTGTCGGCATTGAGACCGACAGGGGAGTAGCGGTTCGGGTGTCGCGGTACGCGTCGTCGTAGTCGAACCGCAGCCGACCGCTGGGTAGCCGGGTGAGCGTGCCTGCGATCGTGTCGTCGAGGACGACGACTAGGCTGTCGGTCATCGGCCGCGATGCTCATCTATGAGCGCGTCAAGGTCCACCGTCTCTCCCCCGCCCGAAGCGCGCGTGTCATCGCTCGGCGCTAGTTCCAGAGCAAGGCCGAGCGCGTCAAGGACCCGCAGGAGCAGGCCAAACTCGGCCGTGGACTTTCCGGCCTCGAACTCGTAGATCCACTTCCGGGACACTCCGGCGCGCGACGCAAGGTCTGCCTGGCTCATGCCCAGGTCGATGCGCCGGCCGCGTACGGCTGCCGCCAGGTCTCGGATGGAGCGGGCTGTCATGGGATCCCCTTTGCCACCGTTAGGTAGCAAGTATATCATGCCACTGCTCGGGAGCAAACGACGTAAGCCACCGTTCGGTAGCCCGCAGCTAGGCGACCGCGCCAGGCCTTATCCGCCGCGCCAGCTCAATGGCCTCCTGTGGGCTTGAGAAGGACAGCTCGGCGCGGTATCCGCCGCCGCGCGCCGGCCTCACGCGCACCTCCGCGCCGAGCGCGCCGCCCAGCGCCACGGCGATGTCCCGCGACGCCTGCTCCTGGTCGGGATGAGGCTCTCGGGCGCTCACGCCACGGCGGCGGGACGCGTTGGGGCCGGAGGTCTCCCCGTTGCTCTCCCGCGCGTGCTCTTCCACCACCCTCACCGACCAGCCCTGCTCGACCGCGGTGCGCGCCAGGTCCGCGCGGACGGAGTGGTCGTCGGCCAGCAGCAGCGCTCGCCCGTGGCCCTCGCTGAGAGCGCCCCGCTCCAGCAGCTCGATCGCCGCGTCGGGCAGGTCGAGGAGACGAACGAGGTTGCTGACCGCCACGCGGCCGCGGCCGACCCGCCTCCCGACGTCCTCGCGTGTCAGGCCCAACTCCTCCACCAGGGCCGCGCACGCGCGCGCCTCGTCGATCGGGTTGAGATCCTCGCGCGCCATGTTCTCGATCAGCGCCACTTCCAGCGCGGCGACGTCCTCGCGGTTGCGCACGAGCGCCGGGATCGTCTCCAGGCCCGCTATCCGCGCGGCCCGCCAGCGCCGCTCGCCGGCGACTAGCTCGTAGGTGCCACCCGGCTTGGGGCGCACGAGCACCGGCTGAAGCACACCCTGCTCGCCCAGCGACCCGGCCAGGGCCTCAAGGGCATCCCGATCAAAGCCTCTCCGCGGCTGCTTCGGGTTCGGGACGATCAGCTCCACGGGGAGCTCCCGCAGCTGCTCCTCGCTGCTCTGCTGGCCCTCTGCGGACACCGACAGGATCGCGCTCAGTCCCCTTCCCATCCCCGGCCTCGGCTTAGCCACGCGCTGCAACCTCCTTAGCGAGTTCGAAATACGCCGCCGCCCCGGCGCTGTGCGGATCGTGATGGGTGACCGGCAGACCGTAGCTCGGCGCCTCTCCCACCCTGACATTACGGGGGATCACGGTGTCGAAGACCAGGTCGGGGAAGTGCGCGCGCACCTCCCGCTCCACGTCCTGCCCGAGCCGCGTGCGGCTGTCGTGCATCGTCAGCAGCATCCCCGCGACGGTGAGGCGCGGGTTCAGGTCGCGCTGCACCAGCGCCAGTGTCTCCAGCAGCCCCGCCAGACCCTCGAGGGCGAAGTACTCGGTCTGCACGGGCACTATCACCCGATCCGCCGCCGCCAGCGCGCAGACCGTCAGCGGGCCCAACGATGGAGGGCAGTCGAGCAGCATGTATTCGAAGCTTTCCCTCAGCGGCGCCAGACACTCGCGCAGGCGGTACTCGAAGCCCTCGATGCGGGGAAGCTCGACGTTCGCTCCCGCCAGGCCGGCTCCGGCCGGCAGCGCGCGCAATCCTTTCACCGCAGAGTCCGTGAGGGCTTCCACGGCTGTCGCCTCTCCGGTGAGGACCTCGTAGAGGCCCGGGGCCTGGGTGCGCGGGATGCCCAAGCCGACCGTCGCGTTGGCCTGCGGGTCCGCGTCCACCAGGAGCGTCGTGTATCCCGCCTCTGCGATACACGCGGCGACGTTGACCGCAGTGGTCGTCTTGCCCACGCCGCCCTTCTGGTTGGCGACCGCATAGACAGTGCCCATGCGCTGCAAGCTAGCGCCGATCGCCCGAGCGCGGGTGCTCATCGCCGGCAAAGTGGGGGAATCTCCGCCTCGCAGGGCTCCGCTCAGCGCCCGAGCGGGCGCTTGCGCGCCATTCCCGCCCGTCTCGGGAAGCGCGCGGGCGTCTCTTCAAGCTTCACGAAGACGTGCAGATGGCGGTCCCTGGCCCCCGCAAACGGGGTGACCCTGCGGACCTCCGTCCGGCGCAGGCCCAGTATCGCCGCTGCCCGATCGGCCGCCTCCTCGTCCTCTGGCGCGCGGCCTGCACGCCAATCGACGACGGTGCCGCCCACGCGCAGGACGGGCGCCGCGTACTCCAGCACCACGGGCTGCGCCGCAAGCGCGCGGGCCAGCACCACATCGTTGCGCGACACACCCATGCGCCACTCCTCGGCGCGAGCGCAGATGACGGTCGCGTTCTCGAGCCCCGCGGCAGCGCACAGCCTCTTCAGGAACTCGCACTTGCGGCGGGCGCTGTCGAGGAGGCAGACCTCGGTGGCGGGGAGCGCCACCGCGAGCGCCACGCCCGGAAAGCCGGCGCCGCTGCCGATGTCGGCGATTCGCCCGGCCGTCCGCACCGCCTCGATCTCCAGCGCAGACAGCGAGTCCGCCAGGTGCACCTGCGCCGCCCGCTCACGCTCGCGCACCGCCGTCGGCGCATGCTCATCGGCCTCGAGCAGCTCGAGCACGGCCACGAGCTGCCGCCGCTGGGCGGCGGTCAGCTCGCCAGGGAGGTCCAAGCGCTCTCCGGCCAGACGCCGCTCACCGCTCATAGCGCCCGAAGAAATCGGCGTACTTGAGCCGCATGTCGCGTATCCGACCGACTACGTGGGGGTCGATCTCGTCCGTCAGCACGGCTTCGACCACTGGGAGAACGTCCTCCGCGAGGGCGTCGCCGCGGGCCATCCACTGGTAGTAGCGACGGCCACCGTGGTTGTATGGACCGTACAGCCGCGTCCGTGGGAAGCGCCCCTGTAGCCATAGGAACAGCGCCTCGTGGCGCACGTGCATCCGCAGCGTTATCTGCGGATACTTGCCGTCGCCTCCGAAGTGGCCCTCTCCGATCAGGACGCCCACGACGATCCCGCGCTCCAGGTCGCTGAGCTCCGTGTGACGCAGGCCGGACATCGCCGTATTGTTTCACCGTCAAGAAAAACGTGAAACGCCGTGGCCGCGGCGGCCTCGGTCACGGGCGCACCCTCCGAACTTGTTTCACCGTCAAGAAAAACGTGAAACGCGCGCTAAGCGTCCGGCAACGGGGAGATGACCAGATGCCGCTCCGGCTCGTCGCCCTCGCTGTGCGTTTCGACATCCTCACGCTCGCGCAGATACTCATGCACGACCCGTCGCTCAAACGGAGGCAGCGGATCGAGCTCCACCGGTTCGCCCGAGCTGATCGCGTCATCGGCGGCGTCATCGGCCATCCCTCTCAGCGCCGCGGCGCGACGGTCGCGATACCCGTTCGCGTCGATCACCACCCGCACGGAGGACGGTCCGTCCGGGAAGACGATGCGCTGGGCCAGGTGCTGGACCGCGTCGATCGTCTGCCCGTGACGGCCGATGAACAGGCCCACGTCATCTCCCTCCAGACGTCCCGTCAGTACGCGCTCGTCCTCGGCGACCTCTATCTCGACATCGAGCCCCAGCGCGTCGGCGATCTCCTCGAGCAGCTCTTCGAGCGCCTCGGGTGGCTCGAGATCCTCGCCGCGCGCCTCTCCGTCCCGACCCTCCTCGCGCTCGGTCATCGTCGCCTACCAGAGCGCTTCTTCTTCTTGCGCGGCGGGCGTGGCGGAGTGCTCGGCGTGGGCGCAGCGACGGCCGCGCCATCAGCCTGCCCTCCCGTCACGCCGGCGGTAGCTCCGGCGAGGGCCGCTCGCAGGGATCGAACGGGCTTGCCGTTCGGCGCCCCGGCCGCGACATCCGGTTTCGGCGGTGGCGGCATGTGCCGGCGAATGAGGTACTGCTGGCCGATCGTCCAAACGTTCGTTGTGATCCAGTACACGAGCAATCCTGCCGGGTAGCGATACAGGATCACGACGAACACCACGGGCAGGAGCAGCATCAGACGGCGCTGATTGGGGTCTGCGGTGGCGGTCGCGATCAGCGTCGAAGCCAGCTGCGACCCCACGTAGAGCACGATCAGCACGATCAGCGCCACCCCGGTCGCCTTGTTCGTGATGTCCGGCAGGAACAGGAACTTTGCCGAGTGCGTCGCCACCTGCTCGCAGCCGATCTTTTCTAGACCCTTCGCCGGGATCTGGCTGTTGTGGAGGATGTGGTGCCCAAGCGTTCTCGAGAAGTGGCTGCGAAGCTGCGGGCCACAGATGTCGAGCTTCAGGTCCGTTCTCAGCATGTAGAACAGCGAGACGAACACCGGCAGCTGCATCAGCAGCGGCAGACACGATGCCAATGGATTGATCTTGTTCTCCTGATAGAACTTCATCAGCTCCTGCTGCTGGCGTTGTTTGTCCTCCTTGTACTTCTCTTTGAGCGCGTTGATCTGGGGCGCGAGGCGCTGCATCTCCTGCATCGACTTCAGCTGCTTGAACGTCACAGGAACGAGAACAGCCCGGATCAGCACGGTCAGCCCGACGATCGCCAGTCCCCAGCTGCCGCCCACGAGATGGGCATGGATGAACACCATGACCGACTCGAACAGGCTGATCAGCGGCGAGAACGCGTCCTGGATCACGTTGGCGAGGATTGGCATGCTCTAGGGGATCTCGGCAGTCGTGGTCGTCGTCAGTTGGCTGGTGCGCTGCTGCTTCGTTCTACGGACGGCGGGCTCCCCGCCCGACACCGCCACTCAGCCGCCAGTATCCGAACCGATCCTGAACACCCGCTGGGCCTCCACCGGATCGTATCCGCCGTGGCTCCACGGGTTGCACCTGAGCAGACGCCAACCGGCGAGCACCAGGCCCCTAAGTATGCCGTACTCGCGGATCGCGCCCACGGCGTAACGGGAGCACGTCGGCTCGTACTTGCAGCGCCGGGGGATCGCCGGCGAGATCAAGCGCTGGTAGAGGATGATCGGGGCACTCACGAGCCCGCGAACGAATCGCGCTGCCGGCCGCGCCCTCGCGGGCTCCTGTGCGTGCGCCGAGCGGCTCATATCCGCTCCGCCGACGCCGTCTCGGAAGACTCGGCCGGCTGCGCTCTGAGTCCCGCCTTGGTGAGCAGCTCGGCCAGCGACGCGTCGAGCCCCGCCAGACCCTCTCGCTCGGCCAGCTCTCGCGCCGGCGGGCGGGCCACCACGACGAGGTCGTGCCCGGGCGTCAACCCGCCCTCGGCCCGCGCGAACGCCTCACGCAGCAGACGCTTGACCTTGTTGCGCTCCACGGCCCCACCGACCTTGCGCGAGACCGACAGCCCGAGCCGAGGCCTCTCAGACGAAGCGTTCGGGAAGGCGTACAGAACCAGGTTCCGGTTGGCGATCGAGCGCCCCTGACGGTAGACCCGCTCGAACTCCGCGCTGCGCGACAGCCGCGAGCCCCGACCAGACGTCCGCGGCCTCATCCCGTGTCCGTCGTCCGCCGCGTCCGCGCCACCAGAGCCCTCAGGTCGACAGGCGCTTGCGTCCCTTGTCGCGCCGGCGCTTCAGCGTCAGGCGCCCTGCGCGGGTGCTCATGCGCGCCCGGAACCCGTGGGCGCGAGCCCGCTTGCGTTTCTTTGGCTGGTAGGTGCGCTTCATCGTGCCTCAGTATAGGCGGGGCGTCAGCCCGGCGATTTTTCTCGCCAATTGCGAGCACCGGACGAGCCCGTCTCGGGGCGTTAGATATAGTCGCTGAACCGGGCCTCCGCAGGGCCCTCCTTCGAATAGTTCCGATCGCCTGCTTCTGGGAGAAGGGGCCTATCAACGCTGCCGTGAGCCACGAGCTCGAGCACATATGGTCGCGGGTGCAAGCCCAGCTCGCCCTCGCGGTCGACGAGCCCACCTATAGCATCTGGCTGGCGCCCCTGCGCGCGCTCGAGCTCTCCGGTGACCGTCTCCTGGTCGAGTCCCCTCCGCACGCGCAGCGCTGGATCCAAGCGCGCTTCGGCAGGATAATCCAGGCGAGCGCGCAGCTCGTCCTGGGGGCTGGGGCCGTCGTCGAGCTCGTCGGCGCGTCCGCGTCCTCTCCCGACCCCCGCACGATCACCTCTCCCGGCCACGCTCGTCGCTCGCCCGCTGCGGCGCATGCAGAGCAGCCTGAGCCGAGTGGCCCGGCCGCGCACATGCCCGCGCACGTTGGGCCACTGGGCAACCCCAAGCTCACGTTCGATCAGTTCGTCATCGGTGACTCCAACCGACTCGCCCACGCCGCCGCCCTGACGGTCGCCGAGATGCCCGCTCAGGCCTACAACCCGCTCTTCATCTGCGGGCCCCCAGGCGTCGGTAAGACCCATCTACTCAGCTCGATAGCGAACCTCCTCTTCTCTCACAATCCGGAGCTCACCGTACGTTGCACGACGGGCGAGGCCTTCACGAACGAGTTCCTCGGATCCCTCGGCGATCGAAACACCGACCACTTCAAGGCGCGCTTCCGGCACATCGACGTGCTCCTGATCGACGACGTGCAGTTCCTCGAGCGCAAGACCAAGACCGAGGAGGAGTTCTTCCACACCTTCAATGCCCTGCACGACGGCGGCAGGCAGATCGTCCTCACCTCCGACCGTCCACCGCACGATCTACGCGCGCTCGAGGATCGCCTGCGCGAGCGCTTCCAGGCAGGCCTGGTCGCTGACATCGCCCCTCCCGATCTCCCCACGCGGCTGGCGATCCTGCGAAAGCGCGCAAGTCACGATCACATCGAGCTCGCCGACGACAGGGCCCTCCACGTGATTGCAGAGCGCGTCGAGGGCAACGTGCGCTCCCTGGAGGGGGCGCTCATCCGCGTCGTCGCCTTCAGCTCACTCACCGGGCGAGCGCTCACGAGCGAGCTCGCAAGCGAGGTGCTCTCAAGCCTGTATCCCCGCTCGGCCTCTCCCGGCCGGCGGGTTCGCACCGTCAGCGAGATTCAGCTTGCCACCTGCGAGCACTTCGGTCTGTCCACCGAGGAGCTTCTCTCCTCCGCCCGCACCCAGCGGATCGCGTGGCCGCGACAACTCGCCATGTATCTCGCCCGCGAGCTCACAGGGGAGTCGCTTCCCGCGATCGGCAGGGACTTCGGCGGTCGGGACCACACGACCGTCCTGCACGCCTGCAGGCGCACGTCGGCGCGCATCGTCTCCGACGACGCCTCACGCGAGGCTGTGCAGAAGCTGTGTCGAGCGTTGGGCTGTGATCAGCCATGAGCGTCGGCATCGCCCACGACCGCAGTAGCTGAGACACTTTCCCGCATCTATCCACAGCTCCACCCACAGCTCCACCGCAACGATCACCAGTACTCGCCCCGAATGCACAACCTCACAGCCTCTACTACCTCCTATCTCTTTCCAGCAACGGAGTCATGAAGCTTTCCCTCTCCTGCACCCACCTGCTCGCCCAGCTCCAAACAGCCGCTCGCGTCGCCTCGACACGCACCGCCATACAGGCCTTGTCGGGCATCATGATCTCCGCCGAACCCGATGCGTCGCCGGTATTGCTCGCGACGGACATGGAGATGGGCCTACGTGTACCGCTCGAAGCAGAGGTCGCTCGTCCGGGCACGGTTGTTCTTCCTGCACGCCTCCTACTCGACGTCGCGCGCTCGCTTCCAGCCGAGCAGGTCACGATGGAGCTCCGCGCCGCCGAGCAGGACGTCGAGCTGATCTGCGGGCCCACCACCTTTCACCTGCGCACGCTGCGTGCGGAGGACTTTCCCACGCTGCCCGACCCAGCGCCGGACACTCGCGTCACGCTGCCCATGGATGCCTTCGTCCAGACGGTCTCGCGCGTCGCGCGCTCGGCCTCTCGCGACGAGACGCGTCCGGTTCTCACGGGCATCCTCATGTCCGCCGCCGGCCAGGAGTTGCGGATGGTGGCCACAGACTCCTACAGGCTCAGCGTCAAGCAGACCGCGCTTGAGTCCTCGCTGCAGGGGAGCCTCGAGGCGAACGTTCCCGCGCGAGCCCTCCAAGAGCTGGTGCGCATCGCCCAGCAGGCGCCGGGGGACTCCGTCGCCGTGAGCGTCGGGCAGAACCAGGTGATCTTCGAGCTCGGCGACATCGTGCTGTCCTCGCGACTGATCGATGGACAGTTCCCCAACTACCGGCAGCTGCTTCCCGAGTCCGTCGAGCACGAACTGCGCCTCTCGAGCGCCGAGCTCACCGACGTGGTGCGTCGCATCAGCCTGCTCGCCCAGAAGAACGCCCCCCTTCGCCTGAGCTTCACCGAGGGCACCCTCACGGTCTCGGCCCAGACCCCCGACGTCGGCGAGGCCAGCGAGGCGATCCCTGTGGCCTTCCACGGCGAGCCCTTCGAGATCGGCTTCAACCCGGAGTTCCTGAGAGACGGCCTGGAGAGCATCGATTCCGAGGAGCTCATCCTGAAGCTGATCAGCCCACTGCGCCCCGGGCTCATCCAATCACCGGACAACGGAGACTTCGTCTATCTCATCATGCCGATCAGGCTTAACGTGTAGGTAGCTTCCGTGCGCGTCGTCAGCGTCGAGATGCGCGACTTCCGAACCTATACGCGCGCAGAGGCACGGATAGGCGAGGGGCTAACCGTCGTATACGGACCGAACGGGGCCGGGAAGTCCAATCTGCTGGAGGCGCTCTTCTTCGGCTGTACCGGGCGCTCGCCGCGCACACGCAACGAACGCGAGCTGATCCGCTTCGGCGCCCAGGCGACCCGCGTCACCGTGCAGCTGCGCGACGGCTCCGAAGCACACGAGCTCGGCGTGGGGTACGGGATGGTGTCCGGGGGACCGCAGGCGGCCAAGCGAATGACCTCCGACGGAGCCGAGGTGGAGCGGCTGCTCGATGTACCCGGCAGACCGCTGGTGAGCGTGTTCCTACCCGACCGCCTGGAGCTGCTCAAGGGACCCCCGACGCTGCGCCGCGCCCACCTCGACCAGGTCGTCGCCGCCATCTGGCCCCTACGCGCGGAGGCGCGTCGCGAGTACTCTCGGGTGCTCGCCCAGCGCAACGCCCTGCTGGCACGCATCCGCTCGGGCCGCGCCTCGCACGCCTCGCTTTCGACCTGGGACCGCGAGCTCGCCGGCAAGGCGCTCACACTCCGCGCCCATCGCAGCGAGGCCGTCGCCCTGCTCAGCGATCCGTTCGCCGAGCGCGTCAACCAGCTCGGCTGCGCCGGCGAGCCGACGCTCGAATACCGTCCTCGCTCGCGCGCCGTCGACGAGGACGAGTTCGTCGCCGAGCTGCAGGAGCGGCTCGCCGGCGACCTGGAGCGGGGCTTCTCCGGCCACGGCCCTCATCGCGACGAGCTGGTGATCGCGCGCGACGGCCGCGAGCTGCGCGTGTATGGCTCCCAGGGCGAGCAGCGCCTGGCCCTGCTCGCGCTGCTGCTCGCCGAGCGGGAGGTGCTCGCCCGCGAACGTGGCCGCACCCCGCTGATGCTGCTCGACGACGTGATGAGCGAGCTGGACGGCGATCGCCGCGAACTGCTCGCCCGTGACCTCGCCGCCGCCGGCCAGAGCGTGATCGCCACCACAGACCTCTCGCACGTTCCCGGCGCCACCGACACTCGCGTCACGCGCCTGCGCATTTCCCCTGGAGCGATCCTGCAGGAGGCGCTCGCCGCATGAGCAGGGCGGCACCCAGGATGCTCTCGAGCGCCCTTCAGAACTTCACCGCGGCGATCGCTCCGGCTACGACGCTCGCCCGCGTGCAGGGCGTATGGGCCGCCGCCGCCGGGGACGCGATCGCCGCCGCCGCCCGCCCCACCGCCGAGCGCGACGGCGTGCTCACGGTCACCTGCAGCGCAGCCGTGTGGGCGCAGGAGCTCGACCTGATGGCCTCCGAGCTCATCCCTCGCATCAACGCCGCTCTCGGCGGCCAGCACATCCGCGAGCTGCGCTGTCGAACGGGTTGATCGCGAGCGCTCGACGACCCGCGCCACCGCAGCCGCGGATGACCCCATTTCCC
>JADGPK010000108.1 GCA_017882445.1 Solirubrobacteraceae bacterium
CATCTCCTCGTCGAGCTGTACGCGCGCTCGCTGGAGGAGGCAACCGAGGTGCTCGAGTCTTCAGCGCGCGGCGGGCTGACCATCACCTCGCTCGCCGAGGAGTCGCGCCCGCCGGCTGCCGCCAGCGAGACCCACGGCCACGACTAGGCGCCCGACGGGCGGCGCCTGGCGGCGTCCTACCGATCGAAGATCGGTACGCCACGCTCCCTGCGTCCTTGCTTCGTTTGCCTAGCGTCGCCCTAGCGGCGCCGGTATGCACAGCCCTTCAGTTGTGCAGCGCGTTGGTCGATGCTTGGTAGACGAGGAAACCTCTGCGCATGAGGAGCATGACTTGGACGCGGCGCTGAAAGTGCTGGTAGCCGATGACCACCCGCTGATCCTGCAGGGCCTTCGGCGGTCGCTGGAGGCGTGCGATGACATCGACGTCGTCGGCGAGGCACAGTCAGGCACCGAGCTGCTCGCCCTCGTAGAGCGTCGCGCTCCGGATGTGGTGCTGCTCGACATGCGCATGCCCGAGCCGGACGGACTGGAATGCGTGCGGGAGATTCGCAAGTCCTGGCCTGATGTCCGCACGGTGGTGCTGTCGGCGTGCGACGACGCGGAGTCGATCGACGCGGCACTGCTGGCGGGAGCGAACGCCTACGTGCTCAAGAGCGTCGGCGCCACCGACATCGCGGCCGTGCTGCGCCAGGTCTCAGCCGGAGGCGCCGTGTTCCACGCGCCGAGCCGGCCGGTCGGCTCGAACGGTGCCGACGACGGCCCGGGGAGTCCACTCCTGACCGAGCGCGAGAGCGCGATCTTGGCGGCTGTCGCCGAGGGCAAGACGTCGAAGGCGATCAGCAGCGACCTCTGGGTGAGCGAGCACACGGTGAAGTTCCACCTCACCAACATCTATCGCAAGCTCGGCGTGGCAAACCGCAGCGGCGCGATCCGCTACGCCTACGAACACGGTCTCGTCTCGAGCTGAAGCTCCCCGCGCGTCAGGCCGCCACGCCCGGGGCGGCGCGGTCCTGCTGGGCGTTCCAGCGCGGCAGCGTGATTGCGATCGTCGTGGGCCCGGCGGAGCGGCTGTCGATCTCACAAGCACCGTCGAGCAGCCGCACTCGCTCGTAGATCCCAGCCAGCCCGAATGCGGAGCTCTGAGGAGGTATGCGGCGACGTCTGAAGGTTTGGAGTGCCCGCGCCGCGATCGGACTGCATGTTGGTCTAGGTCCGGTCCGCACATGGTCTAGTTGCCGAGCGACGATGCCGGCCCTAGCTTCTGAGCACGGGGAAAGCAACGTTCGGTCTGCGCGTCTCGCGAGGTGAGGCGAGCTTCGAACCGCGAGGGAAGGAACCTCCAGCATGGAGCATTCGCTCGGAAGCTCAGCGCCAACAGCAAGGAAGCGGTTCGTCTGGCACATCCGCGCAACGGTAGCCGTAGCGGTTGCGCTGGGCGCCATCGGCGCGTCATCCGCGAATGCGTTCGCCGAAGACCAGGCTCCCCTCACGGGCCAGATCAGCTCGCCGCTGAGCACGATCGCGGCCTCGGCCCCTGTCCCGGGTCGCTACCTCGTCACTTTCTCGAGCGGAGTCTCCGGCGCCGAGCAGGACGCCGTGCTTTCAGACGCGGGCGCGAGCGAGATTTCGACGATCCCCGCATTGCGGATGCACGTCGTAGACGCTTCGGAAGCCGCGGTCACGGCACTCAACACGAACCCCGCCGTCCAGGCGGTCGAGGCCGACCAGGTACGCAACGTGCAGGCTGCTCCGAGCGATCCGAGCTACAGCTCGCAGTGGTCGCTCTCGCGGATCGGCTGGGATCAGGCCTTCGGCTCCGTCAATCCAACCGGCTCGGCGACGGTCGCGATCCTCGATACGGGCGTCGAAGCGACGCACCCCGATCTCGCCGGCCAACTCGTACCGGGTAGCTCGATCGTCGACCCAACCTCCGACGGCACGACCGACCCCAACGGCCACGGCACGTGGATGGCGGGCATCGTCGCGGCTGCGACAGACAACGGGATCGGGATCTCAGGCGTGGGCTACTCCGGTGTCAAGGTCATGCCGGTCACGGTCCTCGGCGCAGACGGGACAGGTAGCGACGGCAACATCATCTCGGGCGTGATCTACGCGGCGGACCACGGCGCGAACGTGATCCTGATGTCGTTCACGAACCCCGGCTTCAGCCAGAGCCTTCAGGACGCTATCGACTACGCATGGTCGAAGGGCGCCGTCGTGGTCGCTGCCGCCGGCAACGACGAATCGGCGACCATCAACTATCCGGCGGGCGACCGCGGAGTGGTCGGTGTCGCGAACAGCAATGAAAACGATGAACTGAGCCCGACGAGCAACTTCGGCCAGGACGTTTTCATGGCCGCCCCCGGGACCAACATCGCTACTACGTCTGTGGGCGGCGGGTACGCAACGATCAGCGGCACGTCCGCCGCGGCCGCTGAGGTCGCGGGCGCCGCCGCGCTGCTGAAGGCGACCTCACCGGACGCGAGCAACGGCGTGATCGTGGGACGCCTCGGCGCTGACGCCGAAGGACTGAGCGCAGGCCAGCCGGCCGGCAACGGGCGCCTCAACCTGTCTCGCGCGCTCAACGACAGCTCGACCAGCCCGATCGAGCCCGCGGGCGCGGCCCCGCTCGGCGAAGGCGGCCCCGTGGTCGGGCCGTATGTCATCGCGGCCAAAAAACTGGCCATCACACTTGCCGGAACTGGCACCGGCTCCGTCGCGGTCAATGACACGACGACGCCGTCGAAGAACACCACGTGTAAAGAAACCCTATGCAACGTGTCGACTGAAAACAGCGACGCCGGCACGCTGACGGCCTCGCCCGCCGCCGACTCCTACTTCGCAGGCTGGAGTGGCCCGCCGACGGCAGGGATTACCGGCTGCACTGAAGCGAACACTGGTGGTAGCTGCAGTTTTGCGATGAACAACAAAGAACAGACCGTGACGGCTACGTTCAACAAAGTCGCAGCTGCCGGCTCCGGTTCGATGATCGTCTCACCAATCTCGGTTGTGGCTGGCTCTGCCGGCAATACCCTGACGTTCGAATACACGGCGGCCGCCGGCGGGCTCAACAATGGCGCGGTGCAGCTCACAGCGCCGTCGGGCTGGTCGGCACCGTCGACGACTTCCAGCGCGAAGGGCTATGCGACGAGCACGGCAGGGACCGTTGGCGTGTCGGGACAAGCGATCACTGTGTCGGGACTAACGCTAGCCGGCGGTGCCACGATAAAAATCGTCTACGGCAACAAGACCAGCGGCGGTGCCGGTGCCGATGCGCCAGGCGCGGGGTCATCGGGCACCTCGACTTTCAGCACGACCGAGAAGTCGACGAGCGCCGGCACGCTCAAAGAACTGGCCGCCCCGCCGAGCGTAACGGTCACCAACGCGGCTAACGGCTCAGGGTCCATGGTCGTCTCGCCGACGGCCGCGGTGGCTGCATCCGGTGGCAACACCCTGACATTCACCTACACCGCGGTGGCAGGCGGCCTCAACAACGGCGCGCTTCAGGTGACGGTGCCGTCCGGCTGGTCGGCCCCATCGACCACGTCTAACGCCAAGGGCTACACGACGAGCTCGACCGGGACGGTTGCAGCCGTCGGCCAGAACATCACGGTGAGCGGGCTGACGCTCGCCGCCAACACCACCGTGACGATCACCTACGGCGACAAGACCGGCGGAGGCGCCGGTGCCGATGCGTCCGGGGCCGGCACATCGACGTTCAGCACAAGCGAGAAGTCGACAAGCGGCGGCGCGCTGACGGCGCTCGGCAGCTCGCCGGCCGTAGAAGTCACGTCGCCGACTGTTGCGATCAGCTTCCCGGGCAACAACGCGGCCTACAACGCGGCCGGGTGGGCAGCTGGGTGCGCAACCGCGGGCCTCTGTGGCAGCGCCGGCGACACCGGCTCAACGATCTCTGGCGTCCAGGTGTCGATCAAGCGGAACAGCGACAACTTCTACTGGAGCGGGACGAGCTTCGTCGCCGGTTCTGAGGCCTACCTCGCCGCCTCGGGGACCACGAGCTGGAGCTTTGCGCTCGCCGCGAGCGCGTTGAGCGACGGCATCAGCTACACCGTCCACGCCAAGTCCATGGACAAAGTCGGCAACGTCTCAAGCGTCGCGAGTACGACCTTCACCTACGACACGACCGCCCCGAGCCCCACCGTGTCGAGCCCAGCCAACAACTCCTTCATCAACAACCCGACGCCGGCGCTCTCGGGCACTGCGGGAGCCGCAGCCGGCGACAACTCGACGGCCACGGTCAAGATCTACGGTGGCGTCGACACGAGCGGATCACCGGTGCAGACGTTCAACGGCGTGGCCATCACGGGCGGCAGCTGGTCGGTCAAAGCGGCATCGCTCGCTCCGGGTACCTACACCGCTCAGGTAACACAGGGCGACTCCGCCGGCAACTCAGGGTCCTCGACGAGCACGTTCACCCTCGACGCGAGCGCTCCCGTCACGACCGACGATGTCCCGTCAGCATACGTCAACCACGACGTGACGGTGACGCTTTCCGCGAGCGACACCGGTGGCTCCGGTGTGGACAAGACCTTCTATACGACCGATGGCTCGACGCCGTCGACGTCGAGCTCCGTCTACAGCTCCTCAAGCAAGCCGGCGCTGAGCAGCGACGGCCAGGTCATCAGGTACTTCTCGACCGACAAGGCCGGCAACGCCGAGACCGCACACTCTGCGACGGCGCACATCGACCGCGCGGCCCCGACGACCACCGACAACGTACCCAGTGCCTTCGTCAACCACGCCGTCCCCGTGACGCTGACCGCGACCGACACCGGTGGCTCCGCAGTCGACAAGACCTACTACACCACCGACGGCTCAGCACCCTCGACCTCCAGCACGGTCTACAACGCCGAAAACAAGCCGGTGCTCACAAGCGACGGGCAAAGCATCAAGTACTTCTCCACTGACAAAGCCGGCAACGCCGAGACCGCACACACAGCGAGCGCACACATCGACACGCTGGCACCCAGCACGACCGCCGCGGGTGAAAACGCCGACGCCAGCGTCTACCACAGCGGCGACTGGACCCATCAGGCCGTCACCGTCACCTTGAGCGCGAGCGAC
>JADGPK010000109.1 GCA_017882445.1 Solirubrobacteraceae bacterium
ATGAGGAAGTTGTAGCCGATGTCGCCCCACCCCTGAGTGACCGCGTGGTAGTAGTAGATGGAGCGGATCTGACTCTCGGCGGCCGCCTGGTCGGCGTAGTCGTTCGCCGTCGCGGTGTGGTGCACGATCAGCTTCCTGGTCTGGTAGAACTGCGGCGCCCACTTCATGAGACTCTCGTCGGCGCCCCACTGAACACGAGACACGACCAGTGGCTGATCTGTCGCCGCGACGGCCAACGCACCGGATACGGCCAGTGGCTGGACGGCTGCGGCGGCTGCCGGCCCACCCGAGGAGTGCGCAGTGGCGGTCCCGTCGGACATCCCCAGCACGGTGAGCCGGGTGATCGGCCGGTCGCTCGTGACGCGCACGGCCACCGCCCCGCGTGCGTCCTGAACCGCGCCGTACGTGGTGCCGTTGCCGCGCTGCTGGCCGAGTTCGTCGCGGCCGGCGTCGACAGGCTCGCCGAAGTGCGTTCCGTCCGAGGAGAACGCCAAGGTGACGCGGGCCTGTGGGTTGCCACCCCAGTAGGCAGCTACGTGTTCTGCCGGCTCGGCAAACGAGACGGTCCTCACGGCCGTGACAGTGGTAGCGATGTGCTCGGCGCGCGTCGGCGTGGCGCCCGCCTCGGCGCGCGTCGGCGTGGCGCCCGCCTCGGCGCGCGTCGGCGTGGCGGCACCGAAGAGGAAGCAGAGCACGAGCAACGCCGGCAGCGCCGGAGCGAGCGGCGATCGGCGCGGGCGAGATCGTTGGCCGGAATCCCCAGGGCCAAGGGCTACCATAGCTACTCCTTCAGAGGTTTGGGGCGGCATGCGCCATGTTCTGTCCCTACGAGTTCCATCGCACCCATCCCACTCCCCATGGTTGATTCACGGCCTATGCAGATGGTGCGTTGGTGACTGTGTTGCCGCGGACAGCAGGCCGGCAGCAGCACGTCCTCGCGTCGGGCTGGACGGAAGCGGCGGCGAGCCCGGGGGGACTCGCCGCCGCTCCTGCGCTCATCAGAACTTGACGAGCACGGCGTCCAGGTGGCCGGCCGCGCCGGTCTGCTGCCCGACAGCGTAGCTGGCGCCTGCGCCGATCGCGACCGCCGTGCACCTGCCCAGACTGGTCGCGCTCCCGGGACCGACGTAGTCGAGCGGCGTTTTGACCGGCCAGCCCGGGCTGTAGCGGACGAGGAACGCGGTCGGCATCCGATCGTCGACGTCCCATGGGGCGGCCTGCGTGTATCCCCCGGCCAGGACAGCGCCTTCCGGACTCACGGCGACGTCGCCGAACTCGGCCAGGCTGGGATTGGTGAAGGCGCTCGCGAACGAGCTCTGCCAGGCATTTCCGCCGCTCGAGGAGACGCCACCGAGGTAGCCCTCTATCCGCCCCGACGGGTTGCTCGACCCGGCCGCGATGGGCGCGCCGCTTGCGTCCATGCCGGCGACGGCGGGCCAGAGGTTCGACTCGGCGCCGCCACTGATCATGCGCATCCAGACGACCTTGCCGCTCGAGGCGTCGTATTTCGCAAAGAACTGGTTGACGGTCACCCACTCCGCAGGGATGTCGCGCCACCCGGAGACGACGACGCCGCGTGCGTCCGGGCTGACCATGACGGCGGAGGCGCCGGCGTTCCTGCGCTGCCCGACGACCGCGAGCCAGAGGCGCGCTCCGCTCGGGCTGTACTTGATGGTGACGGCACGGTTCGGGCCGGCTCTGCCCGGGACGTCCGGCCTGCGCCTCGAGTCACCGGTGACGTAGACGCTGCCAGCCGGGTCGACGGCCACGCTTCTGGCCTCGTCGAAGAAGTCCGGCCCGGCGTAGCGGCGCGCCCAGGCGCGGCTGCCGTTCGCGCACACCTTGAGCGTGACGTAGTCGCGGCCGGTGCCCTTGCCATAGGAGGCCCCGACGACGAGCGCGTTGCCGCGGGCGTCGAGTGCGAGGTCGGTCACGTAGTCGTCGCGGTGCTCGGCGCCGTCGTAGGCGGCTCTCCACTTGAGCACGCCGGCCGACGAGTACTTGAGGACCACGATGTTGCTGCGGCCCTTATCCGCGAGGTTAGAGGTCCCGGCCACGATCACGTCGCCGCGGGCGTCCACGGCGACCCTGTCCGCGCGGGCGCCGTTCAGCCGCAGGGTGCGCACCCATTCCCGCGTCGCGGAGGGACCGGCGTCCACGTACTTCGCGAGCAGCATAAGACCGCTGCTTCCGGATGCGTTGGCCGTCGCGTGGCCCGCGGCGTACACGACGCCGCCCGGAGCCGTGGCCACCGCGTTGTAGACGTCGTTCGCGCTCGCCTGGTACTCCGCCGACCAGACGAGCGGCAGCGACGCGGCGTGGGCCGGCGGCGCCGGGGTGAGGATGAGGAGGGTCAGGAGGGCAAGGATGACGAGCGCCGCCAGGGCGCCGAGCCCTCCGGTCAGACGCTGGTGGTGCATCGTGCTGCCTCCTTTGGGGCCGGGCCTGCTGCCCGGTCTCGAGTTGGACGATCCTGAGCCCTCGGTCGCTTGCTGCTGGAGCGCTGCTCGCATCCGCGGTCTACTCACCGGCGCCGCCCGTCGCCGTCAGCGAGTTCGCGACGTCCAGCAGTTCCTGCCGGGTGAGGTCGCCGTAGATGGCGATGGTGTAGCGGCCGCTGCGTGCGAGGAGGGTCGGTCCCTGGCTGCCGTTGGGCGAGATCGAGGTGCCGGCGAGCTGCCCCTTGAGGTAGCCGGCGGTGAGCTTCCCGTCCGCGCCGTCCAGGAGGTTGGTCCCGAACTCGCCGAGCTCGGCGTCTCCGCGGGCCGGAGGCCTCACGTCGACGACGAAGCTGGAGAAGCCGCGGCGGTAGCGCGCCACCACTCTTCTCACGGAGCCGTCGACGGAGGTCCTGATCCACTCAGCCTTGTATGGATGAGGGCGGCGGGAGTGGTAGACGAGCTTGGCCTCATCCTTGGGCGACCGCATCCCCTGGAAGTAGGTGATCGCGACGTCCGTGAGGCGGTAGCCGGAGGGCACCCGCCGCGGGATGAGCACCGGCGTCGGCCAGGAACGCTTCGCGACGGACTGCGGCGTGCCGAAGCGGGTCCCGTAGTCCTGGATGAGGATGCGCTCTTGACCGCGCTGCGACAGGCGCTGCCAGCCGTCCGGCAGCTTCGGATCGACCTGAATGCGGGTCACCCAGAAGGAGTAGCCCTCGGGAGGGTGCTCTCGGCCGTCTGCCTCAGGGAAGCCCATGCCGCTCGCGAGCAGCAGGCCGGTCTCCTTGTCGACGATCACGTTCCAGGTGGTGGTGGCGCCCTCGGGGTGTTCAGCGTTTCCCGCCCAGTGCTCGCTCAGCACGGCCTGCCAGGCGGGCCGGCCGAGGTAGGTGGTCTCGCTCACCGGCGCCTCGGGGTCGCCCTCCGCGAGCTGCGCGCGCAGGGAGCCTGCAAGTGCCTGAATGTTTCCGCAGGGCCAGGTCTCGTAGATGTTCGCGCCCCAGCTCGGGCGCTCGATGGCGAGCACGCTGTTGCCGTCGTCCGGCGTCACGACGCCGAGAGACATCGTCTCGTGGCGCCGCTCATCCTGAGTCCAGTAGCTTGTCTCCCGTCTTCCCTTGACCACCCAGCGGACGTCGCCTGACGTGCTGAGGATGAGCTGCTCCGGCGTCGGGCGCGTCTCACCCGCCTCCTTGACCGAGAGGCGCACGACGTGGGCCTTGCCAGTCGCCGCCGCGTTCATTGACGCCAGCATGTCGGCGGCCGTCGCGGTGTCCGTGCCGCGCAGGGCGGGCAGGACGGCGAAGGCGAAGACGGCCGCCGCCGCGACCGCCGCCGCGGCAAGCCCCAGGCGCAGCAGGCGGCGTTTGCGCGGGCGCGGCCGGTGGAGCGCCCCCAGCTCGAGCACCGCGAACTCGGGCGCCACCGCCGCGCGAAGAGCGTCCCAGTAGCCGGGCTCGTGCTCGGCCACGGAGCCGCCCGAGAGGAGCCGGGCGATCTCGGCGTCGCGCGTCTCGTCCATGGTCATCCCTCCCGCCCCAGTGACGGCGCCAGCTCTTGCCTGAGCTTTGCGCGGGCCGTCGCAAGGCGCGAGGCGACGGTGCCCATGGGGACGCCGAGCAGCTCGGCCGTCGCCGCGTAGTCGAGGCCCTCCTGGTCGACCAGCACCACCGCCGCACGCTGGTCCGGAGAGAGGGTCGCAAGGAGCCGCGCGACCAGGTCGCGGTCGGCAACGCCGTCGGCCGGGTCGCCGCCCACGGCCCGGCCCGCAGGCATGTCCTCCGGCGCGCGCACGTCCAGTCTCACGTCGCGGCGCAGCAGGTCGAGGCAGGTGCGGTAGGTCGTGCGCCGCAGCCAGGCCGCCAGGGCGGCGTCGTCGCGCAGCTCGGGGAGCGCGCGGGCGGCCTTGATCGCGACTTCCTGGAGGGCATCGTCCATCAGGCTGTGCTCACCGAGGAGGCGCCAGGCGATGGCGCGCAGCTGGCGGTCGTGACCCTGGAGGATGGCTACGAAGGCGCCCAGGTCGCCGCGGCGCGCGGCTGCCAGCTGCAGACTCGCCGTGACTCCCTCGCCTTGGTCGACCAAGTGCCCCCCAGTAGCTCGAGCCCCCACTCAGGCTCCTGAGCGACTCGTGAGGCTGCTGGCCAAATGCTACATCCTCCGTGGGCAAGAACCCGGTCGCGAACACCGCATGCCCCCTTTGAATCGATCAGGTCATCTATAAGACGCAGGGAGAGCCTTGGTTTCTTCATTGGAGGTCAAATTAGGTGAGCCGGAGGGTGTGCTCCCCTCCTCGCAGGAGTCGTCCCGCACGCGCTTTGGCTGCAGGACAGTCGTCAACAGCACGCGCCGAGCCTCGACCTCCTCGATGGGTGCCGGCCAGACCTGCCAGGCCGAGACCCGCAACGACCACCGCGACGGGCGCCGGGGAAGTGCGACTTCTCATGCTTGTACGGCGGGGTCACATGACCGAGCAGCGAGGAGATCTGTCGGTTCCGTCAGTTCTGTCGCGCTGGCGGCGAGCTGCGGAGCCGGGCGGGGAAGGCTGTGGTCCGACCAGGCGGGATGTCCCAGGGAGACGCAGCTCGACCCATTTCGTGCCATCCAAGCGCAAGCATTTGGGTTGCAGAATG
>JADGPK010000110.1 GCA_017882445.1 Solirubrobacteraceae bacterium
GCCTCGACATCTCTTCTCGTATCACAGTGGATTCTCCTTCCTGAGGGGTACCAAAACCCCGATTCGCCATCTGACCAGCGGTTCTCTAGGATGCAGCGATGCTCTTCTCACTCATCCACGAGTACGAGAGCGCGGCATGACCGAGTACTTGTACCCCACGGGTCATGTCGCGCCTCCGAGCCGCGCCGTCCGGAAAGCAGGCCGAGTCACCGGGACGGGTTCAGCAGACTGTTCTCCGATTCCCCACGCGGCTGAGCCAGCACGTTCTCTCCGTCGCCGTCGAATATGACGTCCGCGTCGTCTTCTAGCCTCTTGACGGCGGTCGCGATGTATTCGGCGGCACTGATTCCCCTGAACCCGGTACGAGCCGCATCGCGTCCTGCCCTGTTCAGGTTCGTGTCCACCATGGGTGGAACGATCTCGACAACTTTCACCGACGTGCCCTTGAGTTGCTGCCGCAGCACCAGAGTGTAGGTGTGAACAGCGGCCTTGGTCGCGCTGTAGATGGGCGTGGAGAGCATCGGCATGAATCCGAGCCCGGAGCTCACGTTGATGACAGCGGCCGACCGTCTGCTCAACAGGTGCCCGATGAACAGCGCGGTCAGCTCCACGACGGCGACGAAGTTGATGGCGATCTCGTCTTCGCCGGACTTCAGCTCGGCGTAGCCCTTCTTGAGATCGACGTACCTCTGGATTCCGGCATTGTTGACCAAGATGTCGAGATCGGGGAAACGCCGCAGCACCTCCGCGGCGAGGTCTTCTCTTTGCTGCTTATCGACGAGGTCGCAGGGCAGCGCGACGACGCCCGGGAGCCTGTCCGCCGTCGCCGACAGAGCCTGCTCGTCACGTGCGCACACAATGACGGTGCTGCCGCGACTGTGAAAGGCCTCGGCCATGCCGAGGCCGATGCCGCTGCAACCTCCGGTGATAAGAACGGTTCTGTCCGACAGGTTCGTGGCGACTCCTCGGCGTAGAGGCGAGATCAGTCTGTCTCCGGAAGTGTACTACCCCAAGCCTTGATCATCTCTTGGCGGGCGCTCGCGGCCACTCCCCGCCTAACAACGACGTAGGGCTCCGCCCTTTCGCGACAGCCCAATCCCATCCGACCGCTGCGATGTGTCCTGCTCCAGCGAGTTACCCGCCGGCCGCGCCCGTCTTCGCGGGGCACGTCTCAGTGCACGTGCGCAAGGGTCGCAAGGAACACGCCGCTCAGGGTGACGGCGGCGCCGAGAGCCAGGCGAGCGCCGAGACGCTCGCGCAGAAAGAGGATGCTGCCGAGGATGGCGAAGATCGGCGAGGTGGCGACGATCAGGGTCGTCAGCACCGGTCCGATCTCGGCGATCAGGACGTACCAAAGCGCGGTAAACAGCGCGTTCAGGACGCCTGCTCCGATAAGCAGGCCGATGACCCGGCGCCGCTCGCGAGCTTGCAGCGGTGCGGTGAGGAGCGGCGTGCGGCGGATGAACACAAAGGGCGCCAGCAGCACCACGCCGCAGGCCTCGCCGAGGAGCATCATGGTGGTGCTGGCGCCGCCCACCGAACGTTCGGCGAGCTCGATCATCACCGGGCTGAAACCCCAACCGGCAGCTGTGATGAGCGACAGCGCCACGACTCTTCCGGCGGACGTGCGCCGCAGCGGCCCGGGTGCTCCTTCGAGTGCCGGGGCGTGGGGTTCGGGCTCGTTACCCAGCCAGCGCGAGATGAGGGCGACGCCGGCGAAGGCGACCACGAGGCCGGCGATCGTGAGGCCGGCGATGGTCGTGCCGACGATGAGTGCCGCGAACACGGCCGTGAACAGCGGGTCGGTGCTGCTCAAGGGGGCTACGACGCCGATTCTGCCGGAGTGCAGTGCGTAGTAGTAGGCGTTGAAGGCGATCAGCCAGGTGACCGCGGCGCCGGCCGCGATGTAGCCTGCAGCCGCCCAGCTCATGGCAAAGCCTAGCGACCAGAGGTGCAGCAGGCTGAGGGGCACCGCGACGGCCACCAGGCTGGCGACCGACACCGCGAGCACGAGGAAGTTGACCGGGATCGGGCGCACGTAGTCGAGGACCTGCTTGTTCAAGACGACCACGACGCCCCAGCAGGCGGCGGCCAGGAAGGCCACAGCGACCCAGACCAGAAAGGCTGCCGAGATCTCGACCACCTCCTGACGGGTGCGCCCTAGGCGCGGGCCTGTGGTTGCGGGCCCGCGCCATTCTAGCAGCGTCATTCAGCGAGAGTCTTCTCGTCGGCTTCGCGTCGGCGGCGATGTGGTGTGCAGCAGGTTCTGAGGTCGCACATATTTGCGAGACCTCCAACAACCTGCTCGTCGGCAGCGCGTCGGCGGCAGTAGCGAAGTGGCTGCAAACGGCCAAGCTTGGCTTGTGAAACATGACCGGAAGACCTCCAGCAACCCGGTGTCGGCACCGCGTCGGCCCTCGGGCTGAAGCGCCTGCGTGTGGCGACCTTCTCGATTGCAGAGAGGTCTTTACATACTCCACGAGGCCGCCGGCGAGCTTCCGAGCGCCCGCTGTGCTTGCCGCCCGGTGCGTAGCGATTGGACTCCACAGGTCGCCGGCGCGCCGTCGCGGAGTGTCGGCCGGGCGACCTCTCCGGGCACGGGCCGTGACGCCTCAAGGTCAGAATCCCGCCGGCGCCCCACGGCGGCGCCTCAAGACGATCACGCGCGTGTCCAGCGGCACCAGCGCGTAGACAGCGCCCCCGCCTTCCTCAGGCGCTTCCTTGCCGCTGCCGCCTCCTCCTAGCACGCACTTAATCGAAGGCCGCGTGCGCTTCACACTCGGGTGCTATAAACGTGCAGTCCCGCTTGCGGACAATGTATCCAGCGATCGGCGAGGGGCCTCGTGATCCCAGTGACACAGAAGCGGACCTACACCGTCTACCAGGCACGGCGGCCCCGGCGGTCGGTCGCTCGGCCGCGCCCGAGCGCGGTGGACCTGTGCGCCGCGCTGGCCGGGCTCGGGTTCGGCGTCGCCATCGCCCTCGGCCTGACGACCGTGAGCGCGAGCTCGCTGGCCGCGCCGGGAGGCCTCCTGACGGCGCTGGGCCGGATCGCCGGCCTCGTCGGCACGTACCTCCTCCTCATCGCGCTCCTCTTCGTGGGACGCGTGCCGGCGGTCGAGCGCGTGATCGGCCAGGACCGGCTCGTTCGCTGGCACCGGCGGCTCGGGCCGTGGATCGTCATCCTGCTGATCGCCCACGTCGTCCTGATCACGCTCGGTTATGCCAAGGGAGTCAAGACGGGCACCCTCCACGAGTTCACGGTGCTCGTCGGATCCTTCCCGGGGATGCTCGCCGCCACCGTCGGTCTTGGCCTGCTGCTCGTCGCCGGCGTCACCTCGTACTCCCTGGCCCGCCGGCGGCTGAAGTACGAGACGTGGTGGGCCGTCCACCTCTACACCTATCTGGCGGTGGCGCTGGCGTTCTCACACCAGCTCGCCACCGGCGTCCCGTTCAGCGGGCAGCCATGGGCTCGCACCTACTGGACGGCCTTATGGCTCCTCACCGCTGGGCTGGTCCTCGTGTACCGCTGCGGGCTGCCGCTGGCGCGTAGCCTGCGTCACCGGCTCGTGGTCGTCGCGGTGCGCGAGGAGGGGCCCGGCGTCATCTCGATCGTCTGCCGCGGACGTCGCCTCGACCGCCTGCCGGTCCTCGGCGGGCAGTTCTTCCAGTGGCGCTTCCTGACGCGCGGCATGTGGTGGCAGGCGCACCCCTACTCGCTGTCCGCGCTGCCCACGGCGACGCACCTGCGCATCACCGTCAAGGCCCTCGGTGACCACAGCGCGTCACTCTCTCGCCTGCGGCTGGGCACTCGCGTCGCGATCGAGGGCCCCTACGGCGTCATGACGAGACATGCGCGGGACACCGACCACGTTCTTCTGGTGGGCGCCGGGGTCGGCGCGACGCCGCTGCGCGCGATGCTGGACGACCTCCCATCCCAGGTCGATGTCGCCGTCATCCTGCGCGCCTCCAACGCGCACGAGCTGGTCCTGCGCGACGAGATCGCGGAGCTCGTCGGCCGGCGCGGCGGACGTCTCCACGAGATCATCGGGCCGCGCTCCCTGGCTCCGCTCGACGCCCGCGCGCTTCACCGCCTCGTGCCCGATATCGCGCGCCGCGACCTCTATATCTGCGGCCCCCAGGGCTTCACCCGGGGCCTGCTGCGCGCCGCACGTTCGCTCGGCATGCCGAAGCGCCGGGTCCACTACGAAGACTTCGCCTTCTAGGAGCGGAAGGAGAAGTGCGGCGCACCGCGATAGTCCTGGTCACGACCGTGCTGGGTATGGCGCTGGTGGTGGGCCTGCACGCCTACTCGCAACGGCACGCCGCCTTGCCCAGCGCCTCGCCCGCGGCCCTGCCGCGCAAGAAGAACAGAGCGGCCACGCACATCGCGAAAGCGCCGAGGACACGGATCGTGATGGGCAGCGACCAGCCGATCGGCGGCGGGTCCACGCTCGGCGATCTCCAGGTGCGCATCCGCGCCACGGGCGCCAAGATCACGAGCGTCGGGTTCGCTAGGCTGAATCTGAACGGACCCGAGTCGCAGCAGATATCCAGCAGCGTCATCCCGCAGCTCGAGCAGCAGACGCTGGCGGCGCAGAGCGCCAACATCAACGGCGTCTCAGGTGCCACCTACACGAGCCAGGCGTATGAGACGTCGCTGCAAGCAGCTCTCGACAAACTGCGCGGAGGCTGAGCCGGCCGACCGCGTCATGTGCTTGGACCACCGCCCGAAGTGAGCGAACGAGGTGGCGAGGCCGTGGCGTCGGCCGCGGTCGTTGACAGCCAGGGCCTCGATGGTGGGCCTGAGGGGTGCGTTTATCTCGATTCACGCCGCTGTGCGGTGATGCGAAGGAAAGGCTTGCTCAGCGACTTTGTCGAGTTTGTGTGCCCTTCACGACCGAGCCGAGCTCTGGTCGACTACTGCGCCTGAGGCTGTGGGCGTGGCATCTAGAGGCTCAGATCGGCTTCTGGGCTGCGGAACAGAATGCTCTCGCTCGGCTCGCCTCCCATCAGCCTCTCTGCATGGGAGCGCCATCTGCTCGGCA
>JADGPK010000111.1 GCA_017882445.1 Solirubrobacteraceae bacterium
ACTTCGACGAGCGCGACGACCGCGATGGTCACGACGACTGCAGCTATTGCGACAACTGAGGCGTGCGCGACGGCCATGACGATCGCGGCGACCTCGGTGATTGCGACGACAGCGACGACTACGATGATTGCGACCGACGCGACCAAGACGACGCCACGGCGAACGGGATGGCCGCGAACCCGACGAGCACGGCGCTGCCATAGAAAGTTGCGACCGAGCGACGAATTCTTCTGTCGGCCCCTCTGCGCTCGGTGTCTCTATGGGCATGACCCCCACTACTGGACCGACTCCCATTGTCCGCGTCGTGACCCCCAAGGCCATGTACGCACGCCTGAGGCACCTCGCCTTTGACCTCCGCGTTCCACTCACTCAGCTCAGGGCCCGAGCCCTCGGTCTCGCTCCTCGCTTTCACGGCCGGGCCGTCGGAATCGGAACCCCCTCGAATCGAACAGAGGTACCTACCTGCGCGGGAGGTCTGCGATGACGCACGACGACCTGGACATGAGCTGGCTCGATGGGATTGCTAGTACCCCGCCGGACGCTCGCGTGAAGGCGCTCAGAGACCTCCTCGCGGAGTTTCTTGAGGTCGGACCGGAGGTCATCTTCCTCCGGTCGGTGATCATCAACGACGCTAGGTACCTCGCGGTAGCAACGTGGACCGGCCGGCGGAACGGCAAGCTGTGCAGAGTGAACGGCGCACCAGGGAAAGCGAAGAGCCTCCTGGCCGCTCTCGGCACCCTCGTCGAGATGGACCTGTATGAGGAGGGGCCAGGCGGTGAGTCCCGGGTGTGGCTCCTTCCGCATCAAGCCGGGATGCCGCTCAAGGTCTGGTGCTCGATCGACGGAAAGAACGCGGCCGTCCGCTACTTCGCGCTGACGACAGACGGGCACCGCCCCGTTGATGCGACCGAGTACACGAAGCTCAGGGGGGCATGATGGACGACATCGAGATGGCTCTGGCGATCGCGATGGGCGACGCCACGGCCCCGCCCAAGGCCCGAGCAGAGGACGATCTTCTCGCAGGTCTCGACCTGGATGGTCCGAAGCCGACCGCCAAGACTGGGATCGTTGAACAAGACCTCGACGCACAGCATCTGAGCACTGCTCCAGCGGTGGGTCGCGGAGATCTCCGGTCCGCACTCCTTGTCGCGATCACCGATGCGGTTGAGCGAGTCCTCAAGGAAGCTGGCGTGCCGCTAGGTTCGTGAGTCCGAAACCGAACTTCGCGCGCCCGTGGTCGGTGTACCTCCCCCTATGATTGCCTCTCCAGCACAGTTTCGAGTCGCCGGTCGAATGTTGGCAGGCGCGGCACTCGACCTCTCCCCGAAGCAAGTGGTTCGCCTGAAGGCGGGACGGCTCGTCGCCGCAGCGCCATTCAGTATTTGCCGCATCCACGCCGCATGTGCAGATGCTCGCGTAGTCGAGCAAGTCCGAACCGTTCTCCTTCTCGATGCCGTCGGTTGTGTTGCTGCAAACCAGTGTCTCGGCCTCGCCCAACCCTTCGTCGTGCGCCACAGCCGCGCGCAGGCCCTCTTCGCGCTCGTCTCGAGGCAGCAAGGCGACGTTGTCAGCGCGTTCAACTGGGAGATCGGTGAAGCCTGCGATGCTGCTTACGAGATCGCTCAGGCAGAGGGCTTCGAGCAGATCTGGGCGGTTGCCGACCAAGTTCGGCGCGGCGCGATGCGCGAGTTCCGGCTGACCGCTTCGGACGCGCTCCGCGCTGCCGCATGGCAGTACGTCGGGTCGGCCTCGTTGAGGCACTAAGCGGCGGAACGTGCGCCGAGTCGGCAGCCTCTACCGCTTAGGGCTGTGCCAAGGCCTGGCGCCGCCGCAACTCATTGCTCCGAAGCTCGGGTTCGTGCTGCCGCCAGCGCGCGTCCAGGCGCTCGCCCATCTGACCATTCATCTCATCCGGCCCGAGGATTTTAGACCTTCGAAGATTTCCGCGGCGAGGAGGACTCGCTCCAGGCCGCGCGCGATCGTTTTCGAGCCGGGCGGACCGCCGGATGACTTGCCGGTGTAGCCGCCGAGGTCAGCAATCCAGCGCGTCGCTTCCGCGATGGTCGGTGTTCGATCGGGCAGGACTTCGGTGCGCTTCTTCTGCTTCTGCTTGAGGAACACAAGCGCCTCGACCTCGATCGGCGACAGCTCGGCCGTCGCGGCGAGATCCGGCTGCTCCCGCGCGAGTTGTTTGAGACGCTCGGCACGCAAGGCGACACCTGCGAGCAGCGTAGCCCACTTGAGGACGTGGGCACGGGCGCGTAGGGGATTCACCTCGTTCGTCTCTCTACCTCAGAGGCGTGGGCCTCAGAACCTACCGGACATATGCCGGCACGACGAGCGCGGCGGGCGGCGGAGGCGATGGCCACGACGACCGCGATGCCCACAAAGAGCACGGAGATACCGCCGAGGGGTTGCGATGGAGCGACGGACCTCGTCCTACATGCCGGCATTCCGCTCACGCAGCTCGGGTCTCGCTTCCGCGTTGGCCGCCGGGTCGTCGGGATCGGAGGCCCCTCGAACCCGGAGGTACCTACCGGCACCGGGAGGTCTGCGATGACGCGGGACGACCCTTCTCGAGGCCGGACCGGAGGTCAACTTCTGCGGTTGGTGATCGTCAACGCGCCCAAGCTACGAACCACCGCGTTTCGCCTCGCCATAGTCCGAGACACGTCGAGCACGCATGTTCCTGACGCATCTTCACATCTTCGCGCATGGGCACGAGGCCTCTATCTACTTGCTCCAATGGGGCGGCTGAAGTTCCGGTCGGTGTAGAAGTGGCATGAACAATCCGTACGACCCCCTCAAGCGGCATCGCCACACGGCCAGCAGCCTCGCCGCAGCGGACGCAACCCATAGACCGGATGACAATTGGAGGGCTTGGCTGCCGACGCCGAGCGATGACCTATTCCGCCGTTGCCTCGTCTTACGCGCCACGCAACTCGCGGAAGGGTACGCGAAACAGCCGCTCACTGACGGGCAACTCCTGTTCCCGGGAGAGCCGGTGGAGACGATCGAGATCGCGGGGGAGACGAGGCGCTTCCTCTTTCTCGGTTCCGCGACTGCCCATGGGACATCACTTTGGCACTTCGTGGTACCCTCGCCGATACAGGGACCCGTGGCCGCGTACCAAGTCACGGCGGCCTCCGGTAGCACTCACGGGGTGTGGGTCTACAAGGGAGACGATGGGGTGGCGGTGAGGTTGAGCTTGGTGGACCACCGCCGGGGCGAACACGACTCATGGTTTGGCGTGATTCGGGAGGGCAAGTTGCTCGCGTCTTCGCGGCAAGAATATTCCGCTGCGTGCGAGGCCGAGGACGAAGTCGTCGCCAGCCTGACGAGAGCTCTCGCTAGAGCGGCCGCGGCTACGGGTGCCGATGCGGATGCGCGCGCTCGGATACGCTCCGAAATAGCGAAGGCGGTGGATGGCGCAATCGGGCGAGCCGATCGCGAATTTGTGGAGCGGGCTCTTTCGAGTTTCGATGAGGAGTGCGCCAGGGAGGTCCTGCCATCGCCGTCTCCGCCTCGTCGGCGCGTTGTGGATGTGTCTGCGGTCCGAAAGACTCGCCGCGGGAGCGCACGGTGATGGGTGGCTCAGGAACAGGGGCCTCTTCGAGCGGGTCGCTGCCAGCGACCGCCAGCGAGGAGCGTCCCGCCAAGCTCCCTCTCGACCAGCCGACAATTGCAACCCAGGGGTGACAACTATGAGCCATCAACCAAAGTCGAAGCAGTCGAAGTCCTCGCAGCACCTCTACCACCTAACGTCGATCGAGAATCTCGCAGCCATTCTCCGCACCGGGCTGAAGGCGAACGAGGAGGGCGCGATCTACGCCTTCACGGACCTCATTGTGGCGAACACCATCGCCTGCAACCAAGTGTTCGCTGCCAAATACGCGATCTTCAAGATCGCGAAGCGGGGAGTTACCGGACAGGTGTTGCCGGATGACGTGGCGGAGTTTTCCAGCCCCTACCAGCGGACGATCTTGCAGGAGCAGATCGAGCCGAAACATCTGCGTCACCTCTGCACCTGCGACGCTATCCACGATCGACCGACCGAGTGGGACTACCACGTCGAAAAGAACCTATTCCATCGGAATGTTCCGCAGGTTGACGAAGAGTTTGCCATCTTCCGTTGGATCGCCGAGGAAACTCGGGCGGGGAGGAATTGCGATGAAATCTCCAGAGAGGCGAACGAGCGCCTCGCGAGGCTCGCGCAGATGTGAGCAGAAGAGGCCAATCCCCCCAGCTGACACCGGCGATGTCCACGCTGCCAACGTGGCGATTCCGGGTTGGTCCGTCACAATGCATCGGTTCGCGAGCCTTCGCCTACGAGCGTCTCCCAGGCCGCCGGTGATCTCCTCATCCCACGGCATCTCTCGGAACCCATGATCGAGCCCGTCATCCGCCGCGTCGCCCGTCGGTGCGGAGCCGAGGTCAGTTTTCGCGAGGTACCCGCCGCCGACTACGAGGTGAGCTACTCCGACGGCGGGGTCGTCTCCGACGACGACGTGGCGCGCTTGCTCCAGACGCGCTTCGGCTACGTAGCCGGGCTCAGATCTTTTCCGGTCAACATCGGCAAAGGGGAGCACCGCCCGATGGGAGGGCGTTAGTACGAACGGCGGGCTGGTCGCTGGCAGCCTCGTTTTGCACGCGAGCGTCGCCGCGAACCGGGTGGTCTCGTGGTGCGAGATGCCCGTAGACCGTCAGCTGAACGCGCTCTGGCCAAGCGAATCGTGCGATTTCCGGTTGAAGGTTCGCGTTCTCGTTCGTCGTAGAGACATGGCCACTCGACGCCCTTCTCCTGGTCGCATTCCCTCGCACTCGGCGCGCCGGTGAGGCGTTGGCCGATCGCATCAGCGCTTTCGAGGGCGGCCGCGTCGCGGTCCCTTCGGTTCGGGCCGAGCCTCCGCGAACAGGTCCACCACGCGGACACCGACAGCGTGCGACAGCTTGGCGAGACTCTCGATCGTCAGGTTCTCGGTGCCGCCTTCGACGCGGCTCACCCACTGGACCGACA
>JADGPK010000018.1 GCA_017882445.1 Solirubrobacteraceae bacterium
GTCATCGAGCACCTCGGCCAACTTGACTTCCTTCACGGCAAGGAGAACGTCGTGCTGCTCGGGCCGCCCGGCACCGGCAAGAGCCACCTCGCGATCGCCATCTCGATCCGCGCCTGCCTCGCCGGCCAGCGCGTCGCGTTCGCCACCGCGACCGAATGGGTCGCACGGCTCGGCGACGCAAAGCGCCAAGGCACCCTCGACGCCGAGCTCCGCCGCCTCGCCTTCATCCCGCTGATCGTCGTCGATGAGGTCGGCTACATCCCGTTCGACCCCGAGGCCGCCAACCTGATGTTCAGCCTCGTCTCCTCACGCTACGAGCGAGCATCGCTGATCGTGACCTCGAACAAGCCCTTCTCAGCCTGGGGAGAGATCTTCGGCGATGACGTCGTCGCCACAGCCATGATCGACAGACTCGTCCACCACGCCGAGATCCTCTCCCTCAAGGGCGACAGCTACCGCCTACAAGGCAAGGACCTCGGACGCCCACCCGCGCACGACTGAGCTTCAGCTACGGCACGCTGCGTTGACCGGGCCCCCACACATCCAAAGGGGGTCCCTTTTTCAACCGGCGAAAGGTGGGGACTTTTCAACCGGCCTTGACATCAGAGCCGACGCGGGGACTCGAACCCCGGACCCCTTCATTACGAGTTCGTTGCCGTTGAGCGCACGCGCTAGGTCGATCCACTTGTTCTGATCGAGGTAGACGCGCAGCATCGCGCTTCGAGCGTAGCCCGGTCCCCGGGCGATCTGGCGGGCCTTCGCGGCTCACGTTGTCCGAAGCGTTGTCCTCCGGGGTCGCGGGCGCTCCGCCGCTGGAGCCGAAACCCCGTGATTAGCAGGGCTTTCCTGAGTGGGCCCGCCAGGACTCGAACCTGGGACCTACCGATTATGAGTCGGCAGCTCTAACCAACTGAGCTACGGGCCCTCCACGCGCGTCGGCCGCTGGGGCCGTGCACGCTGCGCAGACGCTACCAGCGAGATGTGGAATGCTCCCGCGCGCCGTCTTGTTGTCAAGGTGGCCGCCTCGATCCGCTCATCGAACGAAGGGACAGCAGATGCCAGCAAAGCGCGCAGCGATCGTCACGGGGGCGTCCAGCGGCATTGGGCTCGCCATCGCCAGGGTGCTCGGAGAGGAGGGCTTCGCCCTCACGATGGCCGCTAGGAGGGCCGAGAAGCTCGACGGCGCCGTCGCCGGGCTGGCGGCCGACGGGTTCGACGTGCAGGCGGTCGCCGCCAACGTCGCCGACGAGGCCGAGATCCAGAGGGTCGTCGCCGCCCATCGCGAGCGCTACGGGCGGCTGGACGTGCTCGTCAACAACGCAGGCGTCGGCGTCGGCGCGGCGGTCGGTGACATCGAGACCAAGCGCCTGGACATGCAGCTCGACATCAACCTTCGCTCGATCGTCCTGTTCTATCGCGAGTGCATGCCGCTGCTCAGGCAGGCCGCCGGCGAGCACAAGAACGTGCTCGTCGTCAACACCTCCTCGATATCCGGCAAGCACGGCGAGCCGTGGCTGTCCGTCTACTCGGCCACCAAGCACGGCGTGGTCGGCTGGACCGAAGCGATGAACAAGGAGCTGGGCGCCGAGGGCATCAAGTCGACCGCCCTGTGCCCCGCCTTCGTCGACACGCCGATGACCGACTTCGTCAAGCAGCAGGTCCCCGCCGAGGACATGATCCGCCCCGAGGACATCGCCGAGTCCGTGCGCTTCCTGCTGCGGGTCTCCCCCGCGTGCGTCGTTCCCGAGATCATGTTCGTCAGGCCGGGCGAGGCGCTCTAGCTCTCGCTAGGCTGTACCCCGCCGGACGCGCTCAACGCGCGCCGCCGGATGCGCGGCCAAGCCTAGGACACGCGTTCCCTGCCGGCAACGCATTCCCTCCCGCTGAAAGGAAACTTGCACATGAAGCTCGGCGTGCACATCGGTTACTGGGGCCTCGGCCTGAGCTCGGCGGACCAGCTGAACATCGTCCAGGAGGCAGAGCGTCTCGGCTACGACTCGGTGTGGGCCGCCGAGGCCTACGGCTCGGACACCGCAACGGTGCTCGGCTGGCTCGCCGGTCAGACGAGCAAGATCCGCCTCGGCTCGGGCATCTTCCAGATGCCAGGTCGTTCCGCGGCCATGACCGCAATGACGGCCGCCACGATCGATCAGCTTTCGAACGGCCGCATGATCTGCGGCATCGGCTCCTCCGGCCCGCAGGTCGCCGAGGGCTGGCACGGTCAGCGCTTCGCCAAGCAGCTTCAGCGCACACGCGAGTACGTCGCGGTCATGCGCATGGCGCTGGCGCGCGAACGAGTCGAGTTCAAGGGCGAGACGCTCGAGCTGCCGCTGCCCGACGGTCCCGGCAAGGCGCTCAAGCTGACCATCTCACCCGTGCAGGAGCGCATCCCCATCTACCTCGCCGCCATCGGCCCCAAGAACACGGCGCTCGCCGGCGAGATCGCCGACGGCTGGATCCCCACCCTGTTCTCCCCCGAGCACGTCTCCCATCTGCGCCCCCTGCTGCAGGAAGGCGCCGAGCGCTCCGGGAAATCGCTCGATGACTTCGACATCGCTCCAACCGTCAGCCTCTGCATCAGCGACGATCTCGAGGGCGCCCGCAACACGATGCGCCCGTTCATCGCGCTCTACGTCGGCGGCATGGGCTCGCGCAAGCAGAACTTCTACAACCAGCTCGTCAGCCGCTACGGCTTCGAGGACGAGGCCAGGCAGATCCAGGACCTATACCTCGAAGGCAAGCGCGACGAGGCGATGGCGGCCGTCCCCGACAAGCTGATCGACACGGTCTCACTGTGCGGTCCGCGAGACGTCGTGCGCGAGCGCATCGCCGTCTACCGTGACGCCGGCGTAGGAACGCTCGGGGTCACGCCGACCGCCTTCACCGCCCCCGAGCGCCTCGAGCAGCTGCGGCTGCTGGCCGAGCTCGCAGCCGCTTAGCCCGTGGAGGTGCTGCTGGGCGCCTTCGGCGACCCCGGCCACGCGTTCCCCATGATCGCCCTCGGCCGCGCGCTCCGAGCGCGTGGGCACTCGGTCACGCTGCAGACCTGGACGCGCTGGCAGCACCACGTCGAGGCCGAGGGGATCGCGTTCGCCCCCGCGCCGGAGTACGAGGTCTTTCCCTCGGGCCCCGAGCCGCTGGCCTTCTACGAGGCAGTGGTCCACGCAACGACCGACACGCTGCCCCTGCTTCGTGAGCTTCGCCCCGACGTCCTCGTCGCCGACATCCTCACGCTCGCGCCGGCTCTCGCAGCCGAGATCGAGGGCGTGCGTTGCGCGACGCTCATCCCCCACGTCTACCCGCACGGCGAGCCCGACTTTCCGATCTACTCGCTCGGCGCCCGCCTGCCGCGCAGCCGCTTCGGGCGCGCGATGTGGCGCCGTGCCCAGTGGCCTGTCGACAGGGGCCTGCAGCTCGGTCGCAACGAGCTGAACGCCACCCGCGCCCGGCTGGGTCTCGATCCGCTCGCCCACGTCCACGGCGGCATCAGCCGCGAACTGGCGCTGGTCGGGACCTTCCCCCAGCTCGAGTACCCACGGCCATGGCCAGATCACGTCCATGTGGTCGGCCCGCTGATGTGGGAGCCGCCCGCGCAGGACGTCGCGCTCCCGGCGGGCGACACGCCGCTCGTCCTCATCGCCCCCTCCACCGCCCAGGACACAGAGCACAGGCTGCTAGCGGCCGCGCTGCGAGGTCTCGCCGAGGCCCCCGTGCGAGTGCTCGCGACATGGAACCGGCGCCTGCCTCCGCGGCCCCTGCCGGTCCCTGAGAACGCACGACTCGTCGACTGGGTCTCCTACTCGCGCACCATGCCCCTGTGCGACGTGGTCGTCTGCCACGCCGGCCACGGCACGCTCGCCCGCGCCCTGGCCAGCGGCTGCGCCGTCGTCGCCTGCCCCGCCGTCGGGGACATGAACGAGAACGCCGCCCGCCTGGATTGGGCCGGCGCCGGCGTGCGGATTCCTCGACGCTTCGTCTCCCCGCGAACGGTGCGCCTGGCGGTCGAACGGGCCCTCGGCGACCCCTCCATCCGTGCCCGCGCACGCGAGATCGGGGCGTGGTCGGCCGAGCACGATCCGGCAGGGCGCGCCGCGTCGCTGATCGAGGATCTGATCAACTCAGCGTGACGGAGGCAGTGGCAGGCCTGGCGCCGTGTGGACGTCTACTCCGGGGGTGGGACTCGAACCCACAACCAATCGATTAACAGTCGACTACTCTGCCATTGAGCTACCCCGGATCGTGCTACCCCGGAAACGAGGGGCGCCATGCGCGATTGTAGAGGGCATCACCCGGGCTCGGCAGCGTGATAACGCTGGCCTCCACCTCGGCGTGACAGTTGGCGCAAAGGAGAACGCACTTGCTCGCCTCGGCGCGTGCCTTCGCGAGGGATCTCGAGACACCGCGATGGCTCAGCGAGAACTGCTTATCCGCTGGGACCCAGTGGTGAAACTCGAGGGCTGCGATGCAGCGACCGTAACCGCACACGCTACATCGCCCACCCGCCTCTTCAACGAGGAGTCGCTTGACCTTGCGCCGGCGCCGCGTGACCGCTTCAGCGCGACATTTGGCACACCGATATCCACCCGCCGCGCGACGCTTGAACCGCGTCACGCCGTGGCGTGGACAGCGAAGCATGATCTGTTGCTGCCCATCCGCTGATGCCCGTCGTCGCTGCGCCCACCGTGTCTCCAAGCCAAACTCGCGTAGCCAATGCCGGACCGTGGTCTTGCTGAGGCCAACAGCCTCAGCTATCTGGGCGATCGACATTTCCTGCTCGACCAGCGGGACCAGCTCATCCCTGGCGATGCCACCCCGAGGCGCACACTTCGCGCGGTTGACCGCTTCGAGTCCGTAGCGCTTGACCCAGTACCCAACAGTCGATTCATGCAAGTCGACCCGCCTGCCGATGTCCGCCAACGACAGGCCCTGGCCCAGAAGCTGCTCGAGCGAGGCACTATCCATGCACCGCATTGTCTCGCGCGCTTGGGACGGTACGGTCCGAAAACACGGGCATTATGTGTCAACTTCGTGCCGCGAGTGTGACCTCTGCCACAAGCGCCCCGTCGGCCAGTGAGCGCACGCACGGGCTGCCGAGCGATCCTTCAGGTGCGCTCGCCGGTCTTCTCCAGCACTCTTCCGTAAGCCCTATCGAACTCGCGCTTGACCTCGGCGCGGTGATGGGCCAGATCGCTGATGTCGCCGCTCTCCTGGTTGCGCGCCCGCTGGATCTGACGGTCCACGCGGGCAAGCTCGAGCTGCAGGCGCTGCACCTCGAGCATCACCGGGTCGGCGCGCTCCCTGCCCGCCTCCACGACCAGCTCGGCCAGCAGGCCCTTCAGCTGCGGATCGCTCTCCAGCGGGACGCTGCCGGGAACCGCCTCGCTCATCGGCTCGCGCAGGTCGCCCTCGAGCAGACGCGAGGCCGCGCGGCGCAAAAGGCCGCTGGAGAAGTGCTCATCGACGTCCAACCCGGCCAGGGCCCTCGCTCCCTCTTCCGGCGAGGCGATGCACAGCGCGAGGAACGCCCGCTCGGTGTCCTCCCGCCGGGTCATCTCCCCGCCCCGCTGCGCCGGCGCGGCAGACGCGCTGGGACCGCCTCCTTGCGCACCTCGGGCGCCGCCCGTGCCACCGGGGCGCCGCGCCTGGTTGGCGCCCTCGGAGGACAGCAGCGTCTCGGCCATCCGCTCGGGCAGCGCGAGGCGACCCGAGACGATCCGCGTCAGCTCCATCCGCATGGCGCTCGGCGGGAGCGTCGCGAAGATCGGGCGCAGCTGCTCGATCATCCTGTCGCGGCCCTCGGGGCTCGAGTCATCGCCGGCGGCCAGCACCCGCTCAACGCGGAAGCGCACGAACGGAACCGACTTCTCGACCGCCGCCTCGATCGCGCCGCGCCCGTCGCGCTGGATCAGATCGGCCGGGTCGGCGCCAGCCGGAAGGGGAACGACGCGCAGCTCGAGGTTGCGCTTCGCGGCGAGGCTCGACGCACGCAGCATCGCCTCCTGCCCGGCGCTGTCCGCGTCCAGGGCGAGCAGCACCGTCTGGGCCATCCGCGCAAGCTCGCCGACCTGATCGCCCGTCAGCGCCGTGCCCATCAGGCCGACGGCGTTGCGCATCCCCGCCTGGTGCAGCGCGATCGTGTCGGTATAGCCCTCACACAGGATCACCTGGCCCGCGCGCGTGGCGTGCGGGCGCGCGAGGTCCGCTCCGTAGAGGTGAAGACCCTTGTGGTAGAGGTCGTTGTCGGAGGTGTTCAGGTACTTCGGCCGCTGGTCCTCGCGCATCGCGCGCGCGCCGAAGCCGAGCACCCGGCCACGGATGTCCGCCAGCGGGAACATGATGCGCGAGCGAAAGCGGTCATACGGACGGCCGTTCTCCTTGGAGCGCTGCGCCAGTCCGGTCGCGTATAGCTCCTGCTCGGAGAACCCGCCCCGGCGCGAGGCGAGCAGCACCCGGTCCCACGCGCTCGGCGCGAAGCCGACGCGGAACTCCTTGAGGATCGCCTCGCCAAGGCCCCGCTCCTTGAGGTACTCGCGCGCCCGCTGCGCCTCCTCGGACTCCCACAGGTAGCGCTCGTAGTAGGTCGTGGTGCGGTTCAGCAGCTCCCGCAGACGCTCGGTGTGCCTGCGCCGCTCGGCCTCACCCGGGTCCTCCGCCTCGCGCTGCAGCTCCACCCCGTAGCGTTCAGCCAACAGCTCCAGCGCTCCCTTGAAGTCCACCCCCTCGGTCTCCTGCACGAACGTGAACACGTCCCCCGAGGCCTGACAGCCGAAGCAGTAGTAGACCTTCTGGGCGGGATCGATGCCGAACGACGGGGTGCGCTCGTCGTGAAACGGGCACAGGCCCTCATAGCGCGCGGGGCCGGCTCGCCGGAGCTCGGTGCGCGCCTGGACCAACTCGAGGAAGTCGACCGCCTCGCGGACCCGGTCCTTGGACTCGCTGGTGTAGAGCGCCACGCCGGCAACGCTAGCGGGCGAAGGCCTGCGGCACCTGCAGCTCGGTGTACGCCCGGATGCAGTACCTGTCCGTCATACCGGCCAGGTAGTCGGTCACCCGCCCGGCCAGCTCCTGCTCGTCTCCCGCGTCCTCGCCGCTCGGACCCGTGGGCAGCAGCTCGGGGTGCTCGACGTAATGGTCGAACAGCCTCTTCACCACCGCCGAGATCTTCTCGTGCTCGGTGCGCACGGCCGGCCCGAGATACACCCGCTCGAACATGAAGTCCCGCAGCGCGCTCATCGCCGGCCCCGCCGCCGGCCCCTGCGTGATGTCGCCGGCGAGCTCGGAGTGCTCGACCATGTCGTGCACGAGCGCGTCGATCCGCGCAGAGCCGCTCGCGCCGAGGACCGCGATCGGCTCCCGCGGCAGCTCATCCTCGCTCAGCAACCCCGCACGCACCGCATCGTCGATGTCGTGGTTGATGTACGCAACCCGGTCGATGACCCGCACGATCCGTCCCTCGAGCGTGTCCGGCAGCGGCGCGCGGCTCGAGTGGCGGGCGATCCCATCGCGGACCTGCTCGGTCAGGTTGAGCCCCGCGCCGTCACGCTCCAGCGCTTCGACGATCCGCAGCGAGTGCTCGTAGTGGCGGAAGTCCCTCCCGAAGCGCTCTTTCAGGCAGCGGTCGAGCACCTCCTCGCCGATGTGGCCGAACGGCGGATGCCCGAGGTCGTGCCCGACGCCGATCGCCTCCACCAGATCCTCGTTCAGTCGCAGTCCTCTCGCGACCGTGCGGGAGATCGTGGTGACCTCCAGCGTGTGCGTCAGCCGCGTCCGGTAATGGTCTCCGCGCGGTGCCACGAACACCTGCGTCTTGTGGGTCAGCCGCCGAAACGCCTTGCTGTGCACGATCCGATCGCGATCGCGCTGGAATGGCGTGCGCAGCGCACAGTCCTCCTCGGCGTGCGCCCGCAGCGCCGGGTAGGAGCGCGTGGCAAGCGGGGACAGCAGCCGCTCCTCCGCCTGCGAGCAGCGCTGGGCGAACCCTGCTGCCACGATGTCGTTCTCCCCGGCGACGCTCACCGCCCGATTCTCCCACCCGGTCGCGACCGGAGCCGCTCAGCGCTCGCGATGCCAGTCTTTGCGCAACGTGAGACGGTTGACCCAGTGGCTCCACGAGTTGATCGTCGCCGGATCCTCGTCGTAGATCGGCGCCCCGCCTCCCGGCTCGGGCAGGCTCGCAGCGGCTGCCGAGTCGATGCTCAGGTCCACGCGGTGTTCGTGCAGCGCAGCGACATCCGCCGCCGCCACGAACCGCCGCCCGTCCTTGGTCTTGATCACCAGCCCGTGGAAGATGTCCTTCTCGGGCGCCGCCACCACGTGGTGAATGGTGCCGATCTGCACGTCGTCGGAGCTCAGCACCGGAACGCCGCTGTCGAGCACCTCATAGGCGATCGGGAGCCCTTCGTCCATGCAGGTCACGATACACCGCACCTCGCGCACCTCGTGTACACGACCGATCGCCGGCCGCCGAGCTCGCCGCACGCACGTAGCGAGAGCCCGGTCAGCCCAACGGGCCGGAGGCGGGCATCAGCCGCAGATGCGCATGGTGCTCGAGCGTCGCGGAAATCGCGCGCTCGACCTGCCCCAGCGCGGGCTGGGACGCCTCGGGCGCCTCGTTCAGGGCACGCCCGAGCGCCTCGGTCATGAAGCGGTAGGCGTCCTGGTCCAATGGAAACGAGCCGGCCTCGCACGCCGCGCACACGACGCCCCCGGCCGCGCCCGAGAACCCGACCAGATGATCGCGCTCCCCGCAGCTCGCACACGCACCCAGCTGCGGCGCGAGGCCAGCGGCGAGTAGCAGCTTGAGGCGAAAAGCCAGTGCCGCGGCCCATCCCATCGCCGATCGAGGCGGCCCGCCCGCGTGCGCGTCGAGCAGCGCCAGCTGGCGGCACAGCAGATTGAACACGCCCGGGTGGGGCTCTGATGTCTCGAACAGGCGCCCCACCGCGTCGCACGCCCGCGCCGCCGCGTCGAGCGCACGGGCATCGGCTCGCAGACGCGCATACCCGTCGATCGTCTGCGCTCCCGTCACCGTCAGGAGCTCGCCGCGCCCCTCGTGCATCTCGATGTGGAGGCGGAAGAACGGCTCGAGCCGACCGCCGAAGCGGCTGCGCGCGCGGCGCACGCCCTTGGCGATCGCGCTGACCCGCCCCCGATTCGCGGTGTACAGGTGCAGGATGCGGTCGGCCTCGCCGTAGCGCATGGAACGCAGCACAACGGCTTCGGTCTTCACAGGTCCGGCCATCTGTGTGTCGAGTCTAGGGCCCAGGCCGGAGGCCCTCTCTACGCGCTCTGACCTCTTCGATCGCGACTCCGACCATTGCTATACTTTGTGAAGTAATGAGTCAGGTAACCGTCTTTACGACAGAACCGTGCTCATTCTGCGCGCGCGTCAAGGGACTCTTGAAATCGCACGGAGTGGAGTTCGCCGAGGTCAACCTCGCCGAGGATCCCACCGGCCGGGTCGAGCTGGCGCAGAGGACCGGGATGATGACCTTCCCCCAGGTGATCGTCGACGGCCGGCTGCTGGGAGGCTTCACCGAGGTGCAGGCCGCGTCCGCGAGCGGCCGTCTGCACGAGCTGCTCGCCGCTTGACCGATCGTCGATCGGCCGGCGGGCGCGCCTGGCAGCTCTCACAGACGTACGTCCCCCGTCCCGCGACGACCATCTTCACGATCGTCGCACCGCACGTCGGGCAGGGGAAACCGGCGCGGCGATGCACGAGGAACTGATCCTGGAAGGAGCCGCTGACGCCGTCGACGTGGCGGAAGTCGTCGATCGTGGCGCCGCGCGCGTCGATACCCGCGTTCAGGGCCTCGATGACCGTCTCGCGGAGCCGTGCGTACTGGGCGCCCGAGAGGCTGCCCGCGGACCTCAGCGGGTGGATCGCGGCGCGGTGCAGGGCCTCGTCGGCGTAGATGTTCCCCACGCCTGCGATCTTGCGCTGGTCGAGCAGCAGCGCCTTGATCGGCGCCCTGCTGGCCTTCGCCAGGCCGCGCAGGTGCTCGGCTGTGAACAGCTCGTCGAACGGCTCCAGTCCGAGGCGCGCCGCGAAGAACTCATCGCGCGCCGGCGAGCCGAGCAGCAGCTCGCCCGTGCCGAATCGGCGGGGGTCGACGATCGCCAGGTGCCTGCCGCCGCGCCCCGCGCGGCTCTCTTGTGAGCGCACGCCCGCCTTCCGGGGCGCGGGGCCCAGATGGACGCGAACGCGGGTGTGGGCTGGCTCGGGATCGGGTTCGCAGAGCACAGAGCCGGTCATGCGCAGATGCTGCGCGAGGTGGATGTCGCCGACGAAGCTCCAGAGCAGGTACTTGCCACGCCGGCCCAGACGCTCGATGCGCCTGCCCTCGACGGCGGCGGCAAGCTCCTCACTCGCCAGTGGCCGCGACCAGCGCGGATCGAGTATCTCGAGCCGCTCGAGCGTCCTGCCCTCCACCAGCGGGGCCAGCTGACGCCTGATCGTCTCGACCTCCGGAAGCTCGGGCATCTCGCGTTCAGCTTATGAACGAACGGCCCGGCAGCTCGTCCGCGCACACGCCGGCCAGCCACCGCAGCACCGTGGCGCCGACGTCTCCCAGTGGTCCGTCGTGGCGCGCACCGCCCATGCGCCCGCCGTCGGCCGTGCTCCGCGCCATCGCCCCCGTCACCGCAAGCAGCGGCGCATACTCGCGCGTGTGGTCGGTGCCCGGGTGCGCGAGGTCGACGCCGTGGTCGGCCGTCACGATCAGCAGGTCGCCGTCGCGCAGGCGCCCGAGCAGCCGCCCCACCTGCAGGTCGATCTCCCGCAGCGACCGGTTGAAGCCGTGTGCGTCCTTGCGATGGCCATAGACCTGATCCGTCTCGACGAGATTGGCGAACACCAGGCCCCGCGGCACCTCCTCGAGCAGCTCATCGACGCACTGCAGCGCCTGTGCGTTCGTCGCCCCCGGATGCGAGCTGGTCACCCCGACGCCGGCGAAGAGATCGCGGATCTTGCCCACGCCGTGAACGTCCACCCCGGCGCTCTGGAGCTCCTCCAGATAGCTGCGCCGCGGAGGGCGCGCGGTGAAGTCGCGCCTGCCGTCGGTGCGCGCAAACGCGCCCTGCACCCCCGTGAACGGCCGAGCGATGACCCGTCCCACCCCATGCTCGCCCGTCATCGCGGCCCGCGCGGCCGAGCACGCGCGGTAGAGCTCAGCCGCAGGCAGCTTCTCCACGTGCGCAGCGAGCTGCAGCACCGAGTCCTGGGATGTGTAGGCGATCAGTGCCCCCGTTCGCAGGTGCTCGGCGCCGAACTCCTCGATCGCGGCAATCCCGTTGTAGGGCCGATTGCAGATGATCTCGTGGCCCATCGCGCTCACCAGCCGTGCGATCAGCTCGAGCGGAAAGCCCGCCGGATAGGTGGGCGCAGGACGCTCGACCACCACTCCCATGAGCTCCCAGTGACCGCTCACCGAGTCCTTACCGGGACCCAGGGGACGCAGGCGCCCGTGGACCGCAGGGTCCTCGCTGGCGGGGACACCTCGGAGGGGGAGTATCGACCCGAGGCCGAGCGCCTGCAGCGTGGGGAGCTCGAGTCCGCCGACCGCGTCGGCGAGGTGTGCCAGCGTGTTGGTCCCCTCGTCGCCGTAGTGCTCGGCATCCGGGAGCGCGCCGACGCCACACGCGTCGATCACAAGCACGATCGCCCGCCGATCCCGCAGGTCGCTCATCGCCGGACGCCCGGCGTCAACGAGATGCCCGCGGATGCGCGCTGAAGTAGGCGTCCTTCAGGCGGTCGGCCGACAGGTGGGTGTAGACCTGGGTTGTCGCGAGATCCGCGTGACCGAGCATCTCCTGGAGCGAGCGCAGGTCGCACCCTCCCGCCAGCAGATGAGTCGCAAAGGAATGGCGCAGGGTGTGGGGGCTCATCTTCTCCTCCAGGCCCGCACGGCGCGCGTGACCCTGCACGATCTTATAGAGCCCCTGGCGCGTCAGACCGGTGCCGCGGCGATTGAGGAAAAGCCGCGCCTGCGCGCCGTCTCTGAGAAGCACCGGACGTCCGCCGCGGATGTATGCGCGCAGTGCCGCCACCGCGTGGCGACCGATCGGCACGATCCGCTCCTTGGAGCCCTTTCCGCGCGCCCGCAGCAGACCCTCCTCGAGGTCCAGGTCGCCGAGGGCGAGCCCGACCGCCTCCGAGGAACGCAGGCCACACGCGTACATGACCTCCAGCAGCGCGCGGTCGCGCAGCGCCAGCGGGTCGGCTCCCCTCGGCTGGCTCAAGAGCCGCGCCACCTCGTCGCGCGACAGCACGCGCGGCAGGCGCTGCGGCTTGTGCGGGCCGCGCAGGTCCGCCGTGGGATCGTGCTCGACGATCCCCTCGCGCCGCAGGTGGCGGTAGAAGGAGCGAAGGCAGGCCACCTTGCGCGCGAGCGTGGTGGGCGCGACCGGCGCTCGCTCCTCGTCTCCGCGCGCCAGCTCGGACAGGAACGCGGCGAGGTCGCCGTGCCCCGTCTCCTGGGCGAGCAATCCGCGGTGGTCGAGGAACTCTCCGAACTGCAGCAGGTCGCAGCGGTAGGCGGCGAGCGTGTTGCGCGACAGGCCCCGCTCGAGCTCCAGGTATGCGAGGAAGTCCAGGATCAGCCGCTCGATGCTCACCGCCGCGCGGGGCGGGGCGATCTCGGCAGTGCTCATCCCCCGGGCTTCGCCTCCGCGGCAGTGGCTCCTTGGCGCTGCAACCCGTCGTTCAGGCGGCGAGCGAGCCACAGCAGCCCGATCAGGGTCTTGGCGTCGAGGCAATCCTCGATCGCCAGCTCGAGCTGCTCGAGCGGCCACTGGACGATCTCGATCCGCTCGTTCTCCTCGCTGTGCGCTTTGGACTCGTACAGGTCAGTCGCTGCGAACAGGTGAACGCGCTCGTCTGTGAACCCCGCGCTCGAGTAGTAGGTGAGGATCGCCTCCCAGGTGCGCGCGCCGAATCCGATCTCCTCGGCCAGCTCGCGCCGGGCGGCCTGCAGCGGCTCCTCGCCCTCGACGTCGAGGCGCCCGGCCGGGATCTCGAGCAGGGCGGGCTCGTTGACCGCCTCGCGCGGCTGGCGCACCAGCCATACCCGCGCGTGGTCGTGGGCGACGACGGCGACGGCGCCCTGATGACGAACGATCTCGCGCGATACCTCCTCGCCGTCGGAGTGGCGGAAGCGCTCGATGCGCACGTCCACGAGACGCCCGTCATACACGGTCTCCCCTCCGAGCGGCGTGAACGACCGGCCCGGGCCGCCGCCCTCAGCGCGGGCGCGCGCGTCGCCGTCGAGGGCGCTCACACGCGCTCGCCCGCTCGATCATCTGGCTCCGCGCGCGCAGCGAGCTCCGCGAGCGCCGTGCCGGCAGCCAACGCGGCACCGAAGAACAGCGGATCTTCGGCCAGTCCGCGGCCCATCGTCTCGGTCGGCAAACCGCTGGTGGCGTACGCGGGGAGGTCGACCACCGCGCGGCGCCAGTCGTGTCGGGTGATGCGCACCGGGCGCTCGACGTCCAGCGCGAGCCTCCCGCGGCGGGCCGTCGCGCCGCCGAACACCGCGCCCAGACCGGCGCGCAGGTCGTTCCCCACCGGGGAGCGCGTTCCGGCCGGCAGCGCGACGGTGACCGGCTCGAGCAGCAGGTCAAGGACGGTGAGGGTGTGGTGGGATATCCCGCGGTGGCGCACCCGGTCATCGCCCATCGACATCCGGGCCACCAGCACGGTCGGGCATCCGAGCGCCAGCGCCACATGGGCTGAATCGAGCGCGCTCATCCCGCCGTGTCCGAGCGCGGAGCTCGATCCGACAATCCCCGGACCGGGTCCACATAGCGCGGCGTCCCATCCCAGGGCCCGAAAGCCGTGGTGGAGCGCTCCCGCGGTGGTGATCGCCTCCCCCTCTCCCCCAAAGGCCGCACCGGCGGTCAGATGGCCCGCCAGCAGTCCGCGCGCGCGCAGCGCGCGAACGGTGCGCGAATGTCCGCCGGGCAACGCGCCGCCCTCCGTCTGGACGTAGCCCAGGCGGCTCGTTGGCGCGCTCTGGGCGAACGCCCACGCGACGGCGGCGAGCTGGCCGTGCAGGGCAAGCACGGCCACCGGCCGCCTGATCGGCAGCTCCAGCCGCACGTCCTCCACCGGCACGACGACGTGCTGGAGGCTCGTGTAGTTGAGCTTCATCACGTTTCCCCCCGGCGCGCCATCGCCTTCCAGGCCTCGGGTGATGTTGGCGTGAACGATGTCGAAGCCACCCGAGCCCAGCCCCAGGTCGAGTGCCTCCACGTTGACGATCACCTCGTCGCCGATCTCCGCGCGACCCACGAGCGCGACGTCCGCGATCGCCGCGCGACGCGCGCCATCGCGGTCCTTCCCCGTCAGTTCGACCACGAGCCTCTGCTCGAGACCAGCGCTCGAACCATCCTGCTCGGGTGCGCCGTTCACAGCGGGACGGTCGATCTCGACGACGATCGCGGGACGAAGCTTCAGCATCGAGGCTGGAAGCTACAGTCCCGCAACCGGCTGAAGAGCCACCGCCTCGTCCAACAGCGCGAGCGCGACGTCGAGCATGTCCTCCAGCGCAGTCACGCTGACCCGCTCGCCGGGCTCGTGATTGCGTTCTGTCCCGTTCGCGAGGTTCACCGTTTCGAAGCCCTCCGCCAGCAGGGCGTTCGCGTCCGAGCCTCCGCCGCTCGAGATCCTCACCGGCTCGTGGCCGCATGAGCGGAGCGCCATCTCGGCGACGTGGACGGCGGGGCTGCCCGCAGGCAGGCGGTAGCCGGAGAAGCTGCGCTGCACGCTCACGTCCACGTCGCAGTCGCAGTCGGGCAGGTTCGCGGCCTCGTGCACCCGCTCGACGATCTCCGCGACGAGCGCCTGCGCTCGCTGCTCATCCAGGGCACGGACCTCGCCGACCAACGAGCAGTGTTCGGCCACGACGTTCATCGCAGTCCCACCGGAGATGGTGCCGAGGTTGACCGTCGTTCCCGCTTCGAGACGCCCGAGCGGGATCGAGGCGATCGCCCTCGCGGCCGCGAGGATCGCGCTGCGCCCCTCCTCGGGCCTGATCCCGGCGTGCGCCGCCGCCCCGCGAAACGACGCCTGCACGCGGAAGTGGCTCGGCGAGCCCACGACGACCTCGCCGATCGGCGATGCGTGGTCGAACACGTATCCGAAGTCGCTGTGAAGCCGCGTCACGTCGAACGCGCGGGCGCCCGCCAGCGCGATCTCCTCGCCAACTGTGAAGAGCAGCTCGACATCCACCGGCGCACCCTCCTGACGGATGTGACGCGCGAGCGCGAGCAGCACGGCCACCGCCGCCTTGTTGTCCGCCCCGAGGATGCCCTCGTTAGCGTTCTCCCAGACACCGTCGCGAAGGACGGGCTCCACGGGCGCCTGCAGCGGGACGGTGTCGAGGTGCGCGCACAGCAGCACCGAGCGCGCGCCGCGTGTCTCCGCCTCACCGTCGGCAAGCTGTCGTGTGGCCGGGATCCTCGCCAGGAGGTTCCCGCAGTCAGAGCCCGCGATCGCGTCGGCGTCGTCCTCGTGCACGTTCACGCCTAGCGCCCGCAGCTCGGCGATCACGCGCTCGGCGCACGCGCGCTCGTGTCCGGACGGACTCTCGATCCTGCAGAGCTCGGCGAAGGTGCCGCTCAGGTAGCGCCGCTCGAGTGTCCCGACTCTTGACACCGGTGCATCGACGGTCACGACCGGCTGGCGCCCTGGCCGGGAGCGCGTCCAGCTGCGGTGCGAGCGTCCTTGACCCGCACGTCAACCCCGTCTCCGTCGGCCTGCGCCGCGCCATCGGGCGCGCCGGCGCGCTGCGCATGAGCCTGCGATTGCTCCTCAGGCGCCTGCTCGGCGCGGGCGCGGGCGCGCTCGAGCGCCGCGGCGATGAATTCACGGAACAGCGGCGCCGGGCGCTCGGGGCGGGACTTGAACTCCGGATGGAACTGCGACGCGACGAAGAACGGGTGGTCCTCGAGCTCGATCACCTCCACGAGACGCTCATCGGGTGAAGTTCCCGAGACGCGCAGGCCGGCGCTCTGCAGACGCTTGCGCAGCAGATTGTTGACCTCATAGCGGTGTCGGTGGCGCTCGTAGACGACGGCCTCGCCATACATCTCCCGCACCCTGGTGCCCGCGTGAAGCTTTATCGGGTCGGCGCCGAGGCGCATCGTCCCGCCGAGGTCCGCCACCTCCTTCTGCTCGGGCAGCAGGTCGATCACCGGGTAGGGCGTCTCGATGTCGAACTCGGTCGAGTTGGCCCCCTCCATGCCCGCCACGTGCCTGGCGAACTCGGCCACCGCCACCTGCATTCCCAGGCATATCCCCAGATACGGGATCAGCCGTTCGCGCGCCACTCCGGCAGCAGCGATCTTCCCCTCGATCCCACGGCCGCCGAAACCGCCCGGGATGAGGATGCCGTCGGCCTGCTCGAGGATCTCGTAGGGGTCGACGCCGGACACCGTCTCGGTCTCGGAGTGAGCGCCGCTCTCGCTCGCGTCCACCTCTGTCGCGGCGGCCGAATCGGGCCCGCCCGCCAGCTCCCGCGCCACGGGGGTCTCGAGACGCTCGGAGTCGATCCAGTCGATCTCGACCCTGCTGTCCTGTAGCGAGGCCGCGTGGCGCAGCGCTTCGGAGACCGACAGGTAGGCGTCCGCTAGCTGGATGTACTTACCCACCAGGGCGATCCGCACCGTGCGACCGGTCGGAGATCGCCCAGCCCGCTCAGATCGTTCGATCGGCTCCTTCCATCTGGACAGCTCCGGCGGGGGCGCCTCGACGCCGAAGTGCTCCAGGATGAACCCATCGACACCCTGCTCGTGGAAGGTCAGAGGGACCTTGTAGATGTTGTCCACGTCGCAGGCAGAGATGATCGCCTCGACCGGCAGGCTCGCGAACAGCGCGATCTTCTTGCGAATGTCATGGGACAGGGAGCCCTCCGAGCGGCACATAAGCATGTCAGGGGCGATCCCGATGCGCCGGAGCTCGTTGACCGAGTGCTGGGTGGGCTTGGTCTTCAGCTCGCCCGCATGGCCGATGTAGGGGACGAGCGTCAGGTGGATGAACATGCAACGCCGCCGTCCCACATCCACCGGGAACTGGCGGATGGCCTCCAGGAACGGCAGCGACTCGATGTCGCCGACCGTGCCGCCGATCTCGGTGATGACGAAGTCCACGTCGCTGGACTCCGCGATCAGCGCGATCCGCTGCTTGATCTCATCGGTGATGTGCGGCACGACCTGCACCGTGCCCCCCAGGTAGTCGCCACGGCGCTCGCGTCGTATCACCGTGTCGTAGATGCCTCCGGCGGTGACGTTGGACGCGCGGCTGGTGTTCGCGTCGGTGAAGCGCTCGTAGTGGCCGAGATCGAGGTCCGTCTCGGCGCCGTCCTCGGTCACGAACACCTCGCCGTGCTGGTAGGGCGACATGGTGCCGGGGTCGACGTTGATGTAGGGGTCGAACTTCTGCAGCCCTACCGTCAGTCCGCGCGAGACGAGCAGGCGTCCGATCGAGGCTGCCGCGATTCCCTTCCCCAGAGAGGACACCACGCCCCCGGTCACGAAGATGAACCGGGTCCTAGCCGGGGGTTGAGCGTGGCGGTCGGAGTAGTGCAAGGTCATGAGGGCCTGCCCCAAGAGTCTAGTTCCCGCAGCAGCGGAGTCCGTTCCACGAGCGCGGAGATCGACCGCAGCTCGCCGTAGAGCGTGATCGCGGCGAGCAACACGAGCGCCACGAGCTGCCCTGTTCCCGAAAGCGTCAGCACGAGCCACAGGCCCGCAAGCGCTCCGAGCAGGTTCGCTCCGGTGTCGCCGAGCATCACTCGTTCGCGCAGGTCATAGACGCCCGAGACGAGCGCCGGGGCGGCGAAGAGACCGAGAGCCCACAGCTGCCTCAGGTCGGCCGAGCCGGCCGCGAGACCGGCAGCGAGCAGCACGAACGCCTTGGTGGAGCGCCCCGGTCGCATGTCGAGGAGGTTGAACACGTTGGTGGCGAGCACGAGGACTCCCGCGGCCAGCAGCCAGCGCTCGTTGGACAGCCCGAGATAGCTCATCGCGAGCAGCGCGAGACCGAGCGATCCCACCGCCTTCAGCGCACCGGTCGACAGCTCGCCCCGCAGTGCCGCGGCGCCGTGACCGCGCCAGCCCCGCTGCGTCGGCCGGGTCTGCCCGTCGGAGCGCTCGGAGGCGAGCGTGTCATCGATCAGACCGAGGGCCAGGACACCCAGCGCGTACACCGTGATCGACAGCATCTCGGGGTAGAACACGTCGGTCGAGGCGAGCCGCTGCACAAGCATCAGCGGGACCAGCGCAAGCAGGCTCGCCGCGAGCGTGAGCACACCGAACGGGAACGGCAGGACGCGATCACGGTAGTTGGCCCTCGCGTGTCCGCCCTCGTACAGCGCTCGCAGGAGGGCCGGTGCCAGGATCACGGCGCTCGCCAGCGCGATCAGGAAGGGCAGGGCGTGCATGAGTGCAAGCTAGCGCTGAAGGCGGACGCGCTCAGGGCCTTGAGACGAACGCGCCGGCGGTCGGCAGCAGCGAGTCGGCGCTCGACTTCGCGCCATACGTTCCGTGGTAGCCGGCGAGCGCGTATACGAGCGCCGCCTGACCCGCCCGAGCATCGAGATCGTCGACGCTCGAGATGCCAGCACCCTTGTACCACGAGATCTGCGACGCTTCCGTGCCGGTCAGCTCGACGCCTACGGCGGACACCCCTGCCGCGGCCACGCCGGTGAGCACGCCGGACTCCAGGGCGGCGCTCATTTCGCCCTGTTCGGCGCTCATCCCGGTCGGCTCGGCGCGCATCACCACGAGCCCTTCCAGGTGGCTGAGCTGTCCGTCGAAGGCGCTCAGCAGGCTGCCCCGCACGCGGCTGAGCAGCTCTCGGGCGACCTGCGGTCCGCCGTTGACGAGCTGGCGACCGACGAGCTCGCCGAAGCGCCGGACCAGTTCGGTGGAGCCGGCCAGAGCCGCGTAGTGGGTCCCCGCCGCAGCGCGCGCGATCCCGGTCAGATCGAGCGGCTCGCGCACCGCCACCACCGTTGCCAGGGCGCCGCCCGCCTGGGTGACCGCCGCGCGCACGAGGGCGTTGACCTGGTCTGAGGATCCGCCGAGGAACACCAGCCCGACGCTGCGTCCGCCCAGCAGTTCGTGGACCGCCAGCGGATACAGGCCGTTCGCGAACGCTTCCTCGTCGTTGAGCCGTTCCTGGAGCCGGTCGGCCTTGCGCCGCGCTTCGCCCACTTCCGAGTTGAGGTTGTGGACGATGCCGTTCTTGGCCGAGGAGACGAGATTGGAGTCGCCGATCGCCACGCCGATCAGCACGCCGAGCGCCAGCGCGAACAGGACCGCCGCGAGGGATAGCGCGTGATAGCGATAGTCGAACATGCGCAGGATCGCGCCCGTGAGGACCGGTCAGCCGCCGGCGCCGAACAGCGTCTGGAGCTTCAGCCAGAGCAGTTCCGCCACATCGCGCAGCGCCGGCGTCAGCCCCACGACGGCGATCATCGCGATCAGGCCCGCGGCGATCACGACGAGCAGCGGCGTGAGGCCCGGTCGGGGTTGATAGAGACGGCTCACGCCCTTCGCGTCGACGAGGATCTCGCCTATCCGCAGACGCGTGAGGAACGTCGAGGACATCCCTTTGCGGTTGCGGTCCAGGAACTCGACGAGGTTGAACTGCGAGCCCACCGACACGATCAGGCGGGCGCCCTTCTCGGCTGCGATCAGCATCGCCACGTCCTGGCTGGTGCCTGGAGCCGGGACCAGCTTGAACGCCAACCCCATCTCTTCCAGCCGGTGGCGGCCGGGTGCGCGCCCATCGGGATAGGAGTGCACGACGAGCTCCGCTCCGCAGCGCAGCGCCGCCGCGCCGGCGGAGTCCATGTCCCCGACGATCATGTTCGGCGTCAGGCCCTCATCGAGCAGAGCGTCTGCACCGCCATCGACGGCGACGATCAGCGGGCGCATGTCGCGGATGAATGGCCGCAGCGCGCGTAGGTCGCGCTGGTGGCCCACGCCGCGAACGACCACGAGCGTCGAGCGATCGCGAAAGTCGGTGGTGAAGCGCGGCAGCTGGATCCTGCCGGCCAGCAGTTCGCGCTCCTCGCGCATGTGCTCGATGGTGTTGTGCGCGAAACGCTCGAGCGCCTCCCCTATCTCGTGTCGCCTCGCCTCGGTCTCAGCGCACACGCGCTCGAGGTCGAGCACTTCGCCCCGCGCGAGCGCGACGCCCTTGCAGCGCACCTCGGCGCTCGCCCTTCCCGCCACCTTCGGAGAGACCTCCACGGCAACCGGATCTCCGTCGGAGAGCACGTCGAACAGCGACGCGTCCGGCAGGTCGACCAGCACGATCCCCGCTTCGACGAGCAGTTGGGGGCCGAGGTTGGGATAGGTCCCGCCCGAGGACGGGCTGCAGTTGAGAACCGCCTCGACGCCCGCAGCGATCAGCTCCTCTGCGGAGACACGGTCGATGTCGAGATGATCTATCAGCGCGATGTCGCCGCGGATGAGGTGCTTGACGAGGAGCTTCGTGCGTCTGCCCGGGCGCACAGGGCCCTCGATACGCGCCGGCGGGATCTCGTGTCCGGGAACGCTCACGTTCGCCGGCTGCAGGGACCCCGCGGAGCTTGATCGCGTAGCGGCCATCGCTGCGAGAGTAACGCTCGCAGGCGCTCAGCGCACTGCTTGGGAGCGCTCAGGCGGCGCGGCGCAGGTCGCGAGCGTGGCGACGTGCAACCGTGTCGTCGTCCTCGGCGCCGAGCATGCGGACGAGCTCGCTGAGCACCTCGCCCTCGCCGAGCTCCACGACGGTCGCGAGCGTGGGGTCGGCCGTGGTGTCCTTGACGATCGAGAAATGCCGCGCGCCGAGCGAGGCGATCTGCGCCAGATGCGTGATGCAGAGCACCTGCCGACGTCCGGCCAGCGCGCGCAGACGAGCGCCGACGGCACGCGCGGTATGGCCCCCGATGCCGGCGTCGACCTCGTCGAAGACGAGCGTCGCATCCGTGACCGCCGCGTTGGCGACGCTCATGATCGCGAGCATCACGCGCGACAGCTCACCGCCGGAGGCGATCTCTCGCAGGGGCCCGGCGGGCACGCCGGGGTTGGGCGCGATCAGGAACTCAACTGCGTCCCCGCCCGCCGCGCCCGCCTCGCGCTCGCTGAGCGCCACCTCGAACGTCGCGTCGCTCATCGCCAGCGTCGCGAGCTGCTCGCCCACCGCGAGAGCAAAGCCCGAGGCGGCCGCCTGGCGCTCGCGGCGCAGCGCGAGGACGTGACCCTCGAGCTCCGCGCGCGCGTCTTGCAGCTGCTCGCTCGTCTGAGCGAGCGCCACGTCGGCTCCGGCCAGCTCGTCGTGACGCGCCCGCGCTCTCACCGCGTGTTCGATCACGGATTGGATGCTGCCGCCGTGCTTGCGCACGAGACGCTCGATCGCCGCGAGCCGCTCTTCAATCGCATCGAGCGACACCTCCCCTCCCGCGAGCGGCCCAAGCGCGCCATCCATCTCCGGGGTGGCTGCCCCCTCGCAGTAGCCGCGCAGATCGGCGGCGAGATCCTCAGACTCGATGCTCAGGGCCCGCGCCCGCTCGGCTAGCGCGTCGAGGGCCTGATCGACGCCGGCGAGAGCGTCCAGGCTCGCGCAGGCGCCCGCCGCCAACTGGGCCGCTCCGGGCTGGCCGCCCTGCCCCACCCCCCCTGTGTCGGGCGCGAGCGCCTCCGCGGCGGCGCCCGCTGCGCTGCGCAGCGCGTCGAGCCTACGCAGCCGCTCGCGGGCGTTGCGCAGCTGCTCGTGCTCGCGCTCGTCGGGAGACACCGAGGCGATCTCGCCGAGCTCATACTCGAGCAGGTCGATCTCGCGCTCTCGTTGTGAGGAGAGCTCGCGCAGGCCCTTCAGCCGCGCCTGTAGGGTCCGCGTCTCTGCGAACGCCTCGGCGCACGCGCGCAGGCGCACGGCCTGGGCATCTCCACACAGGCCGTCGAGGATCTGGAGCTGAGCGCCTGAGAGCGTCAACTTGCGGTGCTCGTGCTGGCCGTAGAAGGCCAGGAGCGCTCCACCGATGTCGCGCAGATCGCCGACTGCAGCCGAGCGGCCGTTCACATAGGCGCGCGTGCGCCCGTCGGCGCCCACGCGGCGAGCGAGCACTATCTCCTCCCCATCCCCGCACGCGGTCTCTCCAAGCTGCTCACGGAGATGCTCGGGGAGGTCGAACACGCCCTCGACGTACGCCTCGCTGGCTCCAGGCCGCACGATGCCCGCCCGCGCACGTCCACCGAGGAGCAGGTCGAGTGCGTGGGCGAGCACCGTCTTGCCCGCCCCGGTCTCGCCCGTGAGCACGTTGAGCCCGGGGGCCAGCCGCAGCTCGGCCTGCTCGATCAGGAGGAGGTTCTCGACACGTAGCTCGTGCAGCACATGGGCAGGTGTACCAGCGCACGCCGACGGATCGCGCGGACCGCGGTCGGCGCGGGGCGCTTCGGGACAACTTGGCGGGATGAATCAAAATTCTCGCCATTCCGCCGCCAGGAGGGCATAATCTGGGGACGGGGAAGGAACGGACACCTAAGGGCCCCTAAACTCGTCGGCTACACGGCATGGCTGCCAGCATCCCATATCCGCGCTCTCACCCGCTCCCGCAGGGAGCTTTTGAATGTCTGTCCGCGTCTGCGCTCGACAAGCGCCTGGATGAGGAGATCAGTCGTGCCGAACGCTGCGGCACGCAGCTGAGCTGCCTGCTGGTGGTGATCGACAACCTCGACGAGATGGCGCGCGAGCACGGCGGCGAACTGCGCGAGCAGACGCTCGACTACGTCGCCGGAGCGCTGCGACCGGAGCTGCGCCGCTTCGACCGGATCGGCAGGCCGCACGGCCGGGACCTCTTGATCGTGCTCCCCGGCGCGGATGGTCCCCGCGGAGAGATGGTGGCCAGGCGGGTGCTCGACAGGCTGCGCACGATCAAGATCGAAGCGAGCGGGGCGCGCCGGGCGCTGCTCGTCTCGGTGGGACTGGCGGCCTGGGCGGACGGCAGCAACCGAGAGGATCTGGTGGGTCGCGCGCGCGCCGCGTCGCGAAGGAGCAACGGCGGCGACGTCCCCGCGGCGTCCAGCGCACTCACCACACACGCCCTAGAGTCCGACGAGCCCCTGCCTTCGTGTGCCTCAGACGGCTTGAGCCCAGCGCTCGGTCGCCCCGCGCAGTCATAATCACTCTCGGTGCTCGCGGGATCAGAGCTGTGGCTGCTGCGCCTGATGGCCGATCGAGGGCTGGCCCTGCTCGACGCCAGCACCCTGCTGGTGGTGATCGAGGAGCGGGGCGAGCTGCGCGTAGCCGCCTCCAGCGGCGCGGGCACGGTGCGCCTGCGGATCACGCCGGTCCAGGGAAGCGCGCTGGGAGCTCTCTACCTCGCGGGCGAGCCGGTGGCGCTCGACCGTCCACGCGGCCAGGAGGCGGCGTGGCTGCACGAACTCGGCCTCGAGGCGCGCGCCGTGCTGATCGAGCCGCTGAACCTGGAGGGTCATGGCGGCGGCCTCGTCATCGCGCTGCGCACGGACGGCGGCTTCCGCGGGCCCGACCAGCAGGCGTTGGGCGCGTTCGCGGCGAGCGTGTCACAGCGGCTCGCTGCGGAGCGCTCGGTCGAGATCAAACGCCTGCGATATGGGATGGAGGCACGCGAGCACGAGCGCACGCGATGGGCGCGAGAGATCCACGACGAGAGCATTCAGGGCATCGGAGCGCTGCGCCTGCAGCTCGCCAACGCCCGCGACCTCGACGACACGCACACGCTGAGCGCGGCGGTCGACGCGGTGCTCGAGGGCTTGGGCCACGAGATCGACGGGCTGCGCCACCTGATCACCGAGTTGCGGCCCGCGGCTCTCGACGACCTCGGGCTGGCAGCCGCACTCGAGGCGCTGGCCAGACGCGCACAGGCGATCGACGGCCTGCATGTCAAGACGGTGATCGACATGGGTCGCGAGCCGGGCACGGCGCACGACGCCGACGCCGACGCCCACGAGGCCGGCCGACGCCTGGACCCCGAGCTGGAGAGCACCGTCTACCGGATCGTGCAGGAGGCGCTCACAAACGTGAGCCGCCACGCACAGGCGACGAGCGCAGAGGTGTGCGTGGCCGTTCACGACGGGGTCCTGCAGGCGTCTGTGACCGATGACGGCAAGGGCCTGCCCGACGCCGGACGCCTCGGTCCCCGTGGCGACGGGCTGGAGGGCGGCTTCGGGATGTCAGGGATGCGCGAGCGAGCCGAGTTGATCGGCGGCGAGCTCGAGTTCTCTCCCGCCCCTGGCCGTGGAACGCTTGTTCGCCTGACGGTGCCGCTCGCCGGTCGCCCCACCCCCGTGAGCCAGGGCTAATAGAGGGTTGATGTGGGTTGGGTCGTGTAGCAGGACCTGGGGTCGATGTGACAGAGAGGTGACCAGTCCGGTCAACGCGTGATTAGTGCTTCTTGAGGACGAAGCTCTTGGTTGTTGTCACGGGTCTCTTGGCCTTCGCGCATGCTTCGGTAGGCTCTCCCGCTCGCAGCTCGGGTTGCCCTCGCCGCGGTGCGAAAGACGAGCTGGAAGCCCACGAAATGAACAGCAAGAACACACATCCGGACATCAGGCACGGTTGGCACGTGGTGATCGCGTACAGCGTCGTGTGCGCCGCCACCCAGGTGCTGTGGCTCACGTATGCCACGATCACCACTGCCTCTTCGCACTACTACGGCGTGTCAGTCGGAGTCGTCGGCTGGCTCGCAGAGATATTTCCTCTGCTCTACGTGGCGCTGGCGATCCCAGCCGGGGTTCTGCTCGACCGCTGGTTCCGTCCCTCGCTAGCGGTGGGCGGTTTGCTCGTCGCGGCCGGAGGCGTCCTCCGCCTGGGTGGTCAGAGCTTTGCGTGGGCGATCGCGGGCCAGAGCGTCGTCGCGGTCGCGCAGCCCGTCGTCCTGAGCGCCGTCAGCAAGCTCGCGGGCGAGTACCTCCCCCTCCGACACCGAGCGAGCGGGATCGCGGTCGGCTCCGCCGGCAGCTTCGCCGGCATGCTCGTCGCGCTGCTCCTCGGCCCGACGCTCGGCGGCCACGGACACATCCACAGGCTGTTGGAGGTTGAGGCCGCCATCGCAGTCATGCCCGCGCTCGCGCTTGCGATCACGCTCCGCCGAGCCGGACACGAGACCAACGAGCACGCCGCAATCGAGGGCAGCGCCGCGCGAGCTCTCTGGCGGATGCCGCCGATACGCACGCTGTGCCGACTGGTGTTCATCGGGTTCGGGATCTTCGTCGCGCTCGCTACATGGCTGCAACAGCTGCTCCAGCCCTCACACGTCACCGAAACGCAGGCTGGCGTTCTTCTCGTCGCGATGATCATCGCGGGGCTCGTCGGATGCGCTGTCCTCCCACCCATAGTCGCGCGCCGCCACCGCGAGCCCGCCTTCATGCAGGCCACGGTGCTCGTCGCCTGCGTCGGCTGCATCGTCCTAGGCGCGGTCACATCACTCGGCGTGCGCGGCCTGGCACTCGCCGTGATGGGCGCAGTCCTACTACCCGCCCTCCCCGTGATCCTCACGAGCGCCGAGAGACTCGCCGGTGCCGCCGCCGGCACCGCGGGCGCCATCGTCTGGATGGCCGGGAACCTCGGCGGCCTCGTAGTAGCCCTCATCGTCCAGATCCTCGTTCACCACCCCCTCCCCGCCTTCCTGGCGATGGCTGGCATCTCCCTCGTCGGCCTGCCACTCGCCGCCCGCCTCACCTCACCCGACGCCGACAACGCAGCGCCAGCCGCTGCCCCTGCTGCCGGCTGAGCGACCGATAGCGGGGCTTCGCCTCCCACGTCGTCCATCACCGCACGCTGCGACGCCGATCCGTTAGCTTCGTACCGACCGAAAGCTCTGGTGTATGGCCGCCGGCAGTGACCAGCCTCCCAAGTCGGCCGGACACTGCAACGCACACAACAAGCCTCAGTCGACCAGGCCGATCCGGCGCACGTACGCGGTGATCTCGGCGCGCGAGGAGAACCCGAGCTTCTCGATCGCGCGCGCGCGATAGGTCTTGACCGTGCGCTCGGCCACGTTCAGCTGCTCGGCGATCTCCGGGTTCGTGTACCCGTTGGCGATCAGCCTCACGACCTCGCGCTCACGCTCGCTCAGCGTGACGCTGTCGCCGGCGCCGTCGTCGCCGGTGGCCATCAGCGCGCCCAGTCGAGGATGCAGATAGTTGCCGCCGGCCACCGCCAGGCGGAAGGCCTGGAGCAGCTCCGCGGGCTCGGCCTCCTTCAACACGTAGCTACGGGCTCCCGCCCGCAGGGCCTGGCGGGCGTACTCGGGGTCCTCGCGCATCGTCAGGATCGCGACCGCGAGCGTGGGGTGGGCGATGAAGCAGGCCGGCAGCGCCGCCAGGCTCGAGCCCCCCGGCATCGTCAGGTCGAGCGTCAGGAGGTCGGGCTTGTGCTCGCGCACCCCACGGAGCAGGGATGGGATGTCCGCTGCCTCCGCGACGACCTGGAACTCGCCCGCCTCCCGCTCGAGCACCGCGCGGATGCCGTCGCGGACCACCGTGTGGTCATCGGCGATGATCACCGTGGTCGGTCGGGTCGCCCCTGGTGTCTCTGCATCCATCGGAACCGACACCGTAGCGGCTCGGCAGGACCGATAGGACGCATGAAGAGGACGACAAGATCGGCACGCTTGGCCGGGTGTACGCCGAGATCCCGGTAGCCGATGGTGTTCTTGTGGAGCCATACCCGCCATCGAGCTTGCGTCGTTCGATCCCGTCGCGGTCAGCGGTTAGCGTGACGGCGTGCGATTAGTGCTCCAGTCCTCCCGGCTGCGCCGGATCATCGCCGGGTACACGATCAACCGCCTGGGCACCTGGTTCGGATACGTCGCGCTGTCGCTCGCCGTGTTCGAGCACACGCACAGCGCGCTCGCGGTCGCGGCTCTGCTCGTCGCGGGACAGGCGCTGCCTGCATTCCTCGTCCCAGCGGTCGTCGCACGGGTCGAGGCCTCCTCCAGGGACGCCAAGCTGAGCGCCCTCTACCTCTTCGAGGCGCTCGCGACCGTAGCGCTGGCCGTTCTGTTGTGGCACTTCTGGCTGCCGGCGATCCTCGTGCTCGTGGCGATCGACGGGACCGCCGCGCTGGCAGCGAGCGCCCTGTTGCGTGCGGAGGCGGCGCGTGTCGCGCGCGCTGATGCCGAAGCGCGAACCGTGAGCTCCGTCGGTCCGGGAGAACGCCTCGACGACGCCCAGACGGCCGAGCGAACGGCGAACGCGGCCCTCAACATCGCCTTCTCCGGAACGTTCGTGATGGGGCCCGCGCTCGCCGGCGTGGTGGTGGCCGCCGCCGGCGGGCCTGTCGCGCTGCTCATCGACGCCGCCTCCTTCCTGATCTGCGGCGCGATGCTGATCGACCTGCAGCCCCACGTCACGAACGCTGGGGGCGGCTCGGTGCAGGCACGCCTGCGCGCGGCGTGGGAGCACATCAACGAGGTGGCCGCGCTGCGGATGCTGCTGTTCACCGAGGGCATCGCTCTCATCTTCTTCGCGGCCGACGGGTCGATTGAGGTCCCCTACGCAAAGGTGACCCTGCACGCCGGCGACCGTGGCTACGGCCTGCTGCTGACCGTGTGGGGAGTGGGCGTGGGCGTGGGGAGCCTTGCGTTCGCGCGCGCGGTCCGGCGCTCGCTCAGCGTGATGCTCAGCGGGGGAACGCTCGCCGTGGGCCTCGCCTACATCGGGTTCGCGGCTGCGCCGTCTTTGCTACTCGCATGCGTTGCGGGCTTCGTCGGCGGGGCCGGCAACGGCGTGCAGTGGGCGTCACTCCTCAGCGCGGTGCAGCAGCTCACCCCACCGAGCCTCCATGGCCGGATGATGGGGGCGGTGGAAGCGATCAATGCGCTGTGCCCCGGGATCGGGCTGTTGCTCGGCGGACTGCTGGTCGCGATCGGGTCTCCGCGCAGCGCGTTCCTGATCGTTGGCGTGGGCGCTGCGGCGATGACCGTCGCCTTCGTCCGCCTCGCGGGCGGGGCAGGGCTCGAGCCCATCGGGGACGCCGCTGAGCATGCTTCCGCGGGCGAGAGCCCACGCCGCCTCGTGCGCGAGCCCACCCGCGCCGAGCGCTAGCGCGTCGAAGCGCGCGGCGCCGGGCCCGCCGGCCTTCCGGGCCGCCGCGGAGCGACACCTTAAGTACGACGCGGAATCGGTCGTTAAGTACGCAGACCGCACGAAATGCTTGCGCCGACGCTCACAAGACGCCTGTTCTGGGCCGCCCAGGGCCTGCTGTTCGCCGCCTCGGTCGGCGCAGCCGCGTGGATCTCGCGCTCCCAGGAATGGCATCCGTTGCCGCTGATTGTGCTGTTGCTAGCCGTGGGCTTGGTCGGAGAGCGGCTTGAGTTCGACATCCGGGGACAGCATCTGTCGGCGTCGCTCGTCGTGCTCGTGCTCGCCATGGGCCTGCTCGGCCCCGCACCCGCCGTGGCGTTCGGCGTCGCTATGACGCTGCCGAACTCGGCGATCAGGCGGCTCTCGCCGGCGCTCTGGTTGAACAACCTGTCGGCGTTCGCTGCCTTTCCGCTGGTCGGTGGGCTGATCGTCCGCGCGTTGATCGGCGACGTCCACGACCCGCGAGCGCTCCACATGACCCGGAGCATCACGTTCGCGCTCGTCGTCTTCGGCGTCTTCATGGTCACCAACGCGCTCAACTTCATCTTGATCGTCGCAGAGTCGCGCGTGGTGAGGGGTCGCTCATTCACCCGCCAGGTCCGCGAACTGTTCGTGCCGATGCAGCCCGGCCAGATGGCGCTGGGCGCGCTCGCCGCGATCCTCGCGATCGCATACACGAATCTCGGCCTGTCGGCGCTGTTCGGCCTGATCCTGGTTCTCGCGCTCTTCCAGTACCTGATCTCGGCCCTGCTGCGCTCGGAGGACCGCGCGGAGCAGCTCGACATCCGCTCCAGGCAACTCGCGACGCTGCAGCTGGGCGTGCTGAGCACGCTCATCGAGACGCTCGCGCTGCGTGACCGCACGACCGCTCGCCACGCCGCCGCGGTGGCCCGCTATGCGCGTGCCCTGGCGCTCGAGGCCGGCTGCAGCGAGGCCGAGCAGGAGCTCGTCCACACGGCCGGACTGCTGCACGACATCGGCAAGTTCGTGCTTCCCGACAGGATCCTCCATGCCGATGTCCTCTCCGACGACGACTGGGCGATGATCCGTCGACACCCCCAGGACGGGGCGACGCTCGTCGGCAGGCTCGACGGTTACGGTCCCGTCGCGGACGCGATCCTCTACCACCACGAGCACATCGACGGCAGCGGCTACCCGGCGGGCCTGATCGGCAACGAGATTCCGCTGGCCTCTCGCATTCTCGCGATCAGCTCGATCTATGACACGCTCACGGCGCGCGACACCTATCGCGTGCCGATGACTTCTCAGGACGCGATGACCGAGCTGCGGCGGGTGTCCGGCCGGCACCTCGACGCGGAGTTGGTGCAGCGCTTCATCGCCATGCTCCAGCGCGGCGGCGGGACGACGTTCGTCGAAGGCGACACCGCCGATTTCGCGGCCGAGCTCGCATTCGAGCAGCGGGTACGCCAGATGGCGCAGCCCACGAAGAACGCCTAGCGCAAACCGCGTGCACGCTGCCTCTCCGCCGAGCACTGGCGGCGGACATGAGGCACGCCGAGCGTCGTTAACGGCCGAAGACGCCTACCGACCGGTGTGAACACGGTCGTACGACGCCCTCGAGCTTAGGCCTCTGGCCTATCTGACACTTAGCTTTTCCAGACCACGATTTCTCCTTCGCCAAGGCCCCAAGGGGCATTTCGCGGAGCGGCCCCCCCGTGTCTCCATCCACAGGCCAGCCGCGACTTGAGTAGGTTCGAACAGGATAGTAACGCTATTTGACGGAATGTCCAGTTTGCGCAGCTTTGTGCACGAATGCTTGCAGACGACGATCTTTGCCGGGTCTGCACGACTCGTGCTTTTCCCAGGCGCAGTGCGGGATCCAGGACCTCTGCGGGCCACCGAGACGGCAATGTCTGCAGGCGCGATCAAGCGAAGCGAGGAGGGATCCATCCGCGCGGCGCGACGGCGTAGACGGACGCACCGCCGGCCTGGCACGCGGCGCTCGACGCCCGGCTCGGCGGGGAACGATTGCCGAAGAACCCCGTCAAACGTCCACAAAGCTCAGCGGCGCTCAAGTTCTCCGAGCTTTCGGACGAAACACGCAATATGTCCCGCTCACTCCCCCCCAACGAGGCCGGCGACCGGCAGCTCATGTTCACGAGCTCGCAGGCCGCCCTCTATCTCGGCGTCTCGCTGGCGACCATCCGACGTTGGACGGACGCCGGGCACATCAGCTGCTACCGCACGCCAGGCGGACAGCGGCGCTTCTCACGCGACCAGCTCGACGACTTCGTTGCATCGATGCATCGCGGCGGCCAGACCCGCCACGGGCGCAGCGGCGGGCGTCACACCGCCAACATCGCCTGACGACAGCGCCGCGGTTCAGCTGGCCAGGCGGCCGAACTTCTCGCGCAGGCGGCGGTAGAACGAAGAGCCCGGAAGCTGGGCGAGCGTTCCCACATCGCGCACGAAGCGAGCCTGGATGCTCTCCCCCGCTTGGATCTCGGCAACCGGACGCCCGTCGACCGCGACGTCGAGCGGCTCGCGCGAGCGGTTGATGATCGTCATGCGATCATCCGGCGCGACCACGAGCGCCCGGGCGGTCATCGAATGGGGCGCGATGAACGACACCACGAACCCCTCCACACCCCACGCCATGACTGGCCCGCCGTTGGCGAGGTTGTAGCCCGTCGACCCCGCGGGGGTCGCCACGACCAGGCCGTCGCAGCGCACGCTCCCTGCCTCCTCTCCGTCGAGCGCGTAGGCGAGCTCGGCGACCCGCTCGCCGACCTTGCGATGTATGGCCACGTCGTTGATGGCCGTCTGCCGATTTCCGGCGTGGTCGAAAACGATGCCCGGCAGGTGCAGCAGCTCGAAGTCGCCGGTCAGGGCGCGGCGGATGCCGTCGTCGATCTCCCGTAGCTCAACCGTCGCCAGGAAGCCGATCTCGCCGAAGTTGATCGCGAACACGGGCACCCCGGTGCCGGCATAGCTGTGCAGCGCGCGCAGGATCGTCCCGTCGCCGCCCAGCACCACGCACAGCTCCACGTCGTCCTTGACGTGCTGGTCGACCGCGACACCGGGGCCCGTCTTCATGGCGTGCTTGCGCGTCTCCTCCTCGTCGAGGCGCAGGGTGACTCCCTCCTGGGCCGCGCGCGCGGCGAGCAGCTCGAGCGTCGCCCTGGTGTCGTCGGGGCGGCGGTGGGTGAACACGGTGATCTCTCTCACGGCTCGACCTCCCGAGCCATCTGCTCGAGCTCGTCCGCGTTCTCGGCACCGCTCGCGCCACCGGCGGGGTGGGCCAGCCAGATGAACGTCTCGCGGTTGCCCTTCGGGCCGGGCAGCCCCGAGGAGTGGTACGCGAGCACGGCGGCGCCGAGCTCCAGAGCTGTCTCCCCCACGCTGATGAGCACCTCGCGGCGATCCTGCGCGTCGCGTACGACGCCTCCCTTGCCGACCCGTCCTCGCCCGATCTCGAACTGCGGCTTGACGAGGGCGAGGATGTCGTACCCGGGTCCCAGGCAGCCGATCACGGCTCCCAGCACCTTGCTCAGCGAGATGAACGAGACGTCGATGGTCGCCAGGTCGGGAGGGACGTCGGGGCCCAGGGTCGCGTGCGGCAGCAGCTCGGGCGTGAGCGTGCGGGCGTTCGTGCGCTCCATGACCGCGACCCGCGGATCGGTCCGCAGACGGTAGTCGAGCGTCCCGTAGCCCACGTCCACCGCGATGACCTCCCGCGCTCCGCGCTGCAGCAGGCAGTCGGTGAACCCTCCCGTCGATGCCCCCACGTCCAGCGCACGGCGACCGTCGACCTCCAGGGAACACGAGGCCAGCGCGTTGGCGAGCTTGATACCACCGCGTGAGACGAACGAGGGACGGGCGTCCACGCTGACCAGCTCCTCGACATCCACCATTTCGCCGGGCTTGACCGCGCGACGCTCACCAGGTCCGAGGCGCACCTCGCCCGCCATCACGGAAGCCGCCGCGCGACTGCGCGAGGCAAATAGTCCGCGCTCAGCCAACAGGGTGTCGAGACGGCGCTTCTGCATGCCGGCGAACCCTTGCACACACGTGCACCCGATGCTGTGGGCGCACCTGCGCGCCCCCAACCACCTCTGTGTGATCGATATCACAGAGGAAGGAGCCCCGCACCGCCATGATCATGAGTGATTGAGAGTGCAGCATCATCTCTCCTGAATCCCACCCTCCCGAAACGGCCCGCTTCCCCGGCGGGTCGTTTCATTTAACAAGGAGCGGCTCAGGCGCCCACGATCGCCGACCCAGCCCTGCGGGACCCCGTTCCCTGGACTGTGCGTCCGCGGCCGCGATCTGAGATCGCTGCGATCACGCGCTCGGCTATCCGCTCGCCCGTGAAGCCGACCTCCTCGTGCAGCAGCGCCGGCTTGCCGTGGGTCACGTAGCGGTCGGGGAGCCCCACCCTGACGATGCGCGGTGTGACGCCGGTGTCGTTGAGCGTCTCCCAGACAGCGGAGCCGAACCCGCCCGCCAGCACGCCCTCCTCGATCGTGACGAGCAGGTCGTGCTCAGCCGCCAACTGCGCCATCAGGCCGGCGTCAATCGGCTTTGCGAAGCGCGCGTCCGCGACGGTCACGGCGACCTCGTGCCGTCTGAGCTCATCCGCGGCGGCCAGCGCCTTGCCGACACCGGTTCCGTAGCCGATCAGCGCCACCCTCGCTCCGGCGTGGGCGGATGCCCCGCCCGCGGCCGCCTCGTACAGGATCTCCCCGGTTCCGATGGCGATCGGCTCCGAGGAGCTCGGAATCGGCACTCCGGTGCCCTCCCCGCGCGGATAGCGCAGCGCGATCGGGCCGTCGTCGTACTCCAGGGCCGTGCGCAGCATGTGCACGAGCATCGCCTCGTCCCGCGGAGCCATCAGCACGATGTTCGGCAGACAGCGAAGGTAAGCGATGTCGAAGACCCCGTGATGGGTGGGTCCGTCGTCGCCCACCAGTCCCGCGCGGTCCATCGCGAACACCACGTTGAGGCGCTGCAGGCACACGTCGTGCACGATCTGGTCATACGCGCGCTGCAGGAACGTGGAATAGATCGCCGCCACCGGCTTGACCCCCTCGAGCGCCAGACCGGCGGCGAACAGGATCGCCTGCTGCTCGGCTATTCCCACGTCGAAGTAGCGCTGTGGCATCGCCTTCTGCAGGATGCTCAACCCGGTCCCCGAGTTCATCGCCGCGGTGATGCCCACCACGCGCTCGTCGCGTTCGCATTCGCGCACCAGCGCCTCGCCGAAGACCTGCGTGTACTGGGGCGGGACGATCTTGGCGCGCTCGCCGTCAGCGGGCACGGGCGCGGGGACCGAGCGCGTCGGGAAGCCGTTCAGGATCGACTTGGGCTTGGCCGCGTGCCACTTCTCCATGCCCTCCAGGCCGCCATCCTCGGCGGGAGCGAAGCCCTTGCCCTTCACGGTGGCTATATGCACGACCACCGGCCGTTCGGCCGCGAGCGCCTCGCCCAGAGCCTCGCGCAACGCCCGCACGTCATGGCCGTCCACGACACCCATGTACGCCCAGTCGAGCTCCTCCCACCACAGCCCCGGAGCCCAGAACGCCTTGATCGACTCCTTGAGGTGCGGGCCGAGTCGCTCGAACGCAGCGCCGATGCCGCCCGGCAGGCGCGTCAGGCCACCCTCTACCCCGGCGCGGGCGTGCCAGAGCTTGGGATTGAGCCGCACGCGGTTGAAGTAGCGCGACAGCGCGCCAACGTTGGGCGCGATCGACATGCCGTTGTCGTTGAGCACCACCACGATCGGGGTGCCGAGCCCCCCGGCCTGGCTGATCGCCTCGAAGGCCACTCCCCCGGTCATCGCACCGTCGCCGATGACCGCCACGACCTTGCCGTCGACCTCGGGGCCCATCTGGCGCATCCCCTCCTTGATCCCGACCGCGTAGCCGATCGACGTGGACGCGTGCCCGGCGCCCATGATGTCGTGAGGAGACTCGGCCATCGAGCAGAAGGGCGCCAGCCCGCCGTACTGGCGGATCGTGTGGAGCTGGTCGCGGCGGCCCGTGAGGATCTTGTGCGGGTAGGCCTGGTGGCCGACGTCCCAGAGGATCTTGTCGCGCGGGGACTCGAGGATCGAATGCAGCGCCACGGCCAGCTCGCACGTGCCCAGATTGGCCCCGAAGTGCCCCCCGATCTCGCCCACAGTGTCGATGATGTGCTCGCGGACCTCCTGTGCGAGCCGCGCGAGATCCTGCTCGGAGAGTCCGCGCAGGTCCTCGGGACCGTCGATGTTCTCGAGCAGGCTCATGACGTGCGGGTGAAGATGAAGTCGGCGATGCCCTCGAGCTCGGCCGTCGCGCGCGGGTGTCCGCTGGACGCCGGCGCAGCGGCTGCACGCAGCGACGAGCGTCCGGCGACCTCGGCCAGGGCCTCCCTCGCCATCCGGTGGGACTCCGCGGCCAGCTCCCTGGCGCGGTCGATTCCGAACTCGCTCACGTAAGTGCGCTTTCCGTGACGCTCATCGCTACCTCTCGGCTTTCCAAGTGCATCGTCGGTGCCTGTCACATCCAGTATGTCGTCGACGATCTGGAACAGCACACCCAGCTCGGCGGCGAACCGCCGGAAGGGTGCCGTCTCGGGACCGTGTTCGATCCCTGCCAACAGTAGTACGCAGAGCACCGAGGCACCGATCAGGCGGCCCGTCTTGAGCTCGTGCAGGCGCCGCAGGGTCGTGGGACCCGCGGGCGTATGCGGCCTCACGTCGGCGTACTGACCGCCGACCATGCCGTTCACACCCGTCGCCGCGGCCAGCTCCGCCGCCGCGCCCAGAACGCGCTCGGGAGCGGACCTCTGATGGGTCAGCAGGTGGCGAAAAGCCTCCGCGTACAGCCCGTCGCCGGCCAGGATCGCGACATCCTCGCCGAACTTCACGTGGCAGGTCGGTTGACCGCGGCGCAGCGCGTCGTCGTCCATCGCCGGCAGGTCGTCGTGGATGAGCGAGTAGGTGTGGATCAGCTCGATCGCACCTGCCAACGGCAGGACCTCCCGCTGCTCCAGACCGACCGCCCGCGCGGTCGCCAGCGCGAGCACCGGACGGATTCGCTTGCCGCCGGCGAGCAGCGAGTATCGCATCGCCTCATCAAGCCCCGCCGTGAGGGACTCCTCCGAGAAGCGCATGGCCTCCAGGTAGCGCTCGACCTCATCGCGCAGATGATCCGGGTAGCTGGCGTTCACGGGGCCGGAGGGACACGCTGGTAGGCGAGGTAGGCGGACACCGTGGGCGGGCGGACGGGCGAGTGGACGGGCGGGTGGGCGGGCACCTATAACAGCGTGTCCTGGCCGGGCGCCGGCGCGGAGACCTCGGCACGCGTGAGCTGCTCGAGCTCTGCCGCCGCCTGGGTCGCCAGAGCGGCGCAGTCCTCGACCATCGTCGCCGCCGCATCGGGCGAGAGCTCGCCCGAACGCAGCTGCTCGGACGCACGCTCCAGGCGCGCGATCAGATCGTCTAGGCGCTCGATGCTGCTCATCGGACACGCTCATTCTCTCGAACCTCGCGGAGCACTGCGGCGAGCACCCCGTTGACGAAGCCGGGAGCCTCCGAGCCGCAGAAGGTCTTGGCGCTCTCCACCGCTTCCTCGATCGCGCCCTCCGGCGGTATCGGCTCCTCCGCGGGCGCGGCATCCGGGTGGAGCATCTCGACCAGCGCCACCCGCATGATGCTCCGCTCCAGCGGCTGGATCCGCTCGACCGCCCAGCCATGGGAATGACGGTCGATGGTCGCGTCGAGCTCCTCTGAGCGGTCGGAGGCGGCGTGCGCCAGCGCTCGCACGAACAAGGAGTCGTTGCGCCCCAGGGTCTCCGCCAGCGGGCGTCCGGTCAGATCGTGCTGATAGAGCGCGATCACCGCGGCCCGACGCTGATCGGAGCGCCGCATTCAGGCACGCGCCATGTAGTCACCCGAGCGCGTGTCCACGCGGATGCGCTGCCCCTGCTCCACGAACAGGGGAACCTGAATGACCGCGCCGGTCTCGAGCGTCGCGGGCTTGGTGCCGCCACCCGACACAGAGTCCCCGCGCAACCCCGGGTCGGCCTCGGTCACCTCCAGGTCGACGGCGCTGGGCACCTGCACATCCGACGCCTCGCCGTCGATGAACAGGATGTCCACCTCAGTGCTCGGCGTGATCCAGCGAAGCGCCTCCTGCACCGTCTGCTCGGGGATCGCGATCTGCTCGAAGGACTCGGCGTCCATGAAGTGGGCGTCTGCGCCGTCGGCGTAGAGGAACTGCATCTTGCGGGACTCGGTGTGCACCGAGCGGAACTTCTCACCGGCCCTGAACGTTCGCTCGATGACATTTCCGTCGGCGGTTCTGCGCAGCTTGGTGCGCACAAACGCGCCGCCCTTGCCGGGCTTGACGTGCTGGAACTCGAGGAGCTTGAAGACGACGCCGTCGACCTCGATGTGGTTGCCGTTCTTGAATTGATTCGTTGAGATCATGTGGCGCCAGTGTACGCACGAGCGCTGCCAACTCAGCCTCAGCGAGCGGTCGACGCCATCCGCGCGGCTCTGCCCGGCACGCGCGTGACAGCCGCCCAGGCCTAGGCGGCTGCCGCAGCGATGCTGGCGAGGTCGACCCCGATCACCTTCAGGCGCCGGTTCAGCGCGTTGAACGCGAACGTGTTGGTCTCCTCCATCGTGTAGTCCAGGATCGCGTAGCTCTCAGGGTCGGCGCCGGGCGGCACGAGCACGGACGCCGCGAGCGGGATCAGCTCGGCGAGTCGCTCGGCGATGCGCCGCTTGAGCGCCGGGTCCGTGGCCTTCTCACGCAGGAACCACGTGCCATAGGCGACGTGACGGTGCTCGTCCTGGGAGATCAGCTTGAACCCCTCGACCCAACCGGGCAGGATCCCCTTACGCTCCATGTAGTCGGTCAGGAACCACTGGCCTGTTAGCGCCAGCGTGCCCTCGATGATCATGTGGTAGAGCGCCACGAAGTCGACCTTGGCCTCGATGTCCCGCGGGTTCTCCGCCAGACGCCGGCCCCAGTCCACCAGCACGCCGTCGAACATCTCGATGAACGCCGGGTTGAGATCGTTGCGCGCCTGCTGCAGCCGGTCCTCGAAGGTGCCGTCGATTCCGAGAACCTGCTCGTAGAAGCGGTTGAAGTGCTGCGCGTGACGTGCCTCGTCGACCTGCTGGGTCGTCAGGAACGCCTCCTCGCTCTGGCTCTCGTAGGCCATCACCAGGGCGGAGAACTGCGTGGTGACGCGCTCCTCGCCGATGAAGAAGGAGGACAGGTTCCACGCCAGCTGCCGGCGCAGATCGTCGTCCATCGCCGCCCAGTCCAGACGGTCCTGTCGGAGGTCGATCGTGTGCGACTGCCAGCCCTGACGCTCCCACAGCTCATACAGCTGCTGGGGCGTCATCAGCGTCACAGAAGACAGCTTGGACTCATCAGAGATGGTGCCGACGTCCCCCTGACTCGTGAGATCTAGAAGCGAGGGCATGATGGACTCGGACCTCCTGAACGGTGAGCGTCGTTGGGCATCCCTTGGAGCGACCGAAGATACTACCTTCGACAGCTCAAGCCCACCCGCGATCGCGCCGATGCGATCCCATGCGGCTAGGTCTGCGCGAGAACGTACTGAGCGCGTTCATGGCTGGCGCCGGCTGCGCGACGGTGGCGTGGCTGAGCCTGTTCGGCTTCGCCTGGAACGACTACGACGTCGAGGTCCGGCCGGCCTTCGACGCGCTCGTGCACGGGCATCTGCTGACATTCCTGCAGCTCGCGCCCGCCTACGGAGGATCGCTGGTCGAGCGTGCTCCGTTCGCCCTGTTGCCCGGACTGTGGGGCGGCGGGGAGCTCGCCGTCTACCGCATGGTGGCTCTGCCCTGCCTGCTCGCCGCGGCAGCGCTTGGAGTGTGGCTCGTGGCCAGGATGCGCGCGCGGGGCGACTCCACGCTCGCACGAGCGGTTGCGCTGGGCGTAGTGGTCGCCAATCCGATCACGCTGCGAGCGTTCGAACTGGGCCATCCCGAGGAGCTGCTCGGCGGATCCCTGCTCGTGGCGGCCGTGCTGCTGGCTTCTCGCGGGCGCTGGCTGCTCGCCGGCGCGTCCCTGGGCCTTGCGATCGCCAACAAGGAGTGGGCGCTGCTCGCGGCCGGACCCGTGCTGCTGGCGCTTCCGTCGCCGAGCAGATGGAAGGCCCTCGCGACCGCCTCTGTGTCGGCGGGCGCGGTGCTCGCCCCACTGACGCTCGCCTCATCCGGCGGGTTCGCCGCCGGTGCCCGCGCCGTCGCCGCGCCCGCGTCGGCGGCGATCTTCCAGCCGTGGCAGGTGTTCTGGTTCCTCGGCCACCATGGCCCGCTCGTGCACGGCCTGTTCGGAGCCGCCAAGCCCGGCTACAGGGTCGGGCCGGCGTGGATAGGCGCGGTGAGTCACCCGCTGATCATCGCCGCCGGGCTGGCGCTCGCCGCCGCGCTGTGGCTGCTCGGCCGCGCCCGAAGGGCGAAGCTGTGTGAGCAGGACGCGTTGCTGGCGCTCGCGCTGGTGCTGCTGCTCCGCTGCGTGCTCGACACGTGGGACGCTGTCTACTACCCGCTTCCGTTCGTGCTTGCCCTGCTGGCCTGGGAGGTCGGCCGGGACAACGGGCGCCCGCCCGTGCTGGCGCTCACCTCGAGCGTGCTCGTCTGGATCAGCTTCCAGTCGCTGTCACAACGTGTCTCCCCGGACCTTCAGGCGGCCTTCTTCATCGCCTGGTCGGTGCCGCTTGCGGGGTGGCTGAGCGCGCGCCTGTTCTCACCCGGGCGGCGAGCGCCACTGAGGAGCGGCGTGGCGCTCGCGCGAACGGCGCCGCGCGCTCAGGAGACGACAGTGAGCGCCTTGGAGAGGCTCGTCAGCACTTCCTGAGACTCTCCGCCCACGACCACCAGATCCTCGATCCGCACCCCGAGGAGATCCGGCAGGTAGACGCCCGGCTCGATCGTGACGACGTTTCCCTCGAGCAGCGGCTCCTCTCCGGCTGTGCGCGAGAGGCGTGGAGCCTCGTGGATCTCCATGCCCACGCCGTGACCGAGGCCGTGGCCGAAGTGCTCGCCGTGACCGGCCCGCTCGATCACCTCGCGTGCCACCGCGTCGACATCCCGCCCGCTCGGCCCGGCCTTCACCGCCGCCAGCCCCTGTTCCTGGGCGTCCAGCACGAGCTCGTATATCTCACGCGCGAGCTCTGAGATGTGCTCGCCGGTGGCGTAGGTTCGCGTGCAGTCCGAGCAGTAGCCCTCGTGCAGGGCGCCCCAGTCGATCGTCACGAGCACGTCGCGCGCGATCTCCTGCTCACGTGGCTGTGCGTGCGGCAGCGCGCCGTGTGCGCCAGAGGCGACGATCGAGGGAAAGCTCGCCGCCTCGGCGCCCAGACGGCGCATGCGCAACTCCAGCTCGATCGCCACCTCGCGCTCGGTGCGACCCGCCAGGCCGCCTTCCAGGATCCCGCTGAGCGCCTCGTCTGCGAGCTCGGCGGCAGCGCGGATGCGGGCGATCTCGCCGGGTTCCTTGACCGCCCGCAGCCGCTCCACGGCGCCGTTGCAGGCCACCAGCTCCCATCCCTGCCCGAGCAGCTCGCCCAGGCGCCGGTGCCCCTTCACCGTGAGCTGCGTCTCGTCGAATCCCAGCCGTCCACTCGTGGGCGCGAGCAGCGCCCCGACGCTCTCGAGCAGCTCGCCGGTCACGATCCGGCGCTCGAAGACATCCGGTACCTCTGCGGCGGACTGGGTGGCGTAGCGGAAATCCGTGAAGAAGCGATGCGGTCCGGTCTCCGCGGCGGCGGCCTCGCCGAGGACCAGTGCCAGCCCGTGGCTGCCGGTGAAGCCGGTCAGGTAGCGCACGTCGGTGAGCGACTCGACGAGCAGCGCATCCACCTCGAGCTCGCCCAGCCCGCTCGCCAGACGCTCGACACGACCGCTGGGATGCTCGGCGGGCGGACCCCTCATCGGCGCTCGCTGCGATCGAGCTCCTCGCGCAGCTGGCGGAGGGCGTCGCGGTAGCCGTCCGGGCCGCGGCCGCTGATGGTCGCGAAGCAGAGCTCGCGAATGACCGAGAAGCGCCGCCACGGCTCGCGGTTCTCAACATCGGAGAGGTGGATCTCGAGCGCCGGGAGCGCGGCGATCTCCAGGGCGTCGCGGATCGCCCACGCGTAGTGCGTCCAGGAGCCCGGGTTCAGGAGTATCGCGTCGGCCTGGCCGCGCAGGGAGTGCAGGTGCTCGACGAACGCTCCCTCGTGGTTGGTCTGGAAGAAGCCGGTCTCGAGCGCCAGCGGGCGGGCATCCTCTTCGATCTGGTGTTCGAGCTCGGGAAGCGTGAGCGTGCCGTAGAGCAGCGGGTCGCGGCGGCCGAGCTGATCCAGGTTCACGCCGTGCATGACCTCCACGCGGTAGCGCACTTCGCTCATGGCGCGAGCTCCGCGACCGCTGCCCGCACGTCCTCTGCGGCCACCTCGCAGCCGTGGCTGACCTCGCCGGGCGCCCTGACGAGCACGAACGGCACGTGCGACGACACGCGCTTCTTGTCGCGAGCGATCGCCGCGAGCACCGCCTCGGGAGCGGTGTCCGGGAGCGTGACGGGCAGACCGTTGGCGATCAGCAGCTCGCGGACCTGCGCACGCAGCTCGTCCTGCCCGGACAGCCGCAGGGCCGCCAGCAGCCCGAGCCCGACTGCTTCGCCGTGGCGGTATCGCGCGTATCCGGTCGCCGTCTCGATCGCGTGACCGACCGTGTGGCCGAGGTTGAGCACCTGGCGGCGGCCGCCGTCGCGCTCGTCGGCGGCCACGACCGCGAGCTTGGTGCGCACACACGCGAGGATCGTGCGCTCGTCGACCTCGCCCCCCGCCGCGACGGCGTCCCACAGCGTTCCGCCGGCGATCAGCGCGGTCTTGAGCACCTCCACCCAGCCCGCCGCGAGCTCGGCGGGCGGGAGCGTCGCAAGCGTGTCGGGGTCGACGAGCACGCCCGCGGGTTGGTGGTAGACGCCGACGTAGTTCTTCGCCTCGGGAAGATCCACGCCCGTCTTGCCGCCGTAGGCCGAATCGACCTGGGCGACGAGCGTGGTAGGAACCTGCACGACGGGCACACCCCGCTGATAGGTGGCCGCGCAGAAGCCTGCGAGGTCGCCGACGACGCCGCCGCCGAGGGCCACGACGTGATCGGCGCGGGTCATCGCGGCGCCGAGCAACGCCTGCCACACGTGTTCGGCGCTCGCAAGCGTCTTGTGCGCCTCACCCGGCGGGATCGTGACGGTGCCGGCCAGATCTCCCAACCGATCCGCATAGGCCGCGGCGACGGTCTCATCGCTCACGCAGAAGGGCCGTGATCGCGAGCGATCCAGCGGCCAGATCCTGCCGAGCTGCTCCTCGTCGCATTCCCCGATCAGGCCGCGCCCGATGAGCACCGGATACTCGCCGGAGGCCGAGCGCGCCCACAGCAGTCGCGTGCCCTCAGGCGCCGCCGAAAGCGCGCGCAGGGCGCCGACGGCACGCGCGGCGCCGCCGATCGGCAGGTCCACCAGGACCGCGTCGGCCAGCTCCTCATACAGCGCGCCGCGGCTCGCGTGCAGGGCTCGAAAAGCCTCGCGGTCGCGCGCGAGGGGGCGAAGGGCGCCATCCGGTGTGGCATGGACGCGCTCCCAGGCCGTATCCGGATCGATGTCGAGCAGGACCGTGACATGACCGGCGAGCGCGCCGCGCACGCGCTCGGACAGGACGCTGCCACCGCCCAGCGCGATCACGCTGTCGGGTCGCGCATCGCTCAGCAGCTCGCACACGAGCTGCTCCTCCTTCGCCCGGAAGGACGCCTCGCCGTTGAGCGCGAACTCGTTCGCGACCGGGTGGCCGAGGCGCTCCTCGAGAAGCGTGTCGCTGTCGAGCGCCGTCACGCCGATCTCCGCGGCCAGCTCGCTCGCGACGGTCGACTTGCCGGCCCCCATGAAGCCGATCAGGACGAAAGCCATCCGATCCGCTGTTCGTAGGCGCGTACTGACTCGAGCGCGTCATCGATGTGGTCGCCGCCGAACTTGCGTCGGTAGGCGCCGGCGAGCACGAGCGCCACCATCGCCTCGCCGACCACGCCCGCGGCTGGCACCGTGCACGAGTCGGTGCGCTCGCGCAGCGCCTCAGCGGGCTCGTGCGTTGCGGTGTCCACGGATCGCAGCGGCTTGGTGAGCGTCGGAAGCGGCTTCATCGCGCCGCGGACGACCAGCGGAGAGCCGGTCGTCATACCGCCCTCCAGGCCGCCGGCGCGGTTGGTCTCGCGGTAGTAGCCGCGCTCCGGCGAGAAGAAGATCTCATCGTGCGCCTGGGAGCCCGGCAGGCCGGCCACGGTGAAGCCGTCGCCGAGCGAGACTCCCTTCAGCGCCTGGATCGAGCAGATCGCCATCGCCAGGCGTCCGTCGAGACGCTCCTCCCAGGAGACGTGCGAGCCGAGACCGGGGACGAGCCCGAACGCCTGCACCTCAAAGACGCCTCCGAGCGACTCGTTGGCCTTGCGCAGCCGGTCGATCTCGCGCACCATCGCCCTCGATGCCTCCCCATCCAGACAGCGCACCGGCGAGCTGTCGACCTCCGCGAAGTCCTCGGGCGTGAGCGCGCCCTGGCGATCGGGCGCGTGAACAGAGGCGATCTGGATGACGTGCGAGTACACCGTGACCCCGAACGCGCGCAGAAAGGCCTTGCACAGCGCGCCGCCGGCGACGCGGGCGGCGGTCTCGCGAGCAGAGGCCCGCTCGAGGATGTTGCGCACGTCGCTGTGCTTGTACTTCTGCGTGCCAACCAGGTCGGCGTGTCCGGGACGAGGCAGGTGGACCTCGGCCACGTCCTCGGCGACCGGCCAGGGATTCATCCGCTCCTCCCAGTTGGCGTAGTCACGGTTGGCCACGTGCAGGGCGACGGGGCCGCCGAGCGTCCGTCCGTGGCGTACTCCCGCGGTGACCTCGGCGGTGTCGCGCTCGATCTTCATCCGCCCACCCCGCCCATGGCCGAGCTGGCGGCGCGCCATGTCCCCGTTGAGGTCCTCGGGCGACAGGGCCAGACCCGCGGGCAGGCCCTCGACGATGCATGTCAGTCCGGGGCCGTGCGACTCGCCGGCGGTTATCAGTCGGAGCTCCACGGCCCCTAGCTTATTTGCTGGGGGCCGAGTCCCTGCGCCGGCGGGGGCTCTAGCCCGCGACGCCTGGCTGCCCGGCGGTGTGAGCGCGGGCGGCGAGCGCCCGGTGCCCGGTGAACACGAGGACGCCGACCTGGGTGGAGTTGCGCAGGAAGGGGATCGCCATGAGCCCGTCCATGCGCAGCAGTTCGAGCCCGAAATGGGACTGGCCGCGCAGGATGGCCTTCACCGCTGCGGTCGTGGCCTTGGCCGAGACGATGCTCACGACCTTCAGTTCGTAGATCGTCGTCACCCCGGTCAGCGACGTGTATTCGAGCTGCTCGGACTGCCTGGGCTTCAGGTCGATCGCGCGGCACTGGACGGGGCTCGGAAGACATGCAGCGCCGCCGTGCAGGATCGCTTCGCTCACGACCGTGAACGTCGCGCTCTTACCGCCGACCGTGACGCCCCTGAAGATGAGCTGCGGCGATTTGGCCGACGGCAGCGGCGTCAGCAGCTTGAGGTTCGCGTACGGCGTCAGCGGTGCGCTCGGCGGCGTGGCGCCGGCGGTGGGAGCGACTCCGAACAGCACCGACACGTGATAGACGGCACGCTGAGGGGAGGGCCCTGAGGGTGTCGTTGAGCCGGATCCCGAGCGGGGGCCGGGAGTCGAGGAGCCGGATCCCGAGCGGGGGCCGGGTGTCGAGGAGCTGGATCCCGAGCTCGAGCCGGGAGTCGAGGAGCCGGATCCCGAGCTAGGCGCGGACGTGCCGGCGCTGGTGCTCGCGGCGGCGGCGGCGGGCGCCTTGGCCGCGGCCGCTTGCGGAAACAGGGCGAACGGGTTGCGCGCCACACCTCGGCGCTGCGCGGCGACGCCGTCGGTCGTCTCGGCGACCGCCTTTTCGGGTGTCGTCCGGCTGACGGCCAGACCGCCCGTGACCGGCGCGGTGGCGGGGGCCGTGTGAACTGCGGCTGCAGGCGTGGCGGACGTCGATCCGCCACCGACCGCGACGTAGGCGACCGCACCTGCCAGCGCGACGAGCACGAGTGCCACAAACGGCACCAGACGTCTGTCCAGCAGGTCTGCCTTCAGTGCGTTGAGAAAATCGGTCATGGGTTCACCCTGGCGATAGCCGGTGCTGTTGGCGAGCTGCCGGCTGCTGTGGTCGCTCCCACCGGCGCGGCGGCGCCCGCGGGAGACGCGGCGCTCGCTCCTGCGGTCAGCCCCTGGCTGGCAGGCAGCTGGTAGGCGGTGGCGGTGATCGTGCCCGACAGCGCACCGGAGCTCTGCTTGCCCAGTTCTGCGGACGGGGCGAGCTTGACGCTCTGGACCGTCAGCAGGCGGCCGCTGACCTGCAGGCTGCCCGAGCTCGTGCGCGTCGTGAACTGGTTGAGCTGCTGGAAGAGGTGTTCGAGGTCGAAGAAGCTCCCGTCGAAGACGAACGTGAACGGCATCTGGGTGAAGCCGGTCGCCACCGCGCTGGCGGCGCTCGCCGGCGCCCCCCCTGCGCCGCTGCCGGCGACGATCGAGGCGAAGTTGACGTTCTTGCGGTTGGACGCCTGCTCGATCTCGTAGATCAGCGCGGGCACTTCCGGGTCGGTCGGGACGGCTTTGCCGAGGCTCACAACAGAGGCGTAGGCGGCCGCGTACTGCGACTGTGCGGCACGTGCGTTGCTCAGCTGGCCTTCGGCGCTCGAGAGCTGGGCCTTGGCGGCTTCGACCTGGGCGATCAGCTGCTTGGCCTGCTTGCGCTCAGGGGAGACGACGAGCATCCACGCGGCGCCGAGCAGCGCGAGGACGACCACGGCCATCAGGACGATGCGATCACGGCCGGTCATTTCGAGCTCTTCCCTGCTGTCGTGGGTGTGGCTGCCTTGGCGCCCGGGGCCGTCGAGACCGTGACGGCCTTGGCCGATGCGGCGGCCGCCGATGCGCTCGGGAGCGGATCGAAGGAGATCTGCACGCTGAAGGACGGATCCCCGGGCGGGGAGCCGGATGGGCATCCGCCACTGGAGCCGGCGCTAGACGCCTTCGCCGAGCTCTGCAGCGTGACCGTGCGCACCCCGTCCATCAGATGCAGGCGCTCGAGCATCAGCGCCACGGCGGGCTGGCTGGTGGCGCAGCCGACGAGCGTGAAGGTGGGGACGCTGCCGGGCGGCGTAGCGGAGGTCGCAGCGGCGGAGGCTGCGGCGCCGGCGGCGCCCGGGACGGGCACCGGGGAGGCGGACCCGACCGTGCCGGTGAGCGATGAGATCGACACCTGCAGTGGAAGCACGCGACCGAACTCGTGGAAGACGTGTGCCCAGTCGAAGCGCGAGTCGACCAGCGTGGATACGGCCTGCGTGCGCTGTTCGCGCAGGGCGATGAAGCTGGCGTACGGAGCGAGCCGGTCGGCGGCTGTCTGCGCCTGCTGCGCCTGGGCGGTGACCGATGCGGCTTCGGCGCGGCGGCTTGCGATCTGGTGGTGGGCGATGCCGTAGAGCAGCGCGAGCACTGCCAGGCCGGCGACTAGCGCGAGCACCGCGTGGGCGCCGCCTTCAGAACGTCCGGTGCCCACGGCCGAGCCGCTGCGCTGCTCGGCTGGAATCAGGTTTACGGCCCTCATTGGGGCGCCTCGATTGCCGCGAGGCCCGTAGCGACGGCGAGCCGGTGCGTGGAGACGGAGTCGGCGAGGTTCTCGTCGAAGAGACCTATGTCGCGCGTGCGCACCTCGACGCCCAGTGATGCCTGAAGCGCTTCGGCGAAGCCCGGGATGTCCTGTACGGAGCCGCTGAGCACGACGTGGGAGACCTCGCCGCCACCCTCCTGCGAGCGGTGGAAGTCGAGCGAGTTGCGGACCTCGCCGGAGATGTCGCGGATTCCCGACTCGAGCACGCTCAAGACATCCGCGATGCCGGTCTGTCCCGGCTCCGGCTCCGAGCTCGCGCCGACGTCGGTGAGCTCCTCGTAGCTCATCGAAAGCTCATCGACGGCTGGGTCCTCGTGACCCGCGGGTCGCTCACCCTCGGTCGTCTCCTGCTCGGCTGGGACGCTGTCCAGCGGAACGCTAGTGTCGGGCTCGTTCTCCTGTACCGGGGAGTTGAGGTCGACGGCCGCCAGCAGCGCGCGGGCATCGGCCACGGGGACGCTGCGACGCTGCGCTAGCTCGCCCGCCATGCCCTCCAGGCCGCTGCCGAGAACGCGGGTGAAGCGGCAGACGGTTCCCTCGGCGATCGCCAGGTTGGTCAGCCCGTCGATGTTCAGGTAGAGCACGCGGCCCACCTGCTCGGGGTCGGGCCGGTAGAGCGAGCGGATCAGGGCGAAGGCCGACATGTCCACGCCCTCGGCGTTGAGCCCGGCGTGACGGACGGCGGCGAGCAGCCGCTCGACCATGTCCCTCTGCGCGGCCACGAGCACCACACGCTGGCGAGGGCCGGCGGGTGTGTCGATGATGCCGAGCGGGTGGAAGTCCAGCACCGCGTTGCTCAGCGGCATCGGCACCTGCTCCTGGGCCTGGAAGCGGACGGCAGCGGCGAGCTCCTTGTGATCGGTCAGCGGGGGAAGCTCGAGCGTCCGCAACACGGTGCGCTGGTTGGCCACGCCGATGCGGACGTGCTTGCTCATCCCGCTGCTGAGGAACAGCTCACGCAGGACGTTGCCGAGCGTGTCCGAATCGAGCACTTCGCCGTCTCGCACCGTGTCGGCGGGCAGCGGGAGGATGGCGGCCTGCTCAGCGAGGATCGCCCCGTTCACACGCGCCTTCACCGCCGCGACGAATCCTGGCTGGATGTCCAGGCCGACGACGTCGGCTCCGGCGCGCCGACCGATGTTCATGTTGAGCTTTAGGGGCATTGAGGGGATTCGCAAGAGGTTGGGATCGTGAGGAGGTCGGGACTGTTCGCCCGATGGTGGGGTATCGGCGCGAGGGCTGCGGCGCTTTAGTGCAGGAAGTGATTGACGTAGACATCGATGATCTGGGGCCCGACGAAAACGGCGGACAGCGCCCCGAATGCGAGGAACGGGCCGAACGGGATCGCGGTCTTGCGCCCCTCCCGGGCGCCCTTGCGGGCGATGACGACCGCGCCGAGCACGACGCCCGTCAAGAGCGCGACCATGATCGCCGGGGCGACCGCGGCCCCCAGGAAGAGCCCCATGACAGCTGCGAGCTTGACGTCTCCCATGCCCATGCCCCCCGGGTAGGCCAGGGCGGCAAGCAACAGGAAGCCGCCGGCGGCGGCGCCCGCAATCAGCCGCTCGGGCTCGCCCGAGGGGTCGAGCGCGAGACCGATGAGCAGCGCGAGCACGGCGCCAAGGCCGGTGATGCGGTTCGGGATGATCCGATGCTCGAGGTCGATCAGGGCCGCCGGGACAACGAGCAGGATCAGGATGACGCTCAGCGCGATGCCGACCGCCGAATGGTGCACTAGCACGGCACCCAGGCACAGCGCACCCGTGAGCGCCTCCACCAGCGGGTAGCGCGCCGAGATCGGCTGCGAGCAGCTGCGGCAGCGACCGCGCAACAGCAGCCAGGACAGGATCGGGATGTTGTCGTAGGGCTTCACCGGCGTGCCGCACTTGGGGCAGTGCGACGCCGGCGTGATGAGCGACTCGTGTCGCGGCAGCCGGTAGGCGACCACGTTCAGGAACGAGCCGAACACCGCTCCGAGGATTCCAGCGAAGGTTGCGGCCTCCATACGTCAGCTAATCGACACTTGCTCGGTGCCGCTTGAGCGCCACCAGCTGCCGGTCGCGCAGCCGCCGGTGCCGCCCTCGCGGCCGCTGAGATCACGGAACTGCATTCTCACTAGCTCTCATCGGCGAAGCGCACGTCGGCTTGATGGATGAACGAGATCGGTCGGCGCATTGACGACGCCTCAAACGACGGAGAGGCGACCCGTGGGGCCGCCTCTCCTCGTTCACCTGCTTGCTGTTCGAGCTGACCGCTCGAAGCGGAGTGCTACCAGCTGCCCGTCGAACAACCGGATCCGACAATTTTCGGTTCACACGTGCGGCTGATTTCGCCAGTATCGTTCTTCGTAATCGTGAATTTGGCTTTTTCCGTGCCTTCAGCCGTCACGACGTAGCCTTTACCGGTCGTTGATGGTTCGGCGACCGTGAGTTGCGCTTCCGTCGTCGACGCGGTGACGATCGACGGCTCG
>JADGPK010000112.1 GCA_017882445.1 Solirubrobacteraceae bacterium
ACCTTCTCCATGCGGGCGTACCTCCATCGCTTGGTCTTGTCAGGACAAAGCGGAGGCTACGCCCGCACCTTCAAATCCCCCGGCTCCTGGGACGCGACCTCACGCGGCGGGCTTGGCGTTTGTCGCAGACCTCACAGCGTGTCATCTGGATCCTCCTCATTCGCTAGCGGTCTGCCGCGCGCACCTAAGCCGGACGCGATGATGCGAGGTGGCGGTCGAGCCAGTCGATCGCCAGGCGACTGACCTGCTCGAGTGCGCCTGGCTCCTCGAAGAGATGCGTGGCGCCGGGTACGACCGCCAGCTCGCTGGCGCAGCGAAGCTGCTGCTGTGCCTCGCGGTTGAGCTCGAGCACCTGATAGTCGGCTCCGCCGACGATCAGCAGCGTTGGCGCGCGTACTGCGCTCAGCTTCAGAGCGAGGTCGGGACGTCCGCCGCGCGAGACCACGGCGCCCACCCCGTCACCCAGCTCAGCGGCTGCGCTCAGTGCGGCCGCGGCGCCGGTGCTCGCGCCGAAGTAGCCGAGCGGGAGGTGTCCGACCTCGCTGCGCTCATGCACCCATGCGCTTGCGCCGACGAGCCGCGAGGCCAGCAGCGGGATATCGAAGACGTTGGCCCGGTCGATCTCCTCCTGCGGGGTGAGCAGGTCGAACAGCAGCGTCGCAAAGCCCGCGTCGACCAGCGTCTGGGCGACGGCGCGGTTGCGTGGGCTGAGGCGACTAGAGCCGCTGCCGTGGGCGAAAGCGACGATGCCCCGCGCCCCCGGCGGCACGGTCAGATCGCCGCTCAGCGAAAGGTCCGGTCGGATCGGGATCGTGAGCTGACGTGAAGCTTCATCCTGCACGCCGGGCGGTCGCCGGGGGATCTCAGCGCCCTCGGCGAGCAGCGCAGCCACCTCCTCATCGGTGGTCGGGCGGAAGTCCTCATACCAGAAGCCGATAGCCCAGAGATCGTCCGGCATCTCGACGCAGACGACCTCGTCGGCCTCATCACGGAGCGCGTGCACCGACTCTGGCGCCGCGACCGGTACGGCGAGGATCACGCGGGAGGCGCCGCGCTTGCGCAGCGAGCGCACCGCGGCCAGCGCCGAGCGCCCGGTCGCGAGGCCATCGTCGACGAGGATCACCGTGCGCCCGGTGAGCTCGGTGGGCGTGCGAGCGCCGCGGTAGCGACGCAGTCGCTCCGAGAGCTCGCCCTCTACCCGTGCGACGAGCGCCTGCAGTTCGGCCTCGGAGAGGCCGACTGCGCGCACCGTCCCGGTGCTGAGAACGCGCACGCCGCCCTCGGCGAGCGCTCCGATCGCGTACTCGGGGTTCTGCGGCGCGCCGATCTTGCGTACGACCGCTATGTCGAGCGGCGCATCCAGCGCTCGCGCCACCTCGGCGGCGACCGGCACGCCGCCGCGCGCGATGCCAACCACGACCGGCCGCTCCTCGCGAAACGGCTCCAGCAGCGCGGCGAGCTGGCGTCCGGCGTCGTGGCGGTCTGTAAAGCGGACCGCGCTCGGCACGAACGACGGCGGGTCCTCAGGGGATGTGATGGCGCCTGTCGGGCGCTCGCTCGGCTCCACGCTTATCTGACGCCCCGGCACTTGGATCGGATGCGGCAATTGTCGGGCACGGACGAGGCGCGCGCATCAGCAGATGATGCTGATCAGGGAGGGGGTCTACTACTGAGCGGCCGGACATGTACCCGGCGGGGCCGTGTATGGGTGGTCCGGCAGTATCGGCGGTAGACATCGACAGAACGTGATCTGGCGTCTTGGGTGCGCTCGCGGTCTCCTGGCAAGCCCCCCCGGTGGGGGGGGGTGCTGACTTCATCGGCGGCGTCGAGGCCCGCTGCTGAGCAACCGCATCAACCCTTGACGACGTCCAGCGGCATCAGCTGGGCGACACACCGGGCGAGCCGCGCGCTCCACCACCGCAACAACGCGCTCGACGTCCTTGTAGGCGAACGGCGCCTCCTCGGCCAGCCCACGGTTGGAGGGACAGCGCACGACGATCCCTTGGTCTTCAGGCTGGCGGCGCAGCTCGCCACCCGCCGTGCGAAGCGAGTCAGACATCGAGCACGACGGTTGCCGAGAACTCATCGCCGTCGGGCGAGAACGTCAGCTTGTGGTGGGTCACGCCCTTGACCAGATGTCGGGGTCGGCCACGATGCGCGCGGACCCTCGCAGTCAGGCGCTCGCCGGCGAGCTCCAAGCCCTCCACCTCATCGGGCACGAGATCCTCGGTCTCGATGAGATAGACCAGCTCGTCAAGCCAGGCGGCAAGCAGCGCGGGACGGTCGCCCGCCGCGGCTTGGACCCCGCGCGAGACGCTCTCACCCTCGCTCTGGCCGGCGCGACCTTCCTCAATGAGCTCGCGCAGGGCCTCGAGCGCCTGCTCGAACACCGCCGCCTCGCTGGCGGCTTCGATCTGCAGCTCGAGCTCGGAGGTGTGCTCGATCCAGCGGTAGCTCACTAGACGACCAGACTCAGCGGCTCCATGCGGCAAGACGCGCAGAATCGGGCGCAGCGGGACAAGGAGAATGGCGGCCACGTTTCCTCTTGTAAGGTCCAGGACGACCCTCCTGACGTCGCATCATTGCTGCGCCGCTTCGCGCCGCCCCTGGGCGGGATCGGAGCGGCATGGGCCGCGGCGCACCGGCGGGAGCCCGTTCTGCGTCGCCGCACACAACGGCTTCGAGCGCCGGCGCTCGCGCCTGGCGCCGATTCAGCTCTGTTCGCCGCGACCATTTCAGTGCGCCCGCCAACCGTCAGCCCGGCTCGCCGGGCACGCTTGAGTCTTCGGCCGGCGCCGGACCCTCGATCTGCTCGATGACCGACGAGCATTGTGCCGTTCGCGCCCGGGCGGCGGTGCGCAGGGGCTGGCTCTTGGCGATCGTTTCGAAGGCATCGAGGATCAGGCTTGCGATTGGGAGCACCTCGACAATCTCCCCGCCGCGCTCCCGGGCTGCCGGGATGCTGTCGGTGGTGTAGATGCGCCGCACGCCAAGCGCCGGCAGCTCGCGCCAGCGCTCTCCGGTGAAGAGCCCATGGGTGGCAAACACGGTGATCTCCCGCGCCCCCGCCCGCTGAAGCTCGGCGCACGCTGAAACCAGTGTGCCGCCAGTGTCGAGGATGTCGTCCACAACGGCCACGCGCGGCGTGACGCTGCCTACGAGCGTGCTGTGCGTGACACCATCCCCGCCACGGCGCTTACGCAGGAACGCCAGCGGCGTGAGGATGCCCGCCGCGCGGATGACCGCCTCAGACCTCTCCAGCGCGCCCTCGTCCGGTGCCACGACGCTGAGGTCGCTCAGCCCGGACTTGATGAGCACCTCGGCGAACAGCTGGGCGGGTGAGAGGGAGTCGACCGGCATTGGAAAGCATGCAACCGCCCGGCGGCTGTGCACGTCGAGCGTTAGCACCTGATAGAAGCCTGCCGCTCGGATCAGCTCGCCTACCCAGGCCACGCCCAGGCTTTGACCAGGGTCGGCACGGTCCTGGCGGGCATAGCCGAGATAGGGCAGCAGCGCCACCACTCGCCGGGCGCCCTCCCGCCTGAGCGTGTGGGCAAGCATCAGAACCGACAGCATCTGCTCGGCGGGCGGCGCCAGCGAACCAAGCACCGCACATACGCGGCCCGCTACCGGGCTCCGGATGCGCACGTACAGCTCTCCGTTTGCGAACTGGGCGAACTTGCAGCTTCCCAGGGCGGGCGTCGAACGCTCGGTCAGCTCGCACGCCAGCAGTGGGCGATGATTCGCCAAGGCGAAGATTACCGGCGCGCTCACGCGGTCCTCGCGCCGCCTGCCGCGCCAGTCGGGCCGTCGATCAGCGACGGCGAGGAGCCCACGGTCAGCCGATCTTGCCCGACCGCGCTCGCTGCGATTGCTCGGCCGTGACGACGGTCACCGGCAGCCCCAGCTGCTCGACGCGGTGAGGGAGATCGAGTCGCAGCCAACGCGAGACGTGCACGGGCAACGTCGAGATGATCACCTCATCGCACTCCGCCCGCTCCAAGACGTCCCGCACCGCCACCAAGGGGTCGCTGTTGCCGATAATCCCCTCTACCTGAGAACCGGCAACCTGCTCCAGGAGGGGAGCAGCAAGCTCGAGCACGGCCGCCGCCTCCTCGGTGTCCGGGTCCCAGTAGGGCCTCGGCACGAGCAGCGTAAACACACATGGTCCGCGGCGGGCGCGATCGGTGACGGCCGCGAGCAGTCGCGGGGTCGGTGCCGTGCGATGAGCCACGATCAGCACGCGTGCCGGGTGTGAGGCCGGCGTCTCTAGCTCGGCTCGCTGCCCAGGCGTCTCGCCTGCGGTCTGATCGGAGCTTGGCTCATGACGGTCGACGTCATCGGTCGTCACGTCGCCTCCTTCGCTGGTTGCCGTCGGCCTCTCTGAGAGGAGCCTTCCAATGGCAGGCGCTGCTCGCATCGGTGGAAGTCACCGGCTCCCCTGGGACGAAGTACGGATCCGCTCCTTGCGGTGACCGGGCTGCGCTCCGACCTCACGCAGGCTGAGGACACGGCAGAGCGCCTGGGCGGGGGGCTCGTCGCCCGCGAAGCCGCGGAGTGCCGGGCCGCCCTCGCCGCGATCAGCGGGTTGCCGAAGCAGCAGGCTCGGCACTGCTGGTTTCGTGGCGAAGCGGTCGCCGCTACACAGGGACCTAAGAGTGTCGCTCCGGACGAGGACCGTGCGTGCGAGCCGGACCGACGCTTGCGCTCGCTCGTCGCGTAATGGAGCAGCGCGAGACCTGGGCGCTGCGGAAGGGAACGCCGAGGCGACGGCGCATGTGCAGGCGCCAGGCTCACGGACGTGGGGAAGTACGGACCCGCTACGCGGGGGGACTCCGATGCCGCTTCGTGCCTCGCGCGCTAAGTTCCGCGGCACGATCACGCCGCGAGGGAGTCAGAGGCGATGGGTGAGCAGCTCAGCATGCTGGACACGATGTTCCTCGAGCTTGAGCAGTTCGACGAGAGCGCGCACATGCACATCGGCGC
>JADGPK010000113.1 GCA_017882445.1 Solirubrobacteraceae bacterium
CATTGGCGCCGGCCTCAAGCTGATCCACTCGCGGCGGTCGGGGAGATCCACTCCCGATTGTTGGGCCGTGAGTAGTTGACGTCGCGCCGCGTTCCTTCTTGCCCACGATCGCGGTCGTGGACGTAGGCGCGGAGAGCGCGGCGAGCGCAGCCCGAAGGGCGCCGGCAGGCGCGCCGCGTGCGGCGCTGCGCGTAGCAACGCCGCGCCAATGCAAATTGTGGATCAGCGTCGGTCGGTGGCGAAGCGAGGCCTCTGGTTGGCCCCAGGACCGACGATCTCGGTCGAGGGTGGACTCGGCTACCCCTGGTTCGAGCGAGCGGAGGCGAGCTGCGGGTCAGAAGTCGTCGTCTGGGTCCGCGTCGCCGAGGGCTTGTTCGGCGATAAGGCGGTAGCCGGTGATGAGCTCGTGCAGGCTCTCGGCGAGAATGCGGATGGAAGCTGCGAGCGCGAGCTGCGGGGGCTCAGGTTCCTCGTCGGAATCGTCGTCGAGCGACGGGTGCTCGGCGCTGAGGACGCGGACGGCGAGCTGCAGGTTGGCATCGAGCGCCGCGAGGATGGCTCGCTCGGAGGCCATCAGGATTTGCGCAGAAGTCGGGAGCCACGTCGTCGAGGGCTCTCTTGTGCTCACGCCTGCGCCTCGTCGGCCGGCTGCTCGAGTCCCTGCTCCTTCGCCCGCCGGCGCGCAAGATCCTGGCGGTAGCTCGGCCCGTCGATGTCGATGTGGATGGAGTTTGCGGCGAGCCGATCGAGGAGCGCGGCCGCCAGCGTGGTGTCGCCCAGGTACTTGCCCCAGGCCGACAGCTTGATGTTGGAGGTGATGGCCGTCGAGGCCTCCATGTGGCGGCGATCCAGCAGCGTGAAGAGCATGTGCGCCGCGGTCGGCTCATCGTCGCGGCGCTTGAGCTGGCCCAGCCCGACATCGTCGATGACCAGCAGCGCTGGCCGGCACCACCACTTCATCCGCCGCTCGTAGGTGCCGTCCGCGAGGCCCGCGTAGAGGGCGTCGACCAGGTCCACGCACCGCGCGTAGCGGACCAGTTGCTCGCGCTCGCAGACTTTGAGCACCAGCGCCTGAAGGATGTGGCTCTTCCCGGTCCCGCTCTTGCCGGTGAAGAGGACGTCCTCGTGCGTATCGACGAAGCGCAGCGTCGCGAGGTTCTCGATCGCCGCGCGGTCGAGCTTCGGCTGGAATGGGAAGTCGAAGGCCTCGAGCGTCTTCTTCACCTTGAGCCCGCTGGCATCGAAGCGCCGCTCGATGCGTCGCTCGCGTTTGATGGCCGCCACCTCGCCGAGGACGCGCTCGAGAAACTCCGCGTGCGACGGCTTGCGCTCCTGGGCCCAGCCCAGATGGCCGTCGAGAGACTTCTTCAGCTCGCTGAGGCCCAGCCGATCCAGGTGGCGTTCCAGTCGCTGCAGGACTTCGGGCATCACACCCGCGGCTTCTTTCCGGTTGGCTGGAGGTCTGAGCTTGGACATGGCGCTGCTCCCGTGGTCGGCGTTTTTCCGGGCCAGCACGGAAGCTCGTCGTACTCGGCGAGATCCCTCGGCTCGGTGCTGCTGTTGGCGATGAGGCGCTCGAGCTTCCGGGCCGTCGCCTCGGCGACGTACTCGTCGAGCCGCCGCGGCTTGGCGCGGGCGAGAAGAATCCGCCCCACGGCAAACTGCTCGAAGGCGCCGAAGGCCTCGGCATGGGCGAGCGCCGGCAGCAGGTCCACGGTGTCGTACCGCTCTCGCAGCGCGAGGATGCGGCGCGCGTGGTAGCCGGCCTGCTTCGCGGGCAGCGCCTTCTCCATCGCGGCGAGGAAGTGCGCCGCTGCTTCTCCGAGTCCCTCGAAGGCGCGCCGCAGTTGCTCCAGGTCCGCGCCGCGTTCCACTCGGGCTGGCCGATGTTCCGGCAGCGTCGCCTTCTCGCCAGCACCTTTCCGGCGCAGCTCGTGCCGCGCGATGCACTTCAGGTCGGCCGCGTAGACGAAGAGTTCGGCGGCGGTGACTCGCACCGGCAGGATGTCGGTGACGTGCTCGTAGGGCAGCGAGTACCAATTGCCATCCCAGGCGACGTAGCCCTCTAAGTCACACAGCCGGTACAGCACCCGCGCCGTGTCGTAGGGGTGGCTCGGCAGCGGCGTCAGCGCGGGGCGCTCGGTCTCGAAGAGCTCGATCGCCATCCGCTGCCCGCTGCGCTTCTGCTTTCGCTTGTCGCAGACGTTCTCCATCCACCACGCGAGCTGCGCGGCGAGGTCTGCCTCGTCGCGAAACTTCCGGCCGTTGAAGAAGCTCTGCTCGAGCTCCCAGAAACTTCGTTCGACGCGCGGCTTGTCGTTGGGGTGACCGCGCCGGACCGCCATGGGCAGAAACTCGTAGTAGGTGGCGAAGGCGATGAAGCGCGGATTGTAGATGGGCTGGTTCCCTTCCCAGCGCAGCACCACCGGCTTCTGGCTGTCGTACTTGCACTGCCTCGCCAGCCCGTCGAGCCCGGTGAAGGCCTTCACGTGCCCGTCCATCAACGCGTGCAGGTCGGCTCGGTCGTGAAAGCTGTAGTGCTTGCGGTGGCTGTTGACGAGCGCGTAGCTGAAGCCTTGGAGGATACGGGCCGGCGCGTGAGTGAAGGCGATGCGGTACGGAGACCAGTCGTTCTCGGCCATCTCCCCGGGGCCGTAGACCGTCGTCTCCATGCTCGGCGTCACCACCGGCCTCGGCCGCACCGCGCGCACCAGCGTCTTCACGCCCGTGTACCCACCGAGGAAGCCCGCGGCTCTCAGTTCCTCGAAGACGCGCTGCGCGGTGATGTCTGGGAAGGTCGTCAGCAGCCCGTCGATTCTCCCGCGGTGCTCGTCGAGCTTGGACACCCGCTTCGACGCCGGCTTCGCCTCGAGCACCGAGTGCGACTTCGTCCGCGCCTTCCCGTGCGCCGCGAGAATCTTCCGCACCGTGTTGCGGCTCAGGTGCTGCGACCGGGCGATTGCTCGCCGGGACATTCCTTCCCGGGCAAGCAGCACCACGTTGTGGATGGTTTCCGGAGGACTACTCGGGGTGGCCATCGAATTCCTTTTCCGCGAGGCGCTCGTCGAGGGTGAGGAACAGCGCGGCGAGCGCCGCTCGCAGGTCCCTCAGCTCGCGCGCGGCCAAAGCTGCTGCGGCGACGCCCAGGCTCGACAGCGGGCGCTCGAGCAGCCGCGCGTGCAGCCGCACCGACAGGCGCTTCATCGCGAAGGCATCGGCGGCCAGGTGCTCGGCCGGCGTCCGCTGCCGCGGGCCGCCGGTGGGCGAACTGGCGTCGATCGCGCCGGCCGTCTCGAGCAACTTGTTTCGCTCGGGCTCACCAGCGCCGAGCAGCGCATCCACCAGCCGCGCTGTCTGCCGACTCGTCAGCCCGCGGCTCGCGGCCACCTGCGCCGCCGCGTCCTGGTTGCCGCGCGGCAACCGCGCCAGTTCCCGCACCGCCGACGCCGACAACAGCCCGAGCCGCACGTCCGCCGTCACCGCGTCGCTCAGGCTTTCCACCAACATCAGCCGGCGGCACACCCAGCTCTTGTGCCGCGTCAGCAGTTGCCCGATCTGCGGCTGCGTCAGCTTGTCGTCGCGGTACAGCGCGCGCACCAGCCAGGCCTCTTCGAGTTCCGTCAGCCCCACGCCCGCGTTGCAGCGCCACAGCCGCACCTTCGCCCCCGCCGCGTCGACCTGCTGCACCTCAGCGCGCAGCTTCGGCCACGACATCGCCCGTGCCGCGTGCAGCCGCTTGAAGCCGTCGATCAACTCCAGCTTCCCGGCCTTGCGGTACACCTGCACCGGCGTCAACTGACCCAGCTTCGTCAGCGACTGCCGCATCTGCACCTGCGCTTGCGGCGCGCACAGCCGCACGACGCAGAGGGCTTCGCCCACCTCCGCCGTCGCCACTTCGATCGCTGTCGCCTCGCCCTTCATGCACGTCACGGTGCGCCAGCCCACGGCTTGATGACCAGACGGGCCCGTGACGGTTGTCCCAGAATTCGACCGCTTCCCCCTGCAACGCCGGGTGACTGCGCGTCGAGGCCGGCCCGTGACAGGCGGTGTTCATGTCCCAGTTTCTTGAGTCGCGGGCCCCGGTTTCCCCAGTGAAAACCGGCGCAGCTGACGGCGGAGGCCTGCCTGTGACAGGCGCTGCGCTTGTCCCAATTTCTCCACGATTTCATCAATCGCATCGGCCGCTTGAGCGGAAAGGCCTGCCTGTGACATCGGGCTCACACCCGCCGACGCCCGCTCGCGGTCACGGTGATCGCGCTGGCGATCCCGATCACCCTCGCGCGCGGCTACCAGGTCCAGGGCTCTTCGCTTCTTCTCGTACTTGCCGCGCTGACGCAGACGGCACTTCGCGCCGCAGGTCTTCTGCGTCTTCAGCGCTGACGGCTTCGGCGCGTACCACGCGCGGCACTCGTGACACCGTCGGCGTGACGTCTTCTTGGGCCCCATCCCGCCAACGTGATCGCGCCACGCAGCAACCGCGACTTCTGCGCCGCTATCGCGGCGCCGCGCGGCGGTCAGACCTCGGCCGTGGATCTCCAAACCGCCGCTGGGTGGATCTCAATCAGGCCGCCGCTAAAGAACTGATTCCCACCCAGAGAATCGGCTACGGCGAGGTCGTAGGAACACCCCGGTTCGCAGTTCGGTGTGCCGATCGTACAGGTCTCTGTCGTGGCGCAAACGCCACAACTCCCGGCACAGCAGTCAGTTCCGCACGTCTTGCCGCTGCACGAAGAGAGCGTGCATCCCTGCACACAGACGTTCTGCGCATTGCAGTTGCTGCCCGAGGGGCACGAACAAGCCCCGCCACCGCCGCCCGAGCCGCCGCCTGCTCCACCACCGAGTCCACCGCCGGTGCCGGTGCCGCCCCCGCCACCAACTCCACCACCGTTA
>JADGPK010000114.1 GCA_017882445.1 Solirubrobacteraceae bacterium
GCTCGACCTCGCGGAGCTCCGCGTCGACGTCCTGCAGCGCCGCCGCGTGGCGCACCAGCACGTCAACCCGGATGTGGTCGCGGATCGCCATCTCATACAACATCCCGCCCAAGTCCCACTGCAACTCGGCGAAGCGCGCCGCCAACTTGTCCCGACGCTGTGCCAGATCGACGCTCGTCTGCTCCTGCGGCGCGGCGGCCTGCCCGTCGGTCGTGGGGCCCGAGCCAGAGGCGTCGGCGTCCAAGTGAACGGCCTGTGCGGGCTGTCCGTTCTCGGTTGAGTCGCGGGGAATGATGCTCATGCGGTGAGGTGGCTCATTCGCCGAAGAAGTTGCCGGTGAAGTGACCGTTCTGATAGCCCGCGCCGTGGCCTGGGCTACCGACTTTGGCGGCTTTTAGCGGAGGCGCGGTTGCTTTTTTGGAAGTCGATTTCGTGCTCGCTTTCGCGCCGGCTGCGGTGTGCGTTGCACCGGAGGCTGTCGTCGAGGTGGCGCTCGTTTCCGGTTGGGTCGCCGCAGAGCCGCTCGTCGCCGCGGGACCCGCGACCGTCAGGATCTGGGCGGGAGGGTTCTTGGCGGTGGTGCCGTTGCCCGAGCGCCCGATCAGCACGCCTACCCCCATGGCCAGCAGCAGCGTGCCGATGACGGCGATCAGGCTGCTGTTGACCGACATTCCCGCCCGTCGCGGCTCGTGGCGGGCGCCGGAGGTCTCGGCGGTACGCTGCGTGAGACCGTTCATCAACGGTACGCGAGCAGATCCGCGGCGCTGTCCGCAGTCGACGCAATAGCGCTGGTCGGCTGCCATCGCTGCCCCACACGCGGAGCACCGCTCGCGAGTCGAGGCGACCGTCGAGGGACGGATCGCGGGTGTCAGGTCATCCGCCAAGGCTGGCTCGAGCGCGGGTTCGAATTGTCCGGTGCGAATGGTCGACTCCATAGCTCACTTCGGCGTACCGGGCTGTGGCCGTGAAGCCAGGCGCGCTGGCATCATGCCAGCCCAGCCGTGAGGCTACCAGCGGGTGTCAAACAGTTGTGAACAATCGGTTACCGACCCCGCGAGCGCGAGCGCAGCCGCAATACTCAGAGGCGCGAAATGGCTCTCCCTTCGACCTCCGCCGGCGGCACTGAGCGATCTCGCGTTTCGCGGTGCGTGCAGTGCGCCGCGCATCTCGCACACGACCAGCGCTACTGCGTGGAGTGTGGCGCGCGGCGCGGGCCGCTGCCACCCTCCGTCGCCGAGCTGATCGGCGTAGCGCCGCTTGACGCGTCCGACCCGCCGCAGAGCCGGGAGCGCGAGCCCGGCGGGTCGCGCGTGACGTGCCTCGCGGAGCGATGGCTGAGCGCGCTCGGCGAAACAGCCACGCCGTCGCCGCAGGCCACCGCGGTGGCGGTTATGGCCCTGCTTGCCTTTGGGGTGCTGGTCGGCTCGGCGGTCAGCCCTGTCCAGGACAGCGGCGCAGCCGCGCCGATCGTGGTCGCGGTCTCATCGCCGAGCGCTGCGAAGCCGTCGCCGAGCGCAGCTTCGGTTGCCCCCCCGTCGACGACGCCTGAAGCGACTCCGAGCGAAGCTTCAAGCGAACCGCCGACCACGACGCCGGCCGAAACGACGCCGAGCGCCACCGCGCCGCAGAGCACGGAAAAACAAGCACGGCCTGAACGCGGGTCGACGACGCCGACGCTTCCCCCGATCACGCACGTCTTCCTGATCGTGCTCTCAGACCAGGGCTTCAGCGCAGCCTTCGGCGCGAAGTCGCAGGCCACCTACCTGTCGAAGACGCTCACCGGCCAGGGCGAGCTGCTCGGCGATTACCACGCGGTGACCGGCGGAGAGCTCGCCAACGAGATCGCGCTGATCAGCGGCCAGGGGCCGACGCCGCAGACCGCGGCGAACTGCCCCATGTATACGGACATCGCTCCGGGCACCGTCGGCCCGCAGGGACAGGTTCTCGGCGGCGGATGTGTGTACCCGCGTCAGACCCTCACGCTCGCGGATCAGCTCTCGGCCGAAGGCAGGACGTCGAAGGCGTATGTCGAGGGCATCGGCAACGGTGGCGTGGGCCAGCCGACGACGTGCCGCCACCCGACGCTCGGGCAGGTGGATCCGAACCAGGCTCCGAGCCTCGAAGACCCGTACGTCAGCTGGCGAGACCCGTTCGTCTACTTCCACAGCGTGATCGACAACACGACCTGCACGAGCACCGTTGTCGGGCTCGATCGGCTTGCGCCGGATCTCGCGACCGCCAGCAAGGCGCCGTCGCTGGCCTACATCGTCCCCGACCGCTGCCACGACGGTTCCGATGAACCGTGCGCCCCGGGTCAGCCCGCCGGTCTTGCGGCGGCAGACGCCTTCCTTCGCACCGTTGTGCCCCAGATCGAGAGCTCGCCCGCCTACCGGGCGGGAGGAATGATCGCGATCACGTTCGACCAGGCGCCGCAGAGCGGGCCCAGCGCCGACTCGAGCGGATGCTGCTTGACGGCCGCCTATCCGAATCTGCCGGCCGCCACGGCGGGCACGACCGGGGAAGCCGGCTCGCCGGCCGGAGGCGGCCGAGTTGGGCTGCTGCTGATCTCGAAGTACGTGAAGCCCGGCAGCCTCAACGTGACAGGCGAATACAACCATTTCTCGCTGCTCGCCTCGATCGAGGATCTGTTCGGATTGAGTCACCTGGGCTATGCGGGAACCCAGGGACTCCCCGTATTCGACGCGAGCGTCTACAACGCCAAGAAGTAGCCACGCCGCGAGTAGACGCGTCGCTTACGGTCTCCGGCGCCGCGTCAGTAGTCCTCCGTCCCGGGCCAACGGCCGATCGCGGATGTCCGCTCGGCGCGCATGCGGCACGCTCGTTCGCATGACTACGCCAACCGCCACACCACAAGCCACGCTCTTGCCAGAGCTCATAGACCTCTCGGGCCGCACCGCGATCGTCACCGGTGGTGCGATGGGAATCGGGCTGGGTATTGCTCGTCGCCTGCACGAGGCCGGCGCGAGCGTCGTCGTCGCGGACCTCGACCTGGCCGCAGGCGAGCGCGCGACCGAGACCCTGCGCGCCGCGCGCGCAGACAGCGCCCTCGCCGTGCGCAGCGACGTCAGCGATCCGGAGAGCGTCGAGCAGATGGTGCTTGCCGCCGTCGAGGCCTTCGATGGCGTCGACATCCTCGTCAACAACGCGGGCATCTTCCCGATGGTGCCGCTGAGCGAACTCGACGTCGAGACCTTCCGCCGCGTCATCGACATCAACCTGACCGGCCTGTTCCTCTGCACGAAGGCCGTGTCGGCGCACATGATCGCCCGTGGCAAGGGCGGGCGGATCATCAACGTGACATCGATCGACGCGCTGCATCCGTCGATGGTCGGGCTGGCCCATTACGACGCTTCCAAGCACGGCGCGTGGGGCTTCACCAAGAACGTCGCGTTGGAGCTCGCGCCGCACGGCATCTCGGTCAACGCGATCGCGCCGGGCGGGATCAAGACGCCGGGCGTCGGCGAGATGGACGAGGCCATGATGCAGAGCTTCGAAGCCGTGATCCCGATGCGGCGGATGGGCGACCCCGACGACATCGGGCGCGTGGCGCTGTTCCTCGCCTCCGAGCTCTCCAGCTACATGACCGGCTCCCAGATCGTAGTCGACGGCGGACGTCTACTGGCCTGAGCCGACCCTCTCCGTCCGTGCACGCAACGTTCAGCGGTATCCACTCTCCGAGGCGGTTCATCGCTCGCGAGCAGCTTGTCAGCTTCTACCGGTTCCTGGTCAGCTCGCGGATCTCTATGTGGCCGCTCAGGTGCTCGATCTCCTGGCGCGTTCCGGTGCCCAGCCCGTGCCTCGTGGCGTTCAGGCAGCCGGCCGCCATCGCCAGCCTCAAGGAGACGTCCAACGGCTGGGCGCCGGCCAGGCTGGCGCCCAGCGCGGCGAACATCGAGTCACCGGTCCCGCGTGGTTCGAGAGTCTCGACACGGGGGCCCGTCAGCTCCAGGTAGCTGCCACTCGAGCCGTCGAGTGCCAGGGCGGGCTGCTCGGCCCTGGAGATGAGGACCGTATTGGCGCCGGAGTTGTGCAACCGGTCCAACGTCGCGAGAAGATCCTCCAGGCGGGTGCTGTCGGCGAGGGCCTCGGCGAGCAGCTCCTCCTCGCTGATCTTCAGCACATCCAGACCCCCGGCCAGCGCAGCCTTCAGCGGCGCGCCGGCGAGATCGGCGATCACCTGCACTCGGTTGTGCCTCAGGTCGCTGGCTAGCCGGCGGTAGATCTCGCTGTCCAGGAGGTTTGCCGGGTCCACTCCGGTGAGTAGCGCCGTACCCGCGTCGAGCGCCGTGCTCAGCGTCAGGCCGTAGAGCTCGTCAGCCTCGTGACGGGATAGGCGCTTGCCCTCCGTGCGCGCCAGCTGTTCGCGGTGGCCGTCGCGGCGAGCGTGGATATAGACGCCGTTGGATGCTGCGCACTCTACGCTCAGCAGTTCGACGCTCTCCCTCGCGATCAACCCGCGGAGCACCGCCCCCGACTCGCCGCCGAGCGCGCAGCACAGCACGACGTCTGCTCCCAGCAGCGCCGCCATCCGCGCCACCCAGAATCCCTGCCCGCCGGCGTGCAGGTGGATCTCCTCGCGCGACGTGCCCGCCGACTCGACCGTGATCGTCAGCAGCGGCGACGGGGCGAAGACCACAAGCGAGCGAGCGCCCATCAGACCGGCAGCAGCTCGAGCAGGCCGCCCTTGAGGCCCGGGGCGGAAGCGATCGTGAAACGGGAGTCGACGCCGTGCTCGGCGCCCTGCCGCAGCATGCGAGACGCATCGTCGATCGCGCGGGCGGCGATCAGCAGCAACTCGTTAACCCGGCTCTCGAGGAGGCCGGTAGGAGGCCTACCCGCCGTGGTCGCATGAACGCGGGCCAT
>JADGPK010000115.1 GCA_017882445.1 Solirubrobacteraceae bacterium
ACGAAGAACTGCCGGCGGAATTGCGCGAAAAGTTTGAGGCATATCGCGCCGAATATCCGGCGGTCGATGCACTGTGGAATGGCACGCCGTTGCCCCGGCAATCCGACGAGTCGCCGTCCGGGATGGTGTTCGCGCTCGCGGGCGTCCTGCGCGGTCACGGCGATTTCACGATAACAGAGTACGCGCAACTCGTCGCGGTGTGGGAGCATCAGTCAAAAAACCACGCGCATGAGTTCGAACGGTATGTCGCAAATGCGTGGAACAACAATCGCACCAAGCTAGGGAGCATACGCAAACACGGTTTCGACGCGATCGGTTGCTGGGGGCCTCGTCACGGTCCTGGGATCCTGATCAACGATTTCAAGGAGACACGGCCGTTCTCGGCGGAGGGTAGGCGTTCAACTCTCGCGCATGAAATCTGCCACCTTCTCGTCGATAGAACTGGTGCCCTTCCGTTGACCGAATTGCTGGTTGGGCATTCGCCCCTCGTACCTGAACAGCGAGCCAACGCGTTCGCCGCTGAGTTTCTTGTGCCGAGGGAAGTGGCACGCCAGGCGATCAAAGCCTCGTCCTCGATCGCGGAAGCGTTCACGACCCTCCACGGGACGTACAAGGCTAGCCGTCGCCTCATCGCATGGCAGATCATCAATGAGGGGTCGATCTACGAATCGCTAAGCTCAGAAGACAGAGCGTACGTCGAGAGCTGCACCTACACCGGCTGATTCTTGCCGGAGGCGTCGGCTCGGATGGGGAGCCACATCTCCGGCGTGCCTGAACTGCACGGAGCCTTCAGCACCGGCCAACACACGGCTCGCCGAGATCGACTCCGCCATCATCAACTGGATTGCTGAGCGACAGTTACATCTCCCCATCGACGACAGTTACATCGCCCCATCCTGAGGCGCGCCGATCGACCGCCGCCATGGCCCGCAGGAGCGGATCATGCGGCGGTGAGGACGACGGATGCGCAGGTGAGGAAACTTATGGAAGAGATGACGAAACACGGGCGGATCGGCCTCGCGGCGATGCGCGCCGGCGTGGATCGAAAGACCGCGCGGAAGTACGTGGAGGGCGGCAAGCTGCCGTCGGAGCTGATCGAGCCCCGTAGCTGGCGGACGCACGAGGACGCGTTCCTCGAGCACTGGCCAGAGCTGGAGGTGATGCTCAGCGACGCTCCCGCGCTCGAGGCGAAGACGTTGTTCGATGTGCTCGTGGAGAAGTACCCCGGGCGGTACGACGACGGGCAACTGCGGACGCTCCAGCGCCGCGTGAGGGCCTGGCGCGCCGAGCGTGGCCCGGACAAGGACGTGGTGCTCGCGCAGCTGCACCGACCGGGCGAGGCCGCGCAGACCGACTTCACGTGGGCGACCGAGCTCGCGGTGACCATCGCCGGCCAGGTGTTCGTGCACATGCTCTGCGTGTTCGTGCTGCCCTACTCCAACTGGCGATGGGCGAGCGTCTGCCTGTCCGAGTCGATCGCGTCGATACGGCACGGCGTGCAGCGCGCGCTCTTCCAGCTCGGACGTGTGCCTTCGTTCCACCAGACCGACAACTCCACCGCGGCGACGCACCGGATCCCCGACGGCAAGAGCGTCACCATCGAGGGCAGCAGCAAGCGCCCATTCAACGAGGACTACCTCGCGATCATGCGGCACTACGGCATGACGGCGCGCACGACCGAGGTCGGCGAGAAAGAGCAAAACGGAGACGTCGAGGCCGCCAACGGCGCGCTGAAACGCGCGCTCGACCAGGCGCTCCTCGTCCGTGGCTCGCGCGACTTCGAGAGCCGCGAGGCGTGGCAGTCGTTCGTCGACGACGCCATGCGCAAGGCCAACCGCGGACGCGGCCTCCGCGTCGCCGAGGAGATGACGGCGATGCGCGAGCTCAACGTCGCAAGGCTCCCCGAGTTCGTCGAGGAGGACTTCCGCGTCAGCGAGTGGAGCACGGTGCGCGTCAAGCACTGCGCCTACTCCGTGCCCTCCAGGCTCATCGGAGAGTGGGTCCGCGTGCGCATCTTCGAGGACAGGATCGTCGTCCGCTACGCAGGAAAAGACGAGCTCGTCTGCGACCGTCTCCGCGGTCGCAATCTCCGGCGGATCGACTACCGCCACGTCATCTGGTCGCTGGTGCGCAAGCCCGGGGGATTCGCGCGATACGTCTACCGCGAGGAGATGTTCCCGTCGGTCGTCTTCCGCCGCGCTTACGACGCGATCCAGACGCCGCACCACGGACTCAAAGGCGACCTCGAGTACCTCCGCATCCTGCACCTCGCCGCCAGCACGCTCGAAGCCGACGTCGAGGCCGCGCTCACGCTGCTCCTCGCGGACGGCAAGCCGATGACCGCCGACGCCGTCAAGCTCCTGGTGGCCGCGACGACGACGGTCGACGTGCCGGATCTCGCGCCACACACCGTCGACCTCGGCGCCTACGACGCCCTGCTCGCGGAGGTCGGCACATGACCACCATCACCACGGACTCGGCCCCGGCCTCGCCCGCCTCCTCGCTCGCGATGATGATGCGAGCGCTCAAGCTGCCCGCGTTCGCGCGGTACGCAGGGGAGATCGCGCAGAAGGCCGAGCGCGAGGGCTGGACCTTCGGGCAGTACCTCCATCACCTCGCCGAGCTCGAGATGCACGAGCGCCGGCGGCGCAGGACCGAGCGCTATCTCAAGGACTCGGACCTCCTGTCCGAGAAGACCCTCGCGACGCTCAACCGCTCGCGTCTCACGCCGAAGATCGCGAAGATGCTCCCGACGCTCTGCGAAGGCGCCTTCGTCGAGCGCGGCGACAACCTCCTCGCGTTCGGGCTGCCGGGGCGAGGCAAGACGCACCTCGTCTGCGCGATCGGACACGAGCTCATCCAGCGCGGCTACCGCGTGCTGTTCACTGCGACGTTCGCGCTCGTGCAACGCCTGCTCGCCGCCAAGCGTGACCTCCGACTCGAGAAGGACCTCGCGGCGCTCGACGCCTACGACGCCGTCATTCTCGACGACATCGGCTACGTGCAGCAGAGCCGAGAGGAGATGGAGGTCCTCTTCACGTTCCTTGCCGAGCGCTACGAGCGACGCACCGTCATCATCACGAGCAACGTCGTCTTCAGCGAGTGGGATCGGATCTTCAAGGACCCGATGACGACCGCCGCCGCCATCGACCGCCTCGTGCACCACTCCGTGATCCTCGAGATGACAGGGCCCAGCGTCCGCGCTGACGCCGCAGAACAGGCCAAGAAGGAGGCAGCAACGACAGTTACCGGGACGACGACGGGCAAGCACTCTGCGAACGAGGTCGATGGGGAAGTGTAACTGTCGTTAATGGGGGTTTGTAATTGACGTCAGGCAGACGCTCTCTCGACCCCCCATGAGCGCCGAGGGGGCCGCCGCGGGGACCGAGGATGCTGGCGGCGTGATCGCCACGGTGGCCGATCCGACCGATGTGTTCGTGCTCGATGGGGCCGGCCCGGGCTGTGGGCCAGCACGCTTGCAGCTCGCCAGCACGATCAGCAACGTGACCGAGCGGCGCATCGTCAAGAAAGCCTTGCTCATGACCTCTCCGGATCCGCGGCTAGCTTCCAGGCGTCCTTCGCCGGGCGATAATCGGCCACGTCGCCACCCTCGAACGACGCTTCACGGCGTTGTATTCCGCCCGTAGACACCCCGGTCCCGGTCCGTCGCAGATCGGACCGCAATTGCAGCGTGACCGCAAGGGTCATCGATGGCGCATGTGGCGCTACGACCCACCCCGCGGCCCGCGGGGAGAAAGCGCGTCCGGCTTCCCATCGTGCGGACCCTGCGGGCACGGAGGAACGTCATCCCACCAATCGCTCGTCGGCATGTCCCCCCGTCGATGCGGGTGCAGCGGGTAGAAGATCCGGTTGTCCGGCTTGGATGCCTCGCCGCCCACAAGCAGCGTCGCCTCGCGCTCGCCGTTGTTCAGGAACGTGTGGCAAATGCCGGTCCCCGCGGGGAACGCCGCGAGGTCGCCGACCGTCATCCGGTGGAGCACCCCATCGATCCAGGCGTCCACTTCACCGTCGAGGACGTAGACGAACTCCTCCTCCTTCTCTTCGGCGTGCGGCCACGAGACGCGATGGCCTCGTGAAAGCCGCACTACATGGAGGCCGATCTTCAGGAGCCCGGCTGCTCGCCCGATCGCACGTCCATGACCGAGTGGCTCGTCGCTGTTCGGGTAGCGGTCGGACTGCTCAGGAACGTCTGCGGTCGCGATGATGAAGGGTGGGCGGGACATGCCACGGTCGTACCGCAGTTCTGGGCCACGCCCAACGGGCGTGCTCGGGCGAGCCCTCTGGCGATCTCCGCCCACCGCCTCAGCCCGGTGGACAGAACCGATGAAACCCCAGGCCCGGCGGTCCGAAGCGTGGGAGCCACCTCGGTCCAACGCGGGGCCCGACCTGAGCTACCGCACGTGGCCACTTGCGGCGCGCAGGACTTGCACAAACTTCCGGTCACGCAAGGCCACCACGCCGCTCGACGTGTTCATCACTAGTGCTCCTCCGATCGCAGAAAAATCGCGGTACCCCCGAAAGGTGTGCAGGTTGGTCTCCAGCGAGAATACAACCGCGCCACGCTGAATCTCAAACACAGTCTCTCGGCCGGCCTTTTCCGCGAGCACGTACGCGCGTGCGCCAATCGGCGATGCGGAAAGCGCCTGGTACCCGCCAAGGTCTACCGTCTCCCAATACGATGGCTCTGTCGCATACGAGAACCTAGCGCGATGCTGATGGTCTACTGACCACAAAGTGCCTTCCCACGTGGAAGCCACCTCAGGCATCGCGGGCATAGGTGTTAGCCGAGAACTTGGCCAACATTTGCGCTGACAGGCATTTGCGGTGGCATGACGACGATTCGGGAAT
>JADGPK010000116.1 GCA_017882445.1 Solirubrobacteraceae bacterium
CACCCGCCCTCCCGCAGACGTGCTGTCGCCGTTAAGTAGGAGCCCTGCAGGATCTGGGAGGCAGGCAGCAGCGGTATTGCCTGCGCCGGCGGGGCGATCACCCACACGCGACGTTCGCCCCAGTCCAGTAGTCCGCCGCGATACACGCCGACGGCACGGACGCCGGGGAGACGCTTGAGCGTCGCCTGCTCGGTCGGTGCGAATGGCGCTGTCCTGAGCAGGTTGTAGGCGCCGGGCGGGGAGACCCATACGTCGGTGAATGCGTTCTCGTCGCGTGCGGCGTCGGTGAGGCCCTTCAGCAGGTCCGAGTGGGCGCCCTGGATCGCGACGGCGCCGAACACAGCTATCGCACCTGTCGCCGCGACCCCGATCGCCCGGGCGCGCGCCGCGCTCAGCTCCATCGCCGCGACGTGCGCGACTGCGCCCGTCCTCGCTCGTGCGAGGAGCCTGAGCGCCGCCAGTGCGATCTCGAGCGCGCCGGGCAGCACGAACAGCAGCGCCGCGATCAGCGCCACCATGCCGAGGATCGCGAGCCTCGGCGCCGCGAGCAGGATCACGCTCGCCACCGCCAGGCAGAGTACGCCGAGGAGCGCGAGCGCGATGTTCGCGACGCCGGCGGCGGAGCCCGCCCTGGGGGTGATCGCAGCGAGCGGGTCGCGGGAGAGAACGTCACGCAGCGGACTCAGCACCGCGACGAGCGCCGCGAGCACGCCGCCGCCGACTGCGACGGCGATGCTCTGCCACCCAACCACGCGCTGCGTCCCGACCGCGAACGCCGAGCCGAGGTAGCCCGGGTTAGCACGGAACAGGTGGATCGAGAGCTCCTGGCCGATCGCGAGGCCGAGGAGGGATGCGGCGAGGCCGAGGATCACCGCGTCGATGAGCAGGATCGTGACGACGGTGCGTGGGGTATACCCGTCGCGGCGGAGGTCCGCGATCAGCCTGCGGCGCTGCGGGATTGTCAGCAGCATCGCGTTGAACGCGAACAGGAACCCGACGAGGGCACTTATCACGGCGAACAGGGCCGTCGACTGGTTGCTCGCGGACGCCGCCTTGGCGAACAGCCTTTCGTCGTAGCTGGTCGACTCGACGTTCAGCGTGCCGGCGGCGAGGTGAAGGAGCCTGGCCCGCACCGCTGCTTCGCGGCCTGGCGCGGCCTCCACGAGGATGCGCGACACACGATGAGCCAAGCCGGTCATTTCCTGGGCGAAGAACAGGGGTGCCACGACGATCGGGCTCGCCACCAAGCCGCCGATCTGCCTTTCGTGGAGCTGCTCGTACAGCGGGGCCTGCTCGGTCCTGCCGTATAGCTGAAGGGTCACTTCGCTGCCGAACTTGGTGACGTCGAGGTGTCTCGCAAGAGGAGCCGGGAGCAGCACGGCGCCGATCCCTGCGAATGGTTCCAGTTCGGTGTGGCGCACGAGCGCGCCGCCCAACTCTTTCAGGCTCGAGTCTGCTCCCACCAGCTCCACCGACTCGCTGCCCTTCGGGCCCGTCGCGTTCGCGCTCGCTTCGAGCAGCGGCGCGGCGACGCGGACACCCGGGATGCCGCGAACCTGAGCCAGCAGGCCTTCCGGCATGCCATGCGGGTCGCGCGCAAGCAGCTGAAGGCTGGCGTTGCCGACTATGCCGTGGGAGAGCTCCGCCACGCTGCTCCGCAGGCTCTGGCTTGCGACCTGGGAGGCGAACAGCAGCGCAACACCAGCGGCGATCCCGACGACCGCGAAGAGCTCCTGCACGACACGCGCGCGAACACGGACGCGATAGAGATGCAGCACGTTTCCCGGCTTCACGTTGCGCGCACCGGCGTCCGGCTAGTGGATGGTGGGTAGCGCCGCAGGCTGATCGGCCTCGTAGTCGCCGAGCTTGCCGTCGCGCAGCGCGAACACGCGGTCGGCGTAGCCGGCGGCGAGCGGATCATGGCTCACAAGGACCACGGCCACATTGCGCTCCCGGCACAGCTCTCGCAGCAGCTCCAGCACTTCGCGGCTGCGCTGCGTGTCGAGGCTGCCGGTCGGCTCGTCCGCCAGCAGCAGGCTCGGCTCGGTGGAGAGCGCGCGGGCGATCATCACCCTTTGCCTCTCCCCCATCGAGAGCGTCTCGGCCCGGTGGGAGAGGCGCCCACCGAGACCGAGGCGCTCCAGCAGCGGGGTGATCTGCCGGTGCGCGTCACGCCAGCGCATGCTCTTCAGGAGCTTCAGGACGGCGTTGTCGATCGCGCTGACGCCCGGGAGCAGGTCGAAGTTCTGGCGGATGAAACCCAGCTCGGAGAGCCTGAAGTGGGAGGCCTCGCGCTCGGACACGGAAGACACGTCGCGGCCGGCGATCGACACCGTGCCGCTCGTCGGCTCAAGCAGCGTGGCGACCATCAGCAGCAGAGTCGTCTTGCCGGAGCCGCTGGGCCCGTACAGCGCGACCATTTCCCCTGGGCGGACCTGCAGCGAGACGCCGTCCACAGCACGCACGGACTCCCCGCCGACGGCCGGGTAGTGCTTGACTAGCTCCCGCAGCTTCAGCAACCCTGGCCCCTGCGGGCGTCTAGGTGTAGCCGTGGTTGGTGAAGGTGGCGGCGATGCGCCGGATGCGGAACATCAGGATCGCCACGTTCAACGGGAGGCCGAGGGCGTCGGTGAGGCGCCTCGTGATGGCGTGCGCCTCGGCCGTGTTGCACTCAGGGGCGGAGAGGTAGTAGCTGCACATCGCGGTTGCGATCACCCGGTGTGCATGAGCGTTCGGGAGAAGCTCGATGGCCTCTGCGCCTCCTACCGCCAGACCCGCGAGGTGGACCGCAGCGTCCGTCGGCGCGAGATAGTAGTCAAGCAGGCACCGTCGGGCACCGTCGTGGTCCTCCACGCGATCCACGAGGCTGTCCAGCAGCGAATGCAGCGCCCCGAGTGAGGGAAAGTAGGCGGCGTCCAGGTCGCGGGCATCCCACCTGTCGAGATGCGGATCCGCGGCGGCCGCGATCAGAGCGTGCACGGCCAGCGAGCTGCCAGCGGCCGCGGCCGTCTCCCACCAGGCCAGGCCGCTGCCGGCGGGAGTGACCTGCCCCGCCCAGCGCTGCAGCGCGTCGTGGCCGCCGTGGCGCTCTGAGAGGTTCAGCGCCTGGAAGTCCACGATGCGCGCCGCGGCCTCCCGGGCCGTGAGGGCGACCGCCGGGAAGGACGGCAGGCCGGCGAGGGCGTGCCTGCACGCGTCGAGGATGGCGGTCAGGTACCCACCATCGCCGCGGTCGGGGTTGTGGGCGTAGTAGTCGGGGTGCGGCGCGCCGGGGTGAAGGGCGGTCAGGAGCGCCTGGTGGAGCTGATCGGCATTGACGACGGGATCCTCGCTCGGGAGCTCAGACAGAGCGTCCACGTAGTTGTAGGCGCTCTGGAAGGCGATGAGCGCACGCACGGTGCGGCGGCGGTGATCAGCCGGAGCCAAGGTCGCGAACAGGGCGGCGCCCTCGATGTTCCCCCGCTTGGCGAGCGCCTCCCCTGCGGTGCGGCGCAGCTGCTCGTTGGGGATCTCAGCGGCCCTCGTGCGCCAGTGCGCGAGCTCCCAGCTCACCTGCGGAAGGACCTGTGCGAGGTAGCGCGAGACCGTCTCGGCGAAGACGCGAGCCAGCTCGAGATGGTCCGCCGCGGAGGTGCGCGGCCGGGTGCGGGCCGCGGAGACCTCGCCCGGCGGGAGGTGTGGGACGCGGCCGTTGCCCGTGTGCGTCGCCGTGCTCATCCGCCCTCCTCGGTGACCTAGCGGTGGTGGGGCGGGCAGGGGACGGTGGTCTGGGCGCTCGTGTGAGCACCGTCCTGGAAGGTGAAGGAGGCGGCGAACGGGAAGCCGCCGCGCGGGCAGCGTTCCGGGACCGAGACGCCGCGTGGGCGGAACGGGACGAGGCGGCCATGGACGTGCTTGTAGTAGGTGAGGTGGCTCGGACCGATGGTGCTCGTGACGCTGAGGATCGAGACGTCGGGGCCGCCGGGGACGCTCGTGACGAGCGGCACCGTGGTCGCTAGCTGGGCCCGACATATGCACGCCACCACATACGGCTCGGAGCATCAGAACCAAGTTGCTGCGAGGAGACTTGGCTCTCGCCTCAGGCAGGGCGCCGTAGTTGCGCGAGCACCATGGCGCACGGCGTTCGCGGGCCCATGTTCTCCTATGCGCGCCAAGAGGACGATGCGGGCGGGCATGTCCCGCGCCTCCAGGCCGAGATGCACGATGTTCGGGCGCGGCGGAGCTGCCCGGCCGTATCTGGAGAGGGGAGCGATGTCAGACGCGCCGGCCTACGGTGAGTCGCTCACCGCGCGATCGGCGAGGCAGAGTCCGTTGGCCATCAGCCAGTGCACAGAGCCTCCGTCGCTGTCGGCCATTGCGCGTGCGAGACCAAGCATTGCGTACACCGACACCCCGGCCGCCATCCTGGCGCTGACGTCGTCGACAACGTCACGCTTGAGGGTCGCATGGTCCGGCTCGTAGAACCGGACGTCCGTCACCCGGAGGTCGGTCGGCGTGTTCGGGGGATCCAGCTTCAGGTAGAGCTTCCCAAACTTGACTCGCAGCTCGGGGTTGATGACTGGCAGGACCGCCAGGGACCGACTGCCGCGGCCGGCCGGGACGGCGAGTTTGCGCGGTCGGACCTCCACGAGGTCAGGGCCAAACGCGCTGGGGACGTCCCGATCGCTGACCTGCTCGAGAAGCTCGAGGTAGGCCTCGTCGCTGAGGTCCTCGATGCGTTTCGCCCGCACGGTGGCGAACTCGTGATCCTCGGTCTCCGGCGGGTTGGGGCAGCCCCCCACGGGCCCGAGGTCTCTTTTAGTGATAAAACCATAGGCACTTAAGCCTGCGAACGAAGCAGAAGTAAGAATAAAC
>JADGPK010000117.1 GCA_017882445.1 Solirubrobacteraceae bacterium
GCGGCGCCGATCGGCATCACCTACGACGCGCCGTCGAAGAGTGTTTGGGTGTGCTGCTACTCCGGCAGCATCATGGTGTTCGACGACCGCTGAGCCGTCTCACCCCGGCCACGGCCCCGACCAGTACGACGTCGGCGCGCCGCCGCGCGAAGATCCCGCACTCCACGACGCCGGGGATGGCATCGAGCTCGACCTCGAGACCCTCCGGGTCTGACAGGTCGAGCCCCATCGCGTCGAGGACGGCGTTGCCGTTGTCGGTGACGAAGCGGGGGCGGGCCGCGGTGCGGCCGCCGAGCGCGGCGACGCGCTCGGCGACGAACGCCGCGGCCCACGGCATTACTTCGAGCGGCACCGGCGCGCGGCCGAGGCGCTCGACAAGCTTCGTGTCGTCGACGATGCACACGAAGAGCTCGGCCGCTGTTGCCAGCACCTTCTCGCGCGTCTGGGCGCCGCCGCCGCCTTTGATCAACCGCAGCTCGGGATCGACCTCGTCGGCGCCGTCGACGTACAGCGGCAGCGGGTATGGCGCGGCGGCCGGGTCGAGGACGCGGATCCCGGCGGCGCGCAGGGCGGCCGCACAGGCCTCCGAACTGGCCACGGCCGCCGCGATCAAGCCCGGCCGCGCCGCCAGCTCCTCGATGAAGAACTCGGCGGTGCTTCCGGTGCCGACGCCTATCGTCGCGCCGGTCGGCACGTACTCGAGCGCCGCGTTCGCCGAGGCGCGTTTCATGTCGTCAAGCGTCATCGTGAGGACCTTACTCGGAGCCGATCACCTGGTGTGTCCTGGCCAGTACCTCCCCCGACCGCCTCGACGGCAACCTCATGAAAGGAGAGCGACCGGCGGGGCTGCCACCGCCGCATCGTCCCATGAACACGCTCGAGCCGCCGGCGAACGTGCTCCGTCCAGAACTCGTGCGGATCGACGCCGGGGGACTGGAGCAGCTTCGATGTGGAGTCGGGAACGAGCGTCTCGTCGAAGTCGAAGACGACGGCGAGAACGGCGGGCTTGCCGCGCATCATGGCTGAGGCCCGCCCGCGATGAGGCTACTTGCCGGGCTTGGAGCTGGGTGCAGACCCGCCCTGTGGCTTGCCGTTGGCGACGGCGGCCTTGTAGGCCGCGTTGAGGTCGCGGAGCTGCGAGGTGATGCGATTGAGCTGCTGGGGCGTAGGCTGTGACGTGGCGGCTGGCGTCTTCGGACGAGTCATCTACGCCTCCCTGCGTGTGGTCCGTCGTCCTGGCCCCGATGATCATATGGGCTTCGCCGGAGGTCAAGGATGACAATGGCAGCGCTTCCGTGGCGCCGGCCTTCATCGCAGGGGCAGTGTGCACCGCTGTGAGTAGGCCACACAGGCCCACTCGCAACGTCACCCGGAAGCGTCCCTCACCGTTAGCCGCCGGAAGGGCCGGCGGCCTCGCCGAGCAAGTCCAGTGCCGTCACACTGCCCCCAGCACTTCGTCTCACTTGCCAAGCGTTACCGCTGGAGGTAACATCTACCGTGTCCAAGGTCCGCCGGGGAGGCTACGTCTTCGTCACTTGGAAGGGCGATCATCCGCCGCGGCACGTACACGTGTTGCGCGGCGGCAGGTTGATCCTGAAGTGGGACTTGGAGCTTCACAGGCCGATGGAGGGATTCGCCACCCGGAAGCTGGCGGCCCTCATCCGCGAGCTTGAAGAGGAGGGTCTGCTGTGAAGATCACAACGGTCACCGCGAACAACCGGAAACGGGCCTTCGAGGTCAAGACACGGCGGGGGCAGTGGCTCTTTCCCTACAGCAAGGCGGAGCCGGAGCCGACGGCGTCGGACCCGCTGGTCGAGCTGTACATCGACCCCGAGCTGGGCCGCGAAGGCTTCACTTATCTGCTCGCGTCCGGCGCCGAGGGCTCGGTCCTCGTCGACCACGTGCTCGACTACAACGCGGAACCCGGCTACATGCGCGACCTTCTCCTCTACAACCTGACGGTAGAGGCTCTGGAGCGTATCGAGGCGAGTCCGCTCTCCAAGCGCGAGATCATCCGCCGCCTCGGCACGTCGCCGGCGCAGTTCTACCGCCTGATCGACCCCACCAACTACCGCAAGTCGGTCGACAAGATGCTCGCGCTGCTCCAGGTGCTCGACTGCGAGGTCGAGGTCATCGTGCGGGCGAAGAGCGCCTGAGTACGTCACCCTTGCGATTGATAACAGATTCCTCTATATTGTTATCATGATACGTACACAAGTGAGCCTTCCCCAAGATGAATATGAAGCCGCGAAACAGCACGCTGCGCGCCTCGGCATCTCGCTGGCCGAGTTCGTGAGGCGGGCACTCCGCACGGCGCTGCCCGCCGACGACTCCCAACCGTGGATGCACTACGCCGGCATGGTCGAGAGCGGCGACCCTGACGCCAGCCGCCACATCGACGACGCGGTCTATGGCCACCAAGGCTGAGGCCTACGTCGACACCTCGGCGCTGATCGCCTTCGCCGACCGCTCGGATTCGTACCACCCCACGTTTCGCCGCCTGTTTGCCAAGCCGCCGTCGCTGCTCACCACAACGCTCGTGGTCGCAGAGGGCCACGGCTGGTTCCTGCGGCGCTATGACCGCAACCGGGCGCTGCAGTTCCTCGCCATGATCGAGGCCATGACGCCTCTGATCGTCGTCGCTGTCGGGCCCGAGGAGCAAGCCTCGGCCGTGGATCTGTTGCGACGATTCTCTGATCAGGACCTCACACTGGCCGATGCCGTCGGCCTCCACGTCAGCAAGACGCACCGCGTGCGGACGATCTGGTCCACGGACTTCCACTTGGGGCTCACCGGCGTGCCCCTGGTGATCGGGCGCGGCTGAGCACAACGCCCGTCGGGCCGCTCGGCCCAGGCTTTCCGGATGCGGTCACGCTGCGACTGCTGGGGTGCGAGGTGCCACACTTTCGAGGACGCAGGTCCCCTTGAGCCTCTTCTGATCCGCCTCGCGCGCGCAGAAGTCGCGCGAAGCGATTTCGCAGGCACTTGCAGAGTACGGGCTGCTTTGAAAATATGGCGGCATGGATTTTCAAAGCTCCCGCCGCTTTGAAAGCGACCGTTACGAGCTGCGGGACGCATGGAGGCAGATGTGGACCCTGTTCGATTCCATGCAAGTGCAGCCGGGAAGGTCGTGAAGACGCTGGGGGGCTTCTCTGCGTTCGTCCCGGCGCCGCTCCCTCCCAAGCTCGACTACGGCCAGGACCTCGTACTCGCGCTGTCACGTGCCGACGCGGCCCTGAGCGAGCTCTCCATCGCCGGCGAGCAGCTCCCGAATCCCCATCTGCTCATCGCGCCATACCTGCGCCAGGAGGCCGTCCTCTCGTCGCGCATCGAGGGGACGCGCACCACGCTGTCCGAGCTGCTCATGGACGAGGTGGCGGCCGCGCCGCCGGAGCGCGACCCCAACGACCTGCGTGAAGTCCGCAACTACATGGAGGCCCTCGAGTACGGGCTTGCGCGCCTGAGCGAGCTACCGCTTTCACTGCGCTTCGTGCGCGAGCTGCACGAGCGCCTCATGCAGGGTGTGCGTGGCGCGCACATGACGCCAGGCGAGTTCCGTCGGTCCCAGAACTGGATCGGTCCACCCGGGTGCACTCTGGCGAACGCCACCTACGTGCCACCGCCCGTGGACGAGATGACCAGGGCGCTCGGCGACTGGGAGCTCTTCTTGCACGATCAGACGAGCCTGCCCGACCTTGTGCAGTGCGCCCTCATGCACGAGCATTTCGAGGCCATCCACCCGTTCCTCGACGGCAATGGCCGCGTCGGCCGGCTGCTGATCACGTTGTTCCTCACCGAGCGCGGACGGCTCACCCAGCCGCTGCTCTACCTGTCGGCGTACATCGAGGCACACCGCAGCGACTACTACGACGCGCTGCTCCGCGTGCGCACCGAGGGCGACTGGGAGAGCTGGCTGCTCTTCTTCCTCAGGGGCGTTCAAGAGACGGCTGTGGCCGCCGCTGCTCAGGCACGAAAGATCATGCGCATCCGCGAGGAGTACCAGCAGCTTCTGCAGGACCACGCCAAGGCGCTGGCACTCGTAGACGAAGTGTTGAGCACGCCCTACATCACAGTCGCTCACGCTCAGAAGGTGCTCGGAGTCAGCAACCCCACCGCGCGGACGGCCGTGAGCGCCATGGTGGACGCCGGGCTGTTGGCGGAGGTCGGCGAACGCAAATGGCGCCGGCTCTACGTGGCTCGCCCGGTCCTCGATGTGCTGCGAACGCCCCTGGAGACGATGTGAGCGCCGATGTGCCGACGGAATCGTCTGCTCCACCCTCGTCGTCCTCGCCAACCCAGCTCTTGAGAGAGCTTGCTGAGCGCGACCTCGGAATCGTCACCGAGGAGGAGTTCCAGACGAAGAAGTCCGAGCTGCTTGGCCGCGACTGGTGACGGGACGCGGCGGCCGGGCGCGTCAGGCGTCGGCCGCCCCGTGCTTCTCGAACTTCTTGCGCTGCTCGCTGCTGAGGATGTGCTTGCGCAGGCGCACCGTCTTCGGCGTCACCTCGACGAGCTCGTCGTCGGCGATCCATTCGAGCGCGCTCTCGAGGGTGATCGGGCGCGGCACCTTGAGGCCGGTGTCGATCTCTTTGGTCGACTGCCGGTAGTTGCCGAGCTGCTTGCGCTTGGTGGGGTTGCAGAGCATGTCGTCGGCGCGTGAATTCTCGCCGACGATCATCCCCTCGTAGACGGGGGTCATATTGCCGACGAACAGCACGGCGCGGTTCTGGAGGTTCTCGAGCGAGTAGCCGGCCGCCTCGCCGCCGGTCTGGCTGACCAGCGAGCCGCGCTCGCGGCCGGGGAGCTCGCCGCGCCACGGGCCGTAGCCCGTGAACCGCGAGCTCATCACG
>JADGPK010000047.1 GCA_017882445.1 Solirubrobacteraceae bacterium
CCAAGTCAGGAAGAGCATCGTGCTCGTCTGTCGGTCGGCGTCTCGGCGGGCAAGCTCGGCGAGGTAGTAGTCAATGCCGACGGCTCTCACCGTTAGGAGCGAGTCGTGAGCCACGACGAGCTCCTCGTCGCTCATCTCGCGCAGGCGTCTCAGGTTCTTCGCTTGCATCGCGTCATCGGCCACGCCGACCAGTCTCGGCGGGCTATCGGACGGCAACGACCCGCCGACCGTGCAAGAGTGCCCCCGCATGAGGCGGGTATACGGGGGCGCGGCTCTACTTATCGCGGGGATCGCGGCGTTCATCGAGGCGCACAGCCATCGACCGCTGCGCGAATGTCCGGGCGGGCGCGAAATATGCAGGGCCGAAAGTTCGGTCCATGTCGGCCTGAGTCAGACCGCCTACGACCTGCTCCACATCGGCGCGTGGGCGCTCGTGATCGTCGGGGCGCTGCTCATCGTCGTCGGGCTGATCGGCTATTGGAGGACGCCGCAGCGCAGAACGCCCGGAGAATCGGCGCGGTAAGTGCATGACTGGCCCAAATACTGGCCCGAGCAGCGATTCAGCCAATAGGCTCGGGGGGTAGTGCGGATTATGAGGGTTCGCTTCGCGCCATCGCCCACGGGGGCGCTCCACATCGGCGGCGCCCGCACGGCGCTGTTCAACTGGCTGCTCGCCCGCCACGAGGGGGGAGAGCTGGTGCTGCGGATCGAGGACACCGACCGCGAGCGCTCCACGCCGGAGAACGTTGAGCAGATCCTCGACGCGCTGCGATGGCTGGATCTCGACTGGGACGAGGGTCCGATCCTCCAGACCGCGCGCTCGCAGCGACACGGCGAGGCCCTGCAGGCGCTGCTCGAGGCAGGGCGCGCCTATCACTCGAACGCGACGGCCGAGGACGTCAAGGCCTACAAGGCCATTCATGGCGCCGACCGCGGGTTCCGCGGGGAGCCGCAGGCGGAGGGGGCGGTTCGCCTGCGCGTGCCCGACGACGGCGCGACGGTCGTCCACGACGTGATCCGGGGCGAGACGCGCTTCGAGCACGTGCATCTCGACGACCCGGTCATCGCGCGGGGCGACGGATCCGTGCTCTATAACTTCGCGGTCGCGATCGACGACCTCGATGCGGGCATCACCCACGTGGTCCGCGGCGAGGACCATCTGTCAAACACGCCCAAGCAGGTGCTCGTGCTGGAGGCCGTCAGGGCGGTGGGCTTCGGCGCGGACGCGCCGCTGCCGGAGTATGCGCACCTGCCGCTGCTGCACGGTCCCGACGGCAAGAAGCTCTCAAAGCGCCACGGCGCCGCCTCTGTGCAGGAGCTCAGAGACGCCGGCTATCTCCCCGAGGCGGTTCGCAACTACCTCGCGCTGCTCGGCTGGGGTGCGGGCGACGACGCCACCGTGCTCTCCACCCAGGAGCTGATCGATCGCTTCACCCTCGAGCGCGTGAGTCGCAACCCGGCGCGGTTCGACGAGGTCAAGCTGAAGTGGCTCAACGGCGTGTACATTCGCAGCCTGCCGACGGATGAGCTCACGCGTCGCATCGAAGCGTTCACCGGACGTGAGGGCCTCGAGCGTGCGGTTCGAATCAGCCAGGAGAAGATCCACACGCTCGCCGACTTCTGGCCGCTGGCGGGATCGCTCTTCGACGGTCCGACCGACGATCCCAAGGCGCGCGAGCGCTGGCTGGGCGAGGAGGGCCGCGCCGCGCTCCTGGACGTGGCCGCGGCGCTCGAACAGACGCGAGGCTTCGACGAGGCTTCGGTGGAGGAGGCGCTCGGGACGGTGATCGAGCGCCGTGGCGCCAAGCCGCGCGAGGTCTATCAGCCGCTGCGCGTGGCCATCACCGGCGGCACGATCTCGCCGGGGATCTTCGAGAGCGTCGCCCTGTTGGGTCGCGAGGAGACGGCGCGGCGCATCGCCCGGGCCCTGGCGCGAAGGTGATCGCAAAGTCACGCTCAACACTCTTCCCGTGGATGCCGATAGGACCCCAACGTGGAATCACCGGCTCGGATGGCCGGGAGCCCAAGGAAGGGGTCTGACGGTATGCAGGCAACCGCAGCTGCAAAGAAATTGGAAGCAGGCACAAAGCCGAAAGCGGGCAAGGCGGGCCGTCCGGCACGCGCCGTCGCGCGCTCGAACGGCGCCGCATCGACCTCGGTTGAGCGTCACCAGAACGAGGGTCACGGCCGGCGACTGACGATGGCCTTCGAGGCGCTCGAGGCCTTCCCCGCGCTCGCGGAGTCGCGCGACCGCCTGCTCGCGGTGATCTCCAAGGATCACGTCGCGACCGCCGACATCGTCGCCGCGGTCGAGTCCGATGTCGCCCTGATCACCGCGGTTCTGCGCCTCGCCAACCGTGCGCAGGACGGCCGCGGACGCGTGGACACGGCGGTCGGAGCAGTTGAGCTCCTCAGCCCTCAGACCGTCCAGGCGGTCGCCAGTCGTGTGCGCACATTCGACTTCTTCGAGCGGGCCACCGTGTGGGACGCTGCGCCGGAGCGCTTCCGGCTGCACGCCCTGGCGACACAGCGCGCCGCCGACCGCGTGGCCGCGGAGGTGAGCTATGAGGCGCGCGACCGCCTGACCGTCACGAGCCTGCTGCACGACGTCGGCAAGCTGGTGCTGCTCCACGCCTACCCCGGCTATCCCTCACAGGTGCACCGCGGGGCGCGAACTCCAGAGGAGCGCATCCATCAGGAGCGGCGTGAGCTCGGCGTTGACCACGCGCTGGTCGGCGGCGTGCTGATCCGCAGGTGGGGGCTGCCGGCGAGCCTCGCCACGCCGATCGAGCGCCACCACAACCCTGAGGCCGAGGGTGAGGCAGCTTTCATCCGCCTCGCGGACATGCTTGCGCACTACGAGCAGGGTGCGCGGGTGTCCCCGAGCGAGATGCTCCAGACCGCGCGCGGCATCGGGCTTGGCCCACGGGAGCTCAGACGGGTGATGTACGAGCTGCCTAGCTCGCCCAGCCAGCGCCAGCGCCACGTCGACCCGTGCCCGCTGTCCGGGCGCGAGCTCGGCGTCCTGCAGCGGCTCGCCGAGGGCAAGGTGTACAAGCAGATCGCCCACGAGCTGACGTTGTCGACGAGCACTGTTCGCACGCATCTGCACAACATCTACGGCAAGCTCGGCGCGGTCGACCGCGCTCAGGCTGTGCTGATCGCCACGGAGCGCGGCTGGCTGTAGTCGCGCACGCGGCGGCGCTCGCGGTCCGGCCCGCCAGGCAGACCGCGCCGTCGGCCAATACGATCGGATCAGCCGATCGCCCTGTCGGGCCCCCGAAACGCCAAGATGATCTCGATCACGAGCAAGTCGCCCTACGCCGTGCTCGCGCTGGCCGAGCTCGGGCGCAGCGCGGGCCCGGAGCCCGTGCCCATCGGCGAGCTCGCGCGCAGGCGGGAGGTGCCGGTGCAGTTTCTCGAGCAGCTGTTCGCCGTGCTCAGACGCGCGGGGATCATCAGCTCGCAGCGTGGCGTCAAGGGTGGCTACCGCTTCGCGCGGGACCCAGCGACCGTCAGCGTTCTGGAGATCGTCGAGCTGCTCGACGGCCCGCTCGGCCGCGACGCCCAAGGCGCGTTCGCCGATGCCGCGGCGGCCGCGCGCAAGGTGCTGGCGGAGACGACGATCGCCGATGTGATCGAGCGCGAGCTGCGCGACGCGGGCGCGAGCATGTATCACATCTGACGACGGCGGCTGTTGGGTGCGAGCACCGGCGCTATGCGTCCGGAGGGTGTCGCTGCGCAGCAGGAGCATCGCCGTGCAGAGCCGCGGCCGGGCGGTGCTCAGGCTGCTCGTGAGAGGTGCCGGCACCTGCGCCGGGAGGCTGAAGCTCAGTGCCAGGATGCGGATCGCGAGGAGCCGTGTCAGGACGAAGACCTTGGGGACCGCCGTCTTCTCCACCTCCGCCGGCAGGAGCGCGGTGATCACAGTCAGGCTGAATGCGGCCGGGCGAGCGCTGTTCAGCGCGAGCTACGGACGGCTGAACGCGAGTCTGCTGATCGTGCGGCTTTCACCCAGCCCGGTGCAGGCGCAGGCAGCCAGCGTCCGCCTGGTGCGCGCGCGCCCCCGCAAGGCGAGCCCCAGGAGCAAATAGACCCGCGGCGGGGATCGGGTCAGGGTCCGAGACCCGCGGCGGGGACCGGGTCCGGGTCAGGGTCCGAGACCCGCGGCGGGGACCGGGTCCGGGTCCGCTGCACTATTGTCGTGGCGTGACGCTACGAATCCCGATCAACATTGCGGAGTTCGTCGGGAGCACGCCGCTGCTCGGCCTTCCGCGCTTGCTCGAGGGCACGGCCGCGGCCGAGAACGGCGTGGAGCTGTTCGCCAAGCTCGAGGCGTTCAACCCGGGCGGGAGCGTCAAGGATCGCATCGGAGTCGCCATGATCGAGGCGGCCGAGTCCGAAGGCCTGATCGAGCCCGGACGCACGACGATCGTGGAGGCGACCAGCGGCAACACCGGTATCGCGCTGGCATTCGTATGCGCCGCCAAGGGATACGACCTCGTGCTCACGCTGCCGCAGGGCATGAGCCGCGAGCGCGAGAGCCTGCTGCGCCTCTACGGGGCCAGGGTCGACATCACCGAGTCGCTCGGTGGCATGGGCGAGGCCGTCGAGGCGGCCCGTGCGATGGCGCGCAGCGGCGACGTGTTCCTGCCAGACCAGTTCTCGAACCCGGCCAATCCGGAGGCCCATCGTCGCGCCACGGGCCCCGAGATCGCACGGGCGCTCGACGGCAAGGTCGACGTGCTCGTCGCCGGAGTGGGGACCGGCGGCACCATCACCGGGGTTGGGGAGTACCTGCGCGAACACGTCAATCCGGCGCTGCGCGTGGTGGCCGTCGAGCCGCTCGGCTCCGCGGTCCTGTCGGGGAACCCTCCCGGGCCGCATCGGATCCAGGGCATCGGCGCGGGCTTCATACCGCCGGTCCTCAACCGCGAGCTGCTCGACGAGGTGATCGCGGTGTCGGACGACGACGCGATCGAAACCGCCTGGAGCTGCGCCAAGCGCTGTGGTCTGCTGGCGGGCATCTCGTGCGGGGCGGCGATGTGGGCCGCACTGCGGGTCGCCGAGCGCCCCGAGTCCAGGGGCCAGCGGATCGTCGTGATAATGCCGGACTCCGGCGAGCGCTACATCTCACAGGCCTTCTTCGCGCCCTACTCGTAGCGGCTCGCGGACCGGCGGAGAGTCGGCGAGATTCGGTTGCGGGCGCAAGGATGACCGCTACGCTGTTGGCATGCCCGGTCTCGACACGTTCGCACGGGTGGTCAAAGAGGTTCGCTGCGACGTGCTCGCCGCACGCGACCGCGACCCGGCGGCGCTGGGCGTGGCGCCCGCGGAGATCCTCGCCACTTGGCCGGGAATCCACGCGCTTCTGACCTACCGGTTCGCGCACGCGCTGTACGTGGCGGGCGTGCCGTTCCTGCCGCGCCTGATTTCCATGCTCACGCGTGCGCTGACCGGCATCGAGATTCACCCTGCCGCACGCATCGGACGCGGCCTGTTCATCGATCACGGCGCCGGAGTCGTGATCGGCGAGACGGCCGATATCGGCAACGACGTGACGCTCTATCAGGGGGTCACCCTCGGGGGTACCGGCTTCGCCGCCGGCAAGCGCCACCCCACGGTTCAGGACAACGTCACCATCGGCTCGGGAGCCAAGCTGCTCGGTCCGATCACGATCGGCCATGGGGCCAAGATCGGCGCCAACAGCGTTGTCATCACCGACGTACCCCCGAACTCCACGGTCGTTGGAAACCCCGGGCACCCGGTGCGCGTCGACGGTCGCCGCGTGGAGGGGCCCGACACCGACTGGATCCATCTGCCCGATCCGATCGCCGAGGCGATCCAGGCGCTGTCCGTCCGCATCGCCACGCTCGAACGGATGATCGGCGAGCTGTCCGACGGAGAGCAGCAGCCGATGGCAGAGGTCCGGCCGCTGCGCACGGTCAAGGGCCCGAACCCGGCCGGGGGCTAGACCCGGTCGAAGGCGTGGCGGCGTGCTCGGCCGGCCCGCCGAGCACGCATCTATGCTGGAGATCTGATGGCCGAGAACCCCCACGCCGAGCATCTCCAGGAGCTCCTGAAGGGGCTCAACGAGCCCCAGCGCGAGGCCGTCACGCACGGCGAGGGGCCGCTGCTGATACTCGCCGGCGCAGGCAGTGGTAAGACGCGCGTGCTCGCGCACAGGATCGCCTTCCTGATCTACACCGACCAGGCCCAGGCGGGGGAGATCCTCGCGATCACGTTCACCAACAAGGCCGCCAAGGAGATGCGCGAGCGGGTCGAGCAGCTGCTGGGCAGGGGCACCCGGGGGATGTGGTTGATGACGTTCCACGCCGCGTGCGCGCGCATCCTGCGCGCCGAGGCCGAGCGGCTCGGCTACACGCGCCAGTTCACCATCTATGACCAGGCCGACGCGCGCCGGCTGGCCAAGCGCTCAGCCGACGCGGTGGGCGTCGACCCCAAGCGCTACACCCCCGCCGCGATCCTCAACCAGATCTCCGCGGCCAAGAACCGCCTGTGCGACGCCGGCTCCTATCGCCAGACGGTCGGCTCCCCGTTCGAGGAGATGATCGCCGAGGTGTACGGCATCTACGAGCGAGACCTACACCGGATGAACGCGATGGACTTCGACGACCTCCTGTTCCGCACGGTCAACCTGCTGGAGCTGTTCGACGATGTACGCGAGCGCTACCGCAGCGCCTTCCGTCAAGTGCTGGTCGACGAGTACCAGGACACCAACCACGCCCAGTACCGGCTGCTGCAGCTGCTCGTCGGCGGCGGACGGGCGCCCACCGGCGGTGGCGCGCAGCCGGGTGACCGTCCGACCTACGCAGGCCCCGTTGGGCACCGCAACCTGGCGGTGGTGGGGGATGACGCACAGTGTCTGCCCCGGGGGGCCTTGATCACGATGGGCGACGGCAGTCAGCGCCCGGTCGAGGAGGTGCACGCGGGCGATCTGGTCATGGCGGCGCATGGAAGCGGGGACTTCAGACCGTCGCGGGTGATGCGTCGTCACGACGCCGAGGCCTCGCGTGGCATCGCGATTGTGACCAGGTCGGGGCGGCGGCTGGTGAGCACCGACGAGCATGTGCACTTCGCCGGCTTTCTGCTGGGCCGGACCCCGCAGCTGCACATGACGTACCTGATGTGGAAGCGTGGTGTGGGTTTCCGCGTGGGGACATCTCGGACATACACGGCGGGACAGGTCAAGCCCGTGGTCGGGGTGCGCTTGCGCATGAGGACCGAGGGAGCCGACGCCGCCTGGGTCGTTTCCGTACACGACAGCGACGCCGAGGCGCGGGTTGCCGAGCACGTGCTCTCGGCGCAGTACGGCATTCCCACACTTCCGTTCAACGCTCGGGCGTCCGGTGCCCGGAGCGTTGACAGTGTGGTCGGCGATCAGGAGCTGATCGACCGCGTATTCGCGGCCCTCGACACCGACAAAGCGGGTCAAGAGCTCATCGCCGATGAGGGGCTCAGCTGGAGCTACCCGCATTTCACGCCAATCGCCCACACCTCCGGCAGGCTCGGCTCGCCACGATGTCGTCGTCGCATGGTGCTCACCCTGTGCGGTGATCGTCGGGGACGCTCACCGATGCACCGGATTTCGATGTTCGGGTACGACGAGGAGGGAAGGCAGGCGCTTCAGCGCCTTGGTCTCAGTGTGAGACCAGCACGCCGAGGATCGGAGGGATGGCGTTATGAGACGGCGTCCATCGACATGCGCTCACTGCTCTCGACAGTCGAGAGGGTGCGGGGTGAGCTCGACTTCCAGCTTCAGTTGAACGCCCGCCTCGTTCGCAACCCGGATGGAGTTGCGAACTCGCTCCCGTTCATGCCCGCCTCGTCCGTGCGCAGAGGAATGGTCATGGTGGACGCCGACGGTGAGCTGGACATCATCGAGGCCGTCGAGCGCGTGTCGATCGACGGGCCGGTGTACGACCTCGACGTCGAGGGCGTGCACAACTTCATCGCCACCGGGCTGGTCACGCACAATTCCATCTACAGCTTCCGCGGAGCGGACGTGAGGAATATCCTCGACTTCCAGGAGGACTTCCCCGACGCGCGCGTGGTCAAGCTCGAGCAGAACTATCGTTCGACCGGGACGATCCTCTCGGCGGCCAACGCAGTGATCGCCAACAACCGCGGCGGGATCGCCAAGCGCCTGTGGAGCGAGCTTGGGCAGGGGGAGCAGATCCAGCTGCGCGCGCTCGAGGACGAGCATGCGGAGGCACGCTTCGTGGTCGGTGAGATCGAGCGACTGCTCGACGAGGGCGCCTCGCGCGCGGAGATAGCGGTGCTATACCGCACGAACGCCATGTCGCGCGTCATCGAGGACACGCTCGTGCGTCGCGAGATCGCCTACCAGGTGATCGGCGGGACGAAGTTCTACGAGCGCGCCGAGGTAAAGGACGCGATCGCTTACCTCGCGTTGCTCGTCAATCCCTTCGACGTCGTGAGCTTCACGCGCGTGGCGAACTCGCCGCGACGCGGCATCGGGCAGACCTCCCTCGCGCGGGTCGTCGCGCATGCGAGCGCCGTCGACATCTCCGTGTGGGACGCCGCCAGCGAGCCCGAGCAGACCCCGGGCCTCGGAGCGGCCGCTGTGAAGGCCATGCGCCGGTTCATGGACACGATGCAGGAACTGCGCGCGACGGCGGCGGGGCTCGGCGAGGGACGCGCGCAGGGCGCTGCGGAGGACGGGAGCCACTCGATCTCCGTCGCGGAGCTGCTGGAGGCGGTGCTCTCCCAGACCGGCTATGTGGAGGCGCTCGAGGCCGACAGGACGATCGAGGCCCAGGGACGCATCGAGAACCTCGATCAGCTCGTTGAGGTCGGACGCGAGTTCGACGCGGCCGCGACGGTGGGCGAGGACACGCTCGAGGTCTTCCTGCAGCAGATCGCGCTCGTGGCCGACACGGACCGGATGGACACAGGCCAACGCGGCGACGATGCGGGCCTCGTCACGCTGATGACGCTGCACAACGCCAAGGGCCTGGAGTATCCGATCGTGTTCATCGGCGGCTGCGAGGAGGGGGTGTTCCCGCATTCGCGCGCGTTGGACGAGGGCGGCCTGGAGGAGGAGCGGCGCCTGTTCTACGTGGGCGTCACGCGGGCGATGCGCCATCTCTACCTGACCTACGCGCGCCGGCGAGCCGTGTTCGGCGCGCAGACCCACGGCATGCGCAGCCGCTTCCTCGACGAGATCCCGGGCGATCTGCTCGAGGAGCCCCAGGAGCGGATGTTCCGCCCGGGAGCGATCTCAGCGGGACTCGGCAGAACCGCCGGCGCGGCCGCGACGTCCCGCCACGGCGCGGGCGTCGGCGGCTGGGTCAGGCAGGCGCGTGACGCGCCGTCGCCGGCGGACCGGTTTCGCCTTGGCGAGGACATCGTCCATGCTGCGTTCGGCGACGGCGTGGTGACCGGCGTGGAGCCGGGCGGGGTGATCGTCGTGCGCTTTGCGGGCGACGGGTCCGAGCGCAAGCTGATGGCCGACTACGCCCCGGTCAGCCGGCGCTGACGCGCGCGTTCTTTTCCAGCCCCAACCCATAGCATTCCGGGGATGAGCGCCACGATCATCGACGGCCGCGCGATCGCCGCGCGGGTTCGAGCCGGCGTCGCCGGCGAAGTCGAGACCTTCAAGCGCGAGACCGGTCGCGTGCCCGGGCTGGCCACGGTGCTCGTGGGCGAGGATCCGGCCTCCGCTGTGTACGTGGGCGGCAAGCAGCGGGCTTGCCTGGAGGCGGGGATGGCGCCGTTCGACCGGCGGCTGGCGGCCGATGCGTCATTCGAGGAGGTGGCCGCGCAGCTCGAAGGTCTCAACGCCGACACCGCGGTGAGCGGCGTGCTGCTGCAGCTGCCGGTGCCCGAGCACCTCGATGGCAACGCGCTGACCTCCATGGTCGCTGCGGACAAGGACGTGGACGGCCTCACACCGGTGAACGCCGGGCTGTTGTCCCTGGGTCGTCCGGGGCTGCGGCCGTGCACCCCGTCCGGTGTGATGGAGCTGCTGGCGGACACAGGCGTCCGGCTCGAGGGCGCCGAAGCGGTCGTCGTGGGCCGTTCGAACCTGTTCGGCAAGCCGATGGCTCAGATGCTGCTCGCGGAGAGCGCCACCGTGACCGTGTGTCACTCGCGCACGCGGGACCTGCGCGAGGTGTGTGCGCGCGCGGACATCCTCATCGCCGCCGTGGGTCGCCCGCGACTGATCCAGCGGGACTTCGTGAAGGCCGGCGCCGTGGTCATCGACGTCGGCATGAATCGCCTCACTCCCGAGCAGGCGGCCAACTCCAGCGGCCTGGTCGGCGACGTCGACTTCGCCGCCGTCGTCGAGGTCGCATCGGCGATCACCCCGGTGCCCGGCGGGGTCGGCCCGCTGACGATCGCCTTCCTGCTGCGCAACACGCTCCAGGCGGCGCGCTACCAGGCGGAGCTCGAGACGATGCTCGCCGAGGTCGATCGGGAATTCTGATGCGCCGATCGGAATGGACGGCCACATGAGCCTCAGACGGCTGCGGGTCGGCGAGCTCCTGGCGCTGGCGGGAGCGATCTGCCTCATCGTCGCACTGCTCGAGCCCTGGTATGAAGGCGCGATCGGCACGCTCGACGCGTGGGACACCTTTGGGCCCGCCGTGGTGCTGCTGCTGGCAGCGCTGAGCGCCGCGCTGGCGATGATCGCAAGCGCCCTCACCGAGCGCAGCAGCGCCCTGCCCGTGGCCACGGCCGTGTGGTGCGTGCTGCTCGGGTTCATGGCCGTGATCGCCGCCGTCGTGAGGGTGCTCGAGCGACCAGATCGCGCGACCTCGGTCTGCGTGGGCGCCTGGCTCGCCCTCGCCGGCTCCGTGGCGATCCTGCTCGGCGCCTGGCTGTCTCTGCGCGACGAACGCCCGTCGCTGTATGAGCCGATCAGCGTCGAGCCGCGCCCCAGGCCGTAGCGGCGCCGTCGTGACCGCCTGCGGATCAACCCGCGCATCGTGCAGGATTGGCCGCGGCGGCGGGGAACCTTGTTCCCAACGGATGTAATCTCCGTCCGTAGGACGCTGGGGCGGGCAGGTCACATCCATCACCGACTCACGGGGGAACCATTCACATGAACTTCATAAGCCGTCTGCGTCGCTCAGATCAGATCATCGGTGGGAGCGCCATCGCGCTGTTCATCTTCATGTTCTTCTTCAAGTGGTTGGGCTTCAGCTCCAGCACGCCGCTCGGCGGGGCGAGCTACAGCTCGGATGGCTGGAACAGCTTCCACAACAGCCGCTGGATCTGGATCATCACGATCATCGTGGCGCTCGGAACAGTCGCGATCTCCGCTGGCCTGCTCAAGCTCGAGAGCCCGGTGCAGCCGGGCGTGCTCGTGGCCGGCCTCGGAGCGCTCTCGACGGCCCTGATCCTCTACCGCATACTCCATCACCCCAGCGGCGGCTCGAGCGGCACGATCGCCGGTGTGCACTACGGCTTCTCATACGGCATCAAGATTGGGATCTGGCTCGGCCTGATCGCGGCAGCAGGGATCACCTACGGCGGCTATCTCGGCATGCAGGCCGAAGGCACCTCCCTGGCTGACGTGCGCGAGCAGGCCAGTGGTGCGATCAGCAACCTGAGCGGATCCTCGGAGGGCTCGCAAGCAGGCGGATCTGGTGGCGGGTCTGGTGCGTCTGTCTCCACGCCGACACCGCCGCCTGCCTCCTCGCCGATGCCGCCGCCCGTCGCTCCACCGATACCTCCGCCTGTCGCCCCGCCGAGCTCCGAGTCCCCGGGGGACACACCGCCCGCGTATTAGGACGGCCGTGCGTCGGTCTATGGGGCGCCATCGGCGCCCCATAGAATGCGCTGCACTGTGATCGGACGCGATGAGGTTCTGCACGTGGCGCGCCTGGCGCGCCTGGCGCTGAGCGAGGCGGAGATCGAGCCGATGGCTCGTGAGCTGTCGGCCGTGCTGGACCACATCGCCCGCATCGGCGAGCTGGATCTGACCGACGTGCCTCCGACCTCGCACGTCGTCGAGGTGAGTGGAGCCCTGCGGCTCGACGAGCCGTGTGTCTCGTTGCCGCGCGAGGTCGTGCTCGCCCAGGCACCCGCGGTCAGCGGCGAGGGCTTTCTCGTTCCAAGTCCCCAGGCATGAGCGTCACGGACATTCGCGAGCTCTCGGCGGTCGCAGCCGCCGCGGAGATCGGCGCCGGATCGCTGTCCGCCGGAGAGCTCTTCTCGGCTTATCGCGAACGCGCCGCCGCCGACCGGGTGGCGGGTCCTGACGGGCTCAACTGCTTCACCTGGGTCGCCGCCGGGGCGCCTCTCACGGACGTGTCGGGGCCGCTTGCGGGCGTGCCACTCGCGGTCAAGGACCTTTTCTGCACCGAGGGAGTGCCCAGCCAGTCCGGTTCGAGGATACTCGAGGGCTACCTGCCGCCCTACACCGCGAGCGCGGTCTCCCGTCTCACCGAGGCGGGGGCGGCCCTGTTGGCGAAGACCAATCAGGACGAGTTCGCGATGGGCTCCTCCAACGAGAACTCGGCGTTCGGGCCCGTGCGCAACCCGTGGGACCGAGAGCGCGTGCCCGGTGGCTCCTCGGGGGGGAGCGCCGCCGCCGTCGCTGCGGGGCTGGCGCCGTGGGCGCTCGGCACGGACACCGGTGGTTCCATCCGCCAGCCCGCGGCGCTGTGCGGCATCGTCGGGCTGAAACCCACGTATGGTGCGGTCTCGCGATACGGGATGATCGCGTTCGCGTCATCGCTCGATCAGGCGGGCCCACTGACGCGCGACGTATGCGACGCGGCGCTGCTGCTCTCGCACATGGTCGGCCGCGATGCGCGCGATGCGACCTCGCTCGAGTTCCCGTACGCGATCGAGCTGCCCACAGCCGAGCGCCTGGACGGGGTCAGGCTCGGCGTCCCCGAGGAGCTGACGGGCGCGGGCGTCGAACCCGGAGTGCTCGAGGCCTTCCACGCGAGCATCGTGCGCGCGCAGGAGCTGGGTGCGCTGGTGAGCGAGGTTCGCCTGCCGCACGCGCCACACGCGCTGTCGGCCTACTACGTGATCGCACCGGCGGAGTGCTCGTCGAACCTCGCCCGTTTCGACGGCGTCCGCTACGGTATGCGCGCGGAGGGTGCGCTGGAGCTCGTGGACATGTACACGCGCACCCGCCACGACGGCTTCGGCGCCGAGGTCAAGCGCCGCATCATGCTCGGCACCTATGCGCTGTCCTCCGGCTACTACGACGCCTACTACGGCCGCGCGCAGCGCGTGCGCACCAAGATCGCCGAGGATTTCAGGAGCGTGTTCGGCGAGGTCGACTTCATCGTCACGCCGACCGCTCCGACGGTCGCGTTCGGGCTGGGCGAGAAGACCGGGGATCCGCTGGCGATGTACCTGAACGACTACTGCACCGTGCCGATGTCGCTCGCCGGGATACCGGCGATATCGATCCCCTGTGGACTGAGCGGCGGGCTGCCGGTGGGCCTGCAGATCGCTGGCCCGGCGTTCTGCGAGAACCGCCTGCTCGAGACCGCACACGCGCTCGAGCTGGCGCTCGATTTCGACGGGACGCCGGCGCGTGTCTGACAGCGTCGATACCGCGAACGCCGGTGCGGGCGGGGTGCTGGAGGCCGTCATCGGCCTCGAGATCCACGTGCAGCTCGCGACCGCGACCAAGATGTTCTGCGGCTGCGAGCTCTCCTTCGGCGAGCCTCCCAACACCCGCACGTGTCCGGTCTGTCTGGGACTGCCCGGAAGCCTGCCCGTCGCCAACGCGCGCGCCGTGCACCTCGGCCTCATGATTGGGCTGGCGCTCGGCTCGGAGCTGGCGCCGCGGTCGATCTTCCATCGCAAGAACTATTTCTATCCGGACCTGCCGAAGGGCTACCAGATCTCCCAGTACGACGAGCCGCTGTGCCTGGGCGGGCATCTGGGCGCTGTGCGCATCCACCGCGTCCACCTGGAGGAGGATGCTGCGAAGCTGATCCATGTCGGATCGAGCGGCCGCATCCACGGCTCGGACGCGAGCATCGTCGACTTCAACCGCGGAGGGACGCCGCTCGCCGAGATCGTCACCGAGCCCGACCTGCGCTCTCCCGAGCAGGCGAGCGAATGGCTGAAGCTGCTGCGCAGCACCCTGCGCCGGCTCGGCGTCAGCGACGTGAACATGGAGGAGGGCTCGCTGCGCTGCGACGCGAACATCTCACTGCGGCCGGCCGGGACGAGCGGGCTCGGCGTCAAGACAGAGCTGAAGAACATGAACTCGTTCCGCTTCATCGAGCGGGGCATCAGAGCGGAGATCGCCCGCCAGGCGGAGATTCTCCGGGGCGGCGGACAGGTCGTCCAGGAGACGCTGCACTTCGACCCCGCTTCCGCAGCGATCACGTCGCTGCGCTCCAAGGAGGAGGCGCACGACTACCGCTACTTCCCGGAGCCGGACCTCCTGCCGGTGACGATCGATCCAGGGATGATCGACGCTGCGCGCGCCGACATGTCCGAGCTGCCCGCTGAGCGGGCGGAGCGCCTGCGCGCCGAGGTCGGGCTGAATGCGGAGAGCGCGCAACTGCTCGCGTTCCGCGGCGAGCTGGGCGACTACTTCGAGGCTGCGCTCGCCGCCGAGCGCGAGCCGGCGCCGGAGCCGCAGACGCTCGCCAACTGGATCGCCGGCGAGCTGGTCGCACGCCTGGCGGAGGGCGAGGATCCGGCGGGCTCGCGGGTGGAGCCCGGCGCGATCGCGGCGCTGGTGGGGCTCGTGGGCGCCAAACGCGTAAGCGTTGGCGCGGGGCGGCAGGTGCTCGACAGGCTCGTCTCAGATGGGGGCGAGCCGGAGGCGATCGTAGAGGCGGAGGGCCTTGCGGCTATCGGCGGCGGCGAGGATCTGGCGGCGATCGTCGCCGCTGCGCTGCAGGCCAACGCCGAGGCGGCCGAGCGCGTGCGGGGGGGTAACGCCAAGGCGATCGGACCGATCGTGGGTCACGTCATGCGCGAGACCAAGGGTCGCGCGGACGGGACCGAGGTGTCCCGTCTGATCCACGAGCAGCTCGGCGTCTGAGCGCCGGATCCCCGCGCACGGCGGATATCACTCAGAGCACGAGCGCGCAGGACATTTTGGACGATTGGCCCAAGGCAATCGTGCGCCCTCGCGCCAACATGCTGAGCATGAACCGGTCAGCAGCCAACTCGAGCGACCTACCTCCTCGGCGGTTCATCCTGCTGCCCGAGGAGACAGCGGACGGGGCGCCCCGCGGACCCCGTATCCGTCGCTACAAGCTCTCCAGCGTCGGGGAGGGTGCGGGTTGCCGACGCACCCGCCTGAGTCTGAGTGGATCGGACATCTCCACCGCCGGGCTCGCGAGCGAGTTTGGCCCGCTGGGCCGCACGTAGCGGCTACCGCTCATGTCGAACGTATCGGCTTCCCTCAGCCGGTGCGCTGGCAAATGCGGCCGGGCAGGGGTAGCACTTCCTGCTCGGCCGCATTGTCGTTAAGCTGACACGCATATGAATGAGACGCCCTCCAGGTCGTTTGGCCGCACCGTGGTCGCGGCGCTCGTGTTTCTGGTCGCGGCGTGGCTGCTGCTGGGCGTGGTCATTCACCTCATCTCGTTCCTGTTCAGCACGCTGATCCTCGTCGTTGCGGTCGTGGCCGTCGTGTGGGCGCTACGCGTGCTGCTGTAGGTCCGGGACTCGGGCGATGGCCTACGTCACCATCGCGGCCAGCTTCGGCCTCGCCGGTGGCATCGTCGGCAGGATCAAGGGCAGCTCGTTCGTGCTCTGGTTCCTGATCTCCGCGCTCGTGCCGTTCCTCGGCCTGATCGCCGCGATCGCGTACAGATTCGAGCGCGACGAGCTGCGCCGCCAGTGCCCGAACTGCGGGCGCGTGACAAAGATCTACGACGCGCTGTGCACCCGCTGCGGGATCGAGTTCGAGTTCCCGGACGTGGCGATCGCGCCGGAGCGGACCCCGCCGGCTCGGACGCGCTGAGCGCTGCACGGCTCAAACGACGCCGCCGGCGGGCGATTTCGGCTGCCCTAAGCCGATGCTTGGCATACCCTGTCTGGACACCGTGCGCACGCAGACAGAGACAGCGCCGCAGCGCCGGGAATCGCTCCTGACCCGTTGGATTCACCGCGCAGGCTTCAAGGACGAGCGCGACTTCGTGCTCCGCGTGGTCCAGCCCGCGCTGGTGGGCATGATCGACGGCACCGTCTCCTCGCTCGCGCCGATCTTCGCGGCGGCGCTGGCCTCGAGCTCCCGTACCGCGCTCCTTGTGGGCTTCTCCACCGCCCTGGGCGCCGGCGTGAGCATGGGCTGGTCGGAGGCCCTGTCGGACACGGGCGAGGAAACCGGTCGCGGCTCGGCGCTCGTGCGCGGCGCGATCACCGGGGGAATGACGACGCTCGGCGGCATCTTTCACACCCTCCCGTTCATCATCGCCAACGTCCACAAAGCGCTGATCGTCGCTGGGATCGTGGTCGCGGTCGAGTTGTTCACGATCGCGTGGATCAGGAAACGCTTTCTCGAGGAGTCGATGCGCTCCTCGCTGCTGGTGGTGACGGTGGGAGGCCTGATCGTGCTCGCGATCGGTGTCGCCATCGGATCATCCTGAAGGCGGGCGCAAACCCGCTGGTACACTGGCTTTTTTCCCTAAATAAAGGAAGGGAGGGCGGTGCGATGCGGGCAGTCGATGCCTTGATGGAATGTCTCAAGGCGGAGGGCGTGGACGTCGTCTTCGGCCTGCCAGGCGGCGCCAACCTCCCCACCTACGACGCCTTCGTCGACGGCGGCATCCGCCACATCCTCGTACGACACGAGGCCGGCGGCGGGCACGCCGCCGAGGGCTACGCCAAGGCCACCGGAAGGGTGGGCGTCGCCTTTGCCACCAGCGGGCCCGGGGCGACCAACCTGACCACGCCGATCTGCGACGCGATGATGGATTCCGTCCCGGTGGTCTTCATCACCGGCCAGGTGCGCACCGAGCTGCTCGGCACCGACGGCTTCCAGGAGGCCGACACGATCGGCATCACGATGCCGGTGGTCAAGCACTCCTTCATGATCATCCACCCGCAGGAAATCCCTCGGGCGATACACGAGGCCTTCCACATAGCGCGCACGGGACGCCCCGGGCCGGTTCTCGTCGACATCCCCCAGGATCTCTCGCGCGCGGAGATCGACTACGAGCCCGTCTCCGACGTGCGCCTGCCCGGCTACCAGCCGAAAGTCGAGGGCAATCAGAAGCAGATCCGCCAGGCCGCCAAGGCGCTCGCTGCAGCTCAGCGCCCGGTCATCTACGCCGGCGGCGGCGTCGTCAACGCCGAAGCGTCAGCCGAGCTGACCGAGTTCGCCACCAACGGCCGCTTCCCCGTGACCTGCACGCTGATGGGTCTCGGCGCTTTCCCCGCGCCGCATCAGCAGTGGCTCGGGATGCTCGGGATGCACGGCACGCGAGCGGCCAACTACGCGATGGACGAGGC
>JADGPK010000118.1 GCA_017882445.1 Solirubrobacteraceae bacterium
ATGGGGATCTTGCCGTCGGCGAGCGCTTGCGTGGCGGGTGATGCAGCCGCCGAGGTCGTACGTGTCGTGGCAGCGCCGGACGTGGCGCCAGCCGCCGGTCCGGTACTCGAGCTGGTCGAACTGCAACCGCCCACCGCGGCTAGTACGAGGCAGGCGGCGACGGCGACGAGGCGGCGCATCATTAGGAGAGGCTAGCGCCAGGAGCGGACGTGCCAGGGTCGGACGTCCGGACATGCCGATGAGCGAGCCCATGCGCCCCGATGGACGTTGAGGACGGGGGCCGATGCCCATACAAAGAGTCGCACGCAGTTTCTGCGTATGATCGATTCCATGCACTCCGAGATCGGACAACTGATTCGTGAACGCCGTGAAGCGCTCGGCCTCGACCAAGCCGGACTCGCGGCGCTCCTGAGCGTGGGTCAACAGGCAGTCAGCGGGTGGGAAGGCGGCCGGTCGAGGCCCCGGAGGGCGATGCTCACCGACCTCGCGAAGGTGCTCTCTGTTGACGAAGATGCACTCGTCGATGCGGGCGGGTACCGGCCCCCCGCTCCAGCCGTCCACCTCCCGGTCCGACCGCTGACTCGTACCCTTCCGTTGCAGGAGCTCCCCGAGGATCGGTTCGAGGACCTCATCGCCGACGTGATGGCACTCATGTTCCCGCTGGGTCACGCCAGCCGGTTCGGCGGGCGCGGTCACAAGCAGTACGGCATCGACATCTTGGTCACCGAGGGCGGCGCGAACCTGGCGACCGGGCAGTGCAAGCGGCACCGAGAGTTCGGGCCGGCCGCCGTGCTCAGGGCGATCAACGAGGTCACGATCGCGGCGGGAAAGAACTACCTGTTCCTGTCGCGGCAATCGGCCACTCCCGCCACTCGGAAGGAGGCTGCAAAGCAATCGGACTGGGAGCTGTGGGACGGCGAAGACATCTCGCGGTACATTCGAAACCAACGTGAACAGGCCGTCCGCATCGTCGACACCTACTTCCCCGGACACCGAGAGTCATTCCTCGGCATCGCATCCGCGGGGCCGTGGCTCCTGCCCGAAGAACACTTCGATGCGACCCGCAGCACAATCTTTAACCACGAGTGGAGCCTCGCCGGCCGACAGGAGCAGCTTGGTGCGCTGGTGTCTGCCGCCTACCAGCCGGACGCGACCCTCGCCTTTGTTGTCGGCGCCGGCGGCGTCGGCAAGACACGCCTCCTGAAGGCCCTCGCGGACGAAGCACCGACCAAGCACGTCCAGATCCGGATCCTCCCCGGCGACGCCCAGGTTGCAGTACCAGATTTCGAACTGCTTCCACACCAAGGAGAGCTGACCGTCGTCATCGACGACGCACATGAGCTCAGCGAGATCACCTTTGTGGTCGCCGGCATCTGGCGCCGCAACCGGGACGCCAAGATCGTGCTCGCCACCCGGCCGTACGGCCTCCGGACCCTGAAGGAGAGGCTGGCGCGGGCCGGACTCCTTCCGGAAGACCTGACCGAGGTTGAACTTGGCGACCTCGATGTGGAGGACGCGACGTCATTGGCCAGGGAAGCGCTGGGCGTCGACCTGCCTGAAGCGGTCGCGCGGCGGCTGGCCCGACTGACCACCGACTCCCCTCTCGCAACGGTCGTCGGCGGCGTCCTAATCAAGCGGGGTCAGCTGAACGCCGGGGCGCTGGAGCAAGACGACAACGTGCGCGACCAGATCATGCGCGGATTTCGTGACGCACTCGTGCAGGACCCGCTCGCCGATGATCCACCTACACGCAACGCAGTTCTCGACGCGGTCGCAGCCCTGCAGCCGTTTCGCACCAACGAAACCAGTGCGCGGGAGTCGTTGAGCGCGATCGTCAGGAAGCCCTACGACGAGTTGCACAAGCACCTGCGCAACCTGGAGAACGCAGGCATCCTCAGGCGCCGCGGCGACTCGCTGCGGATCGTGCCGGACCTGCTCGGTGACGTGATCCTGGCCGACGCCGCCTTCGGCGACGGCGACCCTCAGGGCACTGGCTACCTCGCCCGCATCGAGCCCTTGGTGATGGGCACCAGCGCTGAGCACCTGTTTGTGAACGTCAACCGAGTGGACTGGCAGGTTCGCAACAAGCGCCCCTATGCGCCGAGCCTTGCCGACTCGCTTTGGACTGCGTTCCGGGCTCGAATCGAGGATGCCGATCTGATCGGCCGGCGAGAGCTGGTCGAGCTGCTGGCGAAGGTTGCCTACTTCCAGCCTGAGCGTGCGCTCAAGGTGACTCGTTGGCTCATCGAAAATCCGACTGAGCACGTTAGCGACGAACACAGCGTCTGGAGACACTACGTCTCGCGCGGCTACAGCGAAGTGCTGCACGCACTTCCGCCGGCAGTCAGGTTCGCTGCGATGACACTGGACACCCTGCCCGAAGCCCTAGGCCAGTTGTGGGATCTCGCCGGGCTCGATGAGCGTCCGACCAACCCAAACCCCCAACACGCACTACGGATCCTGCGTGAGCTGGCAGAGTTCGGTCTGGCAAAGCCCGTCTTGTTCAACTCCAGGATCGTCGACATTGTCTCGACCTGGTTTGCCGACGATCGGCCGCTCTCGCCGTTCGAAGTTCTGGAGCCGATGCTCGCAACGGAAGGCGATGACTCGAGCTTCCGCGGGCACACGATCACGTTCCGGCCGTACTCGCTCAATCCCGCGAGCGTGATGCAGGTCCGGAAGCGGGTCATCGACCTAGCCTTCGAAGAGCTCATCTCATCTGACCGTCGGCGGGCTGGAGCAGCAGTCAAGGCCCTCAAGTCGGCGTTGCGTTATCCGTCTGGCACTTTCGGCCGCACGGTCTCGAACCATGAACGTGAGGTTTGGACACCCGGGTTCGTCGACACGATCAAGCGACTCGCCGCGGCGGCTGCAACCGGGACCCTCGATCCGGCCGTTCTCGTCGCGATCCGGGATGCCCTCTTCTGGCACGAGAACTACGCCGACTCACCGACCCGCGAGGCGGCACAACGTGCCTTGCAGAGACTCCCCGGCGGAGTCGAGTCCCAGCTTGCCCTTGTCGTCCACGACGGCTGGGGACATCTGATTCGCGACCGCGGCGACGACTACGAAGCGATGGAGTCCAAGCGCCAAGAGCTCACTCAGGAGGTCGTCGCCGGTTTGGCCTCGTACAACGACAACCAGGTCGTGGAGTTGCTCGTCGCTCGACTTGGGGCAGACCGCGAGGTCCACGGAACGACTGCAGGTCACCCAGGTCCTCTCGTCGCAGAACTGATCAAGGCCCGTCCGAGCCTCGCGCACGCCCTGCTCAATCACATCCGAACGAACGCCTGGCCCACCGATCTCGACCCAGTGCTCCCGGTCGTGCTCGCTACGCTCGCCGAAGATGACCAGGACGCCGCGCTGAAAGACGCCAAGGACCTGCTGACGAGCGGACCGGCAGAGCGACGCCGCTCTGTCGCCCAAGCACTCGGCTGGAACCGTGGCTCCCGCGAACCACACGCAGGCGAAGTTGACCTCCTGCTGCAACTCGCGTCTGACCCGGATCCGGCCATCAGGCGCAACATCGCTCGAGCAGCCCAGTCACTCGCCCGGAGCCGCCCTGTCGAAGCAACACGTCTCATCGCCGCCATCCGATTCGCAGACGACGCGGGCGTGGCTGACGACATCTTCATGTGTTTCCTGGCCCCACTCGGTATCTCGTGGAGCAACTTCTCAGAAGAAGAACTGGCGCGAATGCGCGAACACCTTGTGGCGCTCGACGACATCAGCGGGTACTCAGTCACCGAAGCGCTCGCCATCCGGTCGTCCACGGACCCGGGGTGGGTCATCCGGCTCCTGCAAGATCGAGTCGAACGCGCCGAGAACCTGCAGTCCCTCGATGGCTACAGCGCGACTCCGTTCGATTGGGACAACCGCCTCCGGATCCGCGAGACCACTGACTTCATCGTCGGCTTGAACGGCATCCTGATCTGGATCGCCGACCGGCTCGACTCCTGGATCCGGCGAAAGATGGGAGCCGAGGTGTTCGCGGCGGTTGCGACCGGGTATGACAGCCAGGTTGTCGACGTCTTGAGCAACGCGCTCGCGTCCGGTTCCGAGGAGATAGCGCGCGCCGTTGCCGCCGTGCTTCACGAAGCGCCTCGGACCGTTATTTGGGACCAGCCTGACTTCGTGCGAACGGCGCTGCACGCTGCCGACCGACTCGGTGAGGAGGTCCGCGGGGAGATGATCGGCGCGCTGTGGGGAGCCACGATTTCGGGAGTCCGGTCCGGTACGCCTGGTGAACCGTTCCCGGAAACCGTCGAACAGCGGGATCGCTCGCAGGAGATCGCGGCAAAGTTCCCAGGAGGGTCGCTCGAGGAACGGTTCTACAGGGACATAGCCAAGTCCGCCGAGAGGGACATCGCTCGCGAACTGGTGGACGATGTGCCTGACGATGGGCGGGCCTGGTAGCGCAGGCGAGTCCACTCAACGGCCATGTCGGCGATGAAGACACGCTGAAGACAAGCTGGAGACAAGCAACAACCGATTGTTCGACTTGCGCGGCGCGATCCGGTCCACCTGCCGCTCGCTGCCCGGAGGGGACGCCGTCTAGCGCCGCACCAGAACGTCCGACACCACGCCTACCAAGCCCTCCAGACCACCGGCGCTTGACACAGGGCTTCTTCTGCCGCTGTCGGGATGGGCGATCTCGCAGGCGTCTGATGTCACGACGTCGCCGTGTAGCGGGTGTGACCACAGTCCCGCAGCCGGCTCGGCAGCCTCGAGGCGCCAATGGCGCCGAGCGGCGGTGAGCGGTCCGCCGCTGGATGCGGCGAGTCTGCTCCACGAAGGCCCTGAGACTGCGCCGGTCATCCTGCCCGGCGTGGCTGGTCAT
>JADGPK010000119.1 GCA_017882445.1 Solirubrobacteraceae bacterium
GTCTGAGGCCGTCCTCACCCACCAAGCAAGCGCCTCGGCCTTGAGGTCAGGAAACCAGCGCCTGCGAGGGCGCCACTCGACGGTCTTCATCACCGTATCTTCGGCGGGCCGGAGAACCGCTCCACCGGCTCAGACACCCCGAACAGGGCCTCGTCACCCAATGTGGTCGCTAGACCGACTCGCGCTTGCGTCAGGTCGTCGGTGTTCTTCGGCCAGACCACGAGCGTGCCACGTACCGCGTCCGTCCGGACGAACCTCGATGTTGTCACCAGGCGCCGCAGAACCCGACCCGCTGGTATTTGAGCAACTGTTTTTGTTCGTTGAGTTGACCGTGCACGAGAGCAGCGTCGCGCCCGTCGTGTTGTCGATGACCGCGACGGTCACGGTGTCGGCGCTCCCGTGCGACTCAGCGTCCATGCGTCGCTGTGACCGCCGCGGATGCGCCGGATTACTAGATCGGCTGGATGTTGACGGCCTTGGGACCCTTGTCCCCGGCCTCAGCCTCGTAGGAGACCTTCGCGCCCTCGGTGAGCGAGCGATAGCCCTCGCCGACGATCCCTGAGTGGTGGGCGAATAGATCCTTGGACTGGTCGTCGGGCGTGATGAACCCGAAGCCCTTGTCGTCGCTGAACCACTTGACGGTTCCAGTAGCCATCGTGCTTCCTCCTACATTCTCGTGTGCCGCGAACGTGGAGATCGCTTAGAGCAAAGGCTACGACCGCCCACACTGCATATGTCGGGCAACCGGCCCAACCTAATCGGGACACCCTAGCAGCGACCGGGCACACACGCTAGAGGCCCAAGCCCGGGTTGCGCCTATCGCGTGAGGCTCTGCAGGCGTCGCGGCGGTCGCGGCGTCGCGAGCCGCCAGGCACCGTACTGTGTGATACCGATGTGACCGTCCTGTGAACGACAGACTGGAGCTGATGCGTTGGCAGCCTATGCAATCGCGGCCGAGCCGATCGAGCCGATCCCTGAGACGTCCCCTGCGGAGCGGGTTGTCGCCGACGTGCAGGCCATCGGCGCGCCCGCGGCGGTCGCCGAGCGTGTCCGCGATTCGGTTCCACTTTGGTTTCACACCTTCGCGCTTGCGCCGGGGGTCTACACGCCGGGGATCGCACGCGACCACGGCTATCGCCTTGCGGCGCTCGACGCAGATCGCTTTGCGGGGCGCAGCGTGCTTGACGTCGGCGCGTTCGACGGCTTCTACAGCTTCCTCGCGGAGGCTCGCGGTGCGCGGCGCGTTGTAGCGGTCGACAATGAGCAGTACGTCGACTGGGTGCGTGCTCGCTTCGGCGTGACGCTGACCGGCGGTGCCGGCTTCCGCGCGATCGCCGGGCTGCTCGCGTCGCGGGTCGAGTATCGCCGCATGGACGCACTGGACGTGCGCGAGCTCGGCGAGCGCTTCGACGTTGCGTTGTGCTTCGGCATCCTGCACCGGGTGACCGACCCGATCGCGCTGCTGCGGGCGCTCGCGGACGTGCTGGCGCCGGGTGGCGAAGTCGTGCTCGAGACCTACGGCTCGCGCATGGCCGCCGACGCTCCGGCGATCGAGGTTCACGAGCCGGGCGACGTGTACGCGCGCGATGACTTCGTCTACTGGGGCTTCTCCCCGGAGGGTCTGCGGCGACTGGGGCGGATCGTCGGCCTCGACGAGTTAGAGGTCGTCGAGGAGCTGGAGATCGACGGCCACCCGCGGATCCTCGCGGTGCTACGAGCGGCCGGCTGACGGCAGCTTGCGGTCGCGCCGCTCAGGCCGCCAGCGACGTCGCGGCGAGCTCGCGGTGCAGCGCCGCCGGTCGATCGGTGGTGACGGCGTCGACGCCGAGAGCAGCGGCTCGCGCGGCGAGCGTGGCGTCGTTGATTGTCCCGGTTGTGACGCTGAGGCCATCAGACCGCAGGCGCTCGACTAGCGCAGGGTGCAGGAGGAAGTGCTCGATACAGACGCCGCCGACACCGGCACGCGCCGCCCATCGTGCGAGCGCGGCGGGCATGTAGTCGGCCCACGCGACCAGCCGCGTCGGCATCCCATGGCGGGCGGCCTCCTCGCACGCGGTCGTATGGAAGGAGAGAACCTCCACAAGGCGGTCCGCTCGCCCTCCCGCCACCCGGCACACCGCGGCGGCGGTAGCCCGTGCCAGCGCAGGATCGCCGTGGGCCTTTACCTCGACCTGCACCGGAACGTCACGGGGCGCGCCGTCCAGCAGCTCGTCGAGGAGCATCGGCGTCTCGTTCGTCGGGGCGCCGTAGCGGTCGCGCAGGCGCCCACGCCGCAGGTCGCTCCAGACCGTCTGGTGCGCCCAGCCGCGCAACGTCGTAGCGCCGCTCAGCCACGGCTCGTGCAGCAGGACCAGCCGTCCGTCGGCGGTCAGACAGGCATCGGTCTCGAGGCCATCGACCGGACCAGCGAGCGTGGCCTGCAGGGCTGCTCGTGACGAGTCGGGGCCAGGCTCGCGGCCGAGGCGGTGCGCGTACAACGGGGGCAGTGTCGCCACGAGCCTCAGTGTGGCTGGCTGCTCCCGCTCATATGTCGCGCGCCTGTTACCGATCCGTTGTCGTGTCGTGAACACGAGGCCGAGGCCGACCGAGCCACGCGACGTGAGCCCGGCCGTACCACCGGCCCGATCGCGGCGGGCGGTGGTACCTTGCGTCCGGCGGGGTTGGTCCCCGGTGAACTGAACATGAGCGATGAGGGGTGATGATGGCCTTTGAGGTCGGCAAGCGCGTCGTAGCGGAGTCCGAGTCAACGGATCGCCGACCCCGCTCGGGTGTCGTTGAGGAGGTACTCCGAGGCGATCCCTCGCCTCGCTACCGGATCTGCTGGGACGACGGCCGCGAGAGCATCTACACGCCCGCGAGCGGCGCCCTTCGAGCTGGGCCAGGCCGCAAGCGGCCGAAGCAAACGGCACCACACAAGCACTCATCGACCTGAGAGGTCACGATCGACGCGCCGCAAGGCCGGCTCCAACAGCTTCCGCTTCACCAGCCGCCTGCCGGGGCCCGGCGTGGAGATCAGCACCCTCCTGGGCAAACGGCGTAGAGTGACTTTCCCTATAAGGGAGATGAGGACTCATGGGTCCAGGACAAAACAGCAAGGGCAGGCCGGCTGGTCCTACCAAATCGTTCAGCACCACCCAACAACGCCGCGCTCAGCGCAACGCCGAGGAAGCTGGCAAGCAAGCCCAACTCAAGCGCGAAGCAATGGAACGACGGGAGAAGAAGAAACTCAAATCTGAGTGATCTGAATGTATCCGCACTCTGCCGCGGAATATCGAGTGCGCTAGGAGGAGCCGCGGCGCTCCGTGACGGCGCGACCGAAGCGACACACACCTACGCGGCCGAAGTTCCTGTTCGAATTCGCCGTTCAGAATCGAACCCAAGACACCACGACTTCCGGGAATGGTGCGCACCACTCTTTTCAGGGACGGGCAAACCGGCCTGGAAAGACCACAAAAGTCCTGCAAATCGGCTGGTCGCGGATCGAGCCTGCTCTGCGTGGATACCCGCGGTTTCCCGTAGTTGCCCGCGGGTTAAGGACGTGGCGCCGGCGCCACGTCCTTTTCGCCAGAGAAGTACCGCCGTCACCAGCAGCAAGGCACCCAGACCAACTTTCCAAGGGCACGACGCGACTACTCGATCTAGCGTTCGCCGCATGGCTGGTTGGTCAGCTGGCTTCCCGAGCGCCGCTGACAAGTCCCAACGCACCACGGGCGTCGAGCTGAACGCCGCCCCTGGCATCGCGGCATCGACGTTATGATTCCCCGCAACTGGATCGGAGGATCGTGTCAGAAGATCAGGGTTGGCGCCTGAAGGCCGAGCTGGACGCCGTAGACACGCGCGGCACGCTCGATCACCTCCTCGGACGCCTTCGCGGCCCGGATGTCGTACGGGAGGTCGGGGCGGCGGTGCCGCACGATGTCGTGATCACGCACGACGGCAAGCTGATGTTCGCGTACGCCGAGACCGAGTCGGTTCTCACGGCGGCGCGGGCCGCGATTGAAGGCGTGTTGCGGCGCGACGGCATCAAGGCGAGCATCTGGGTGAGTCACTGGGATGAACAGCTTGACGAATGGCGTCAGACCGATCCGCCCCTCACTTCTGATGAGAAGCGGATCGATGAAGCCGCCGAGCGCGACGCCGAGGCGCTCGAAACGCGCACGATGGTCGCAAGTGCCGGCAAGCTCATTCGGGCCTCCTTCGATCAGACGATGCTCGACTGGGCTGAGAAGCTCGGCCTCCAGTGCAAGATCATCGAACATCCCCACCTCCTCACGAGCCAGGTAGCTTTCACTGTGACCGGACCCAGACGCAAGATCAACGAGTTCGCTCAGGGTCTGAAAGCCGAGGAGGTGGCCACCATGCGCACCGAGCGTGCGGTCATGCTGAGCCCGTTGTAGCAGCGGTCGGTTCATCGCAGCAGGCTTGGCTACCTTGCGAATTGGCTCCGAAGCGGAGCGCAGCGACGCTGAGGGGCAGGGATGCCTTTGCGGACAGCCAAGAAGGCTGTCCGGTGCAGTGCTGCTGGAGCGTGTGGGGTGCATAAATTCGATCGTGCTCGCTGGAACGGGCGTTTTGGGCGCTCGCGTCCATAGTGTCGCTGGCTCCGTCGGTCAGAGGAGAAGCTGGTGCTGGCGTCGTTGCTGTACGTGCTGTTGGCACGGGTGATGGCGCTCGTGTTGCTGTCGCGCCCAGCTCTACGGCCCTGTGAGGTGCATAAAGTCGGTCGGGGTGCGGGTGGCGCTCGTATACGTGTGGATGAAGCCTCCGAAACCGACGCCAGCACAGATCCCGTCCGTACTCGACCGAGCAGGCGACGATCCGTAACGGGAGAGCCCC
>JADGPK010000120.1 GCA_017882445.1 Solirubrobacteraceae bacterium
CAGCTCCAGGAGGAGCCCGGTCACCGACCTCTTCGGTCCGAGCGCCCACCGCGTTGCCGGCTGCCAGCATGCGCCGCTCATCAACTGGAAACGACGGTTAACTGGGCAACCTGCGACCGGTCCCGAGAGATATTTGTTTCCGGCCGGAAATTGCCCGACCAAGATCAAAGGTCCACTTCGCGATCTCGGCGGGCACCCAATTTCAGGAACCTCGCGGTTTTCGGCGAAATCGCCTGCCATCGCGCCATATGCGTGCGTCCATTGAATACGCGCTCCGGCCGTTGCCGAGCTAACTTCAACGGATAATCGCGCGGTTCTACGGCGATCCGTGTTGAAGGGCCCTGACGGGTGGAGGGGCGCGCGCCCAACTCCTAGCGCGAGTTACCTTCAGCACCCGGCCCCAACGTGTCGGCGCCGGAAAGAGCCCGGTAGGATGGCGACATGATCGACCACGTCTCCCTTGGAGTGTCCGACCTCGCCCGAGCGGCCGCATTCTACGATGCGATCCTGGCACCTCTTGGGTACGTCCGGCTCTGGTCCACCGAGAACGGCGTCGGGTACGGGAAACACGGCGACCGCGATGAGCCGCTGGCGCTCGTCACCTTGGGGGAGCGCGCGAGAGCGCCCGGAGCCGGCTGGCACCTCGCTCTCACCGCGACAAGTCGTCAGGCGGTCGATGGCTTCCACGCCGCTGCGATGCGAATGGGTGGAACCGACGACGGTGCGCCCGGTCTCCGCACGCACTACGGCGCCGGCTACTACGCGGCGTTCGTCCGCGATCTTGACGGCTACAAGCTCGAAGCCGTGTGCCACGAATCGTGAGGTGCCAACGAAGCGTAGAGGTCGGCTGCACCTTTCGAGCAAGGGCGCCAGTGACGAGACTTCGCTTCGCGCCCCAACGCCCACGACCTGTCACTCCTCTTGAGGACCACTTTCATCAGGCTCACCCGCGCCAGGGCACAGAGCCGCGACGCGAGATGCGAGGTCGTCGGGGAACACCGTTTCCTCGGTGCATCGGAGGTCCGACAACGTCCACCAGCGCGTCTGGATGATGCCCTCCAAGCGGTGCGCCTGCTGCACGTCTGCCGCGGCTCGAAGGGCATCGAGCCCGAGCAAGAAGAACTTCTCCTCCTGATGGATCGAGCGACCTCCGATCTGGAAGGTCGCGACTCCTTCCCAGAGTGGCTCGAGCTGAACGTCGCGCACGCCCAGCTCCTCGGCAGCCTCGCGCAGGGCGGCCATTTCAAAGGTCTCATCCGGTTCCAGGCCGCCTCCGGGTGTCGCCCAGAACTTCTCCCCGTTGGGTCGTGCGTACTGGAGCAGTAGAACTCGGTTGTTCGCGTCGAGCGCGATGAGCCGCGCTGCTCTTCTCGGGACGGGATCCATGAAATCCTCTCGAAGGGTGGACGGGAAGTAGAGAACCTATGTTCATGACAGGCCGTATCTCACGCGGTATTCCCTCCGGAGCGTGCTTTCGTACCACTCACCGAGCGAGACGAATCGCCGGACGACGCGAAAATCGGGCGGTGCCAGTTCAACGTAGTCTTGTTGTCTCCCACGCTATTCCACCGCCCGACTCTCGCTCTCTGTCGTGACGCCACCGGCGTGATCTCCCGGTCTGCGTGATCGGCTCCGACGGAGGGAAGCGTCGGGACAAAGCGAGACGCCGGAGCGCCGCGCGACGAGCGCGCGCACCCCGGCGTCCGTGTGTTTGGGCGGGACTGGCTACGCGATTTCTTGCATGGCGGCCTGCACGTGCTCGGTGGTGACGGCCTTGGCCTTGGCGATCGCGGCGGCGAAGAGCGCGTGGTGCGCGAGGGCATTGGCCTTGCGTGGCAGGCCGCTGGATGCCTGGTAGATCGCCTCCACGGTGGGTGGCTCGAAGAGCGGCAGCTCGGTCCCCGCCAGTCGCAGGCGATGCGCGAGGTAGGGGCCGAGCTCCTCGCGCACGAGTCCGCGGACGTTTGCGCGCACGACGATGCGCTGCGCGAGCGCGTCGAGGGCGGCCATGCTCATGCGCCTGCGCAGCTCGGGATGGCCGACGAGCACCACGGTGAGGCGGTTCTCGGAGTCCATCGCGTAGTTGGTGAGCAGCCGGAGATCCTCGAGCAGATCGGTCCGGAGATGGTGTGCCTCGTCGACGATGAGGACGGGGCGCAGTCGGTTCTCGGCACACAGTCTGGAGACCTCGCCGCGGATCTGCCGGAAGAGCGCGGCGCGATTGCGCTCGGTCGGCAGGCCGAGCTCCCACGCGATGGACTTGTAGAGGTCCATCACGTTTCCCGTGGTCATGGAGACGTACAGCACGCGGTAGAGACCGGTGTGCAGGCTCGCGACGAGGCGTCTGCACGTGGTGGTCTTGCCTGAGCCGCTGTCGCCGGTGACGAGGCCGATGCCGCGCATGTCGAGGAGGTGGCGCAGCCGCGCGCCGAGCTCTGCGAGCGAGGCGGACTCGAAGAGATCGTCGGCCGCGAGGTCCTTGTCGAAGGGATGGCGCGTGAGCGCGAAGTGCTTGCGGTACATCAGAAGAGGTCCTCGTCGTTGTGGCCGTCGACGAGCTCGCGCATGGCCAGGCCGTCGGGAATGTCGGCGCCGACCCCCTTGGGGATCTCGAGATTCTTCGTGGAGCTGCTGCGCTTGACGAAGCAGTTGGCGAGGATGTCGACGCGGCGCGCGATCTCGATGCGACGGCCCTGGTGCCACACCTCGACGGTGCGCTTGTCAGGCTTGCGAGCGGGATCGAAACGCAACGTCACGCGCTCACCGACGAGCGCGGCGTCGACCTCGAAGGCGACGCCATCGAGGGTGACGGTACGATCCTTCTGCACGTTTCTCTTCTGCTCTGCGAGGAAGTGGTCGCCGAGATCTGCGGAGGCCATGCGTACCCCCTCGCTGGTGCGCGCCCACTTGTCGGCGGGAGCCTCGTCGCCCAAGCTACGGTGCGGGGCGTGGTGGTACTCGCCTTCGATCCAGGCTGCGAGGACGCGATTCATGGCGTCGAGCGACACGAGCTGCTCGGGATGCAGGAGCGGCAAGAGCTGCATCCGTGCGGTCCGAAACCAACGCTCCATCTTCCCCTTTCCCTGCGGTGCGTACGGCTTGGCGTGGATGAGCGCGATGCCGAGCTTGGCGCACACGACGGAGAGTTGCTTGGAGCGGAAGGCCGAGCCGTTGTCGACGTAGAGCCGCTTCGGAATGCCGCGACGGCGCACCGCCTGCTCGAGCGCCGGCAGGTAGCAGACCGTGCCCTCGGAAAACGCAAACGTCGCGAACGGCACGACGCGGGTCGCGTCGTCGATGAAGGCGATGAGGTAGGTCCGCCGCAGCCGGCCGGCGTCGCGGATCTTCGGCCCGTACATCACGTCGCTCATCCAGAGATCGCCCGCGTTCTCGTGCTCGAAGCGGCGCCGGTCGTTGCTCGTCGGATCGTCGGGCTTCTTCTTCATCAGGCCGCGGCGCGCGAGCAGGCGATGCACCGTGGACTCGGGAAGCTTGACCTCGTCGGTGACGACGTCGGCGTGCTGGGCGCGCACGAGCTTCAGGAGGCCGGGGATGGTGAGGCCCGGGGTGTCGTCTTTGAGTTGGCAGAGGAGATCGACGACGCGGACAGGAATGGAGCGCGCGCTCCCGACGTCGGCGCGCTCGCGAGGCACGAGGGCGTCGAAGCCCCCGGCACGATAGTCGCGAAGCCATCCGCGGATGGTCTCGGCGGCGACGTGACGACGAAGCGAGCCAGGGATCGTGTAGTCGCGCGCGGCCTTTTCCGTCAGCTGCTTGTAGAGGCCTCGATGGTGCGGTTCGAGCTGCACGAGGTCCGCGATGACGCCGTAGCGGAAGAGGGCGATCTCGCGGCGGCGCTCGCACGGCTCCGTCGGTGTCGTGACGATGGGTGCAGATTGCATGTGACGTTTCTCCTTTTCGCTCGCTCGGGTCCTTCCCGCGCGGCGTGAGGAGAGGCTCGCGCCTCGCGACGTATTGCGCGCTCACCGTCTCGTGTGGATCGACTCGCTTGGCCTCCTTTCACGCGGCGGCTCGGGTGCCGAATCCGAGAGGTACAGGAAGGGCGCCCAGGTGCCGCTCGGCGATCTCGCGCAGCAGGGCGAGCACGCGCGGCACACCGAGCGCCTCGCGGAACGCGGCGAGCGTGGGCCGCACCCCCGCGAAGCGATCAGGCAAGAGCGTGGCGATCGCGAGCAGCGCGGCTCGCACCGCCGAGACCCGCCGGCGGATCGACTTCAGCGCGCAGGCGAGCCCGACGAAGTCGTCGGCGTCGGGCGGATGCACCTCATCGACGGCCGCCGCGACGCCTTTGGCCTCCACCAGCGCGACGACGTCCTCGACGGCGGCCAGCGTGCCGGAGAGACGCGCCGCCAGGAACGACGGAAGCAAGCTGATCGATGCCCGTTTCTTGGGGCACCACCAGCGCGCGACGCGCATCCCTTCGGGCTCGACGCGGGGGTAGGTCCCGAGCTTCTCAAGCCCGCAGCCGCCCTCCGGGTGGAACGGGCAGCTGTCGAGAATTGCGCTTTCCCACGCACGTTGAGTAACGTAGCCCTCGTCAGCGAGCGGGTACTTCCAAAGTAGTTGCACGACGCTGACACGAGCCCGCACGTGGACTAGACGCGCGGGCTCACTCCTTTTGTCGGACGCATGCTCGCGTGGCGCCGCCTCTCACCACGAATTCCTGGTGATCGCCGCCGGACTGCGCCCACGTCGCAGGTGCCGGATTGCGCCAACGTCTCAGGAGATTGAACGGGCGGCGAGACCGGGAGAGACGAGACGGGGGATCACGACGGGAAGCGAGGCCCTACA
>JADGPK010000121.1 GCA_017882445.1 Solirubrobacteraceae bacterium
GCGATCGGCACTGCTGGCCGAACAGGAGTTCTGAGAGTCGTGATTCTCGAGACCCAGCACTGACCGAAGACATGCAGCGCCCAAAACGGCTCTGCGCTGCGGGAAGGCCCCGCCGTGCGGGGTCTTCCTCGAGCGGGGGACCCAGGAATCGAACCTGGCGTTGCGGTTTTGGAGACCACCGTGTTACCGATACACCAGTCCCCCTCGCGGACCGGATTGTAGGCCCTTGCAGGCGGCTGGAGCTAAAGGCGGGGATCGGGGATGCCGACACACTCTGGCAGGCCCACACGCACTTCTGATGATGCGCACTTCCTCCGCCAGGCTCCGGGTTCTGGGCCGATCCTCGATCGGTCGGCCGTTCCGATCCGTCACCCGCGCCCGCTCGAGGCTCCCCAACCCCTCCTCCGAGAGCGGCTTCACGCTGATCGAGCTGCTCGTCTCCACCATGCTCGGGCTCGTGGTGTTCGGAGCGATCCTCGGCACGCTCGAGACCAGCCAGCAGGTGCAGGCACGCGACACCGAATGGGCGCTCACGATGCAGGAAGGCCGCGCCGGCCTCGCGCGGGTGGCGCGCGAGATACGGCAGGCCTCGGAAGTCAAAACCCACGAAGGCGGCACGATCGAATTCCTCGCGACGATCGGGGGCAAGGAATGGAAGATCAGGTACGAATGCGGCGTCAAGAAATCAGGCGCCGAATACTACGAGTGCGACCGCAAGGCCGTCGAAACAAGCACAGGCACCCTCCCGAGCACCGGCGTGCCGACCGTGCGCGACGTGCTCAACCCGACCGAAGTCTTCAAGTACTTCAAGGGCGCCACATCCACCACGACCACGACCGAAATGAACGCCGTGACGCTGAGGATCGAACTGCCCGCCAAAGGCACGCTCAAACAGGCCGGCAGCAGCGGTTACAGCCACAACGTGGTGCTCGAAAACGCCGCGTTCATGCGCAACCGGGACTTCGAAGGCTGAGATGCGGCGCCTTCCCTCCTTCCGCCGCCCCCCCTGCCTCCCCGCCGAGGAGGGCTTCACGCTCATCGAGCTGCTGATCGCGGTCCTCGTCCTCACGGTCGGCCTGCTCGGGCTGATCGGCGCGTTCGACAGCGCACGCAAGCTCGACCTGCTGTCCGAACGCCGCACTTCGATGGCCCATCGGGCGCAGCTGGAGATCGAGCGTTTGCAGGCGATCCCCTACAGCGCACTGGCGATGAAAACGCCACCGAGCCATTCGCCCGAAGAAGCGAATCCCGACTACTACGTCAATACAGGCGGCACTGAATACCAGTATGGCACCATCGCAACCGAAGTCGAGAAACTAGCAACCGTCAACGGGACGATCGAATCATCTCCCAGCGGGCACCAATGCTCGGAAAAGATCGGGGCCTGTGAATGGAAAGACGGCCTGGTCAGCGGCAACGTCTACGACTTCGTCACCTGGCATCACGACAAAAACGTATGCGGCCTCACGAAAACAGAAAACTACAAGCGGCTCACGGTGGCCGTCACCGCCACAGTGCCTAGCGGCAGCCACAAACCCGCCGTCGTCCGCGTTTCCACGCTGATCGCCAACCCCACGGAAACCAAAGAACAAGTTGCCGAACGGTGCCCAAGTCCCTAGCCCACAAAACTCGAAACGGAATGATCGCCATGCGTCATCTCAACTTCAAGCGCGATCTGATCGGCGCGGCCGGGTTCGTCCTGCCCACGGCGATGATCGCGCTGCTCATCGTCACCGTGCTCATCGGCGCGGCGATCACGGTCGCGGCGCAGACCTCCACCTCGACCACGCGCGACGACAACACCAAGGCCGCGCTCGAGGCCGCCGAAGCGGGGCTGGAGGTGGCGACCTATCGCCTGACCAAGCTCGAACCCGGACCAAATGGATGCATCACCGGAACAAAAACGTACACCCCGCCAAGCGGCGGCTACTGTGAAGACGAAGGACCCGAGCCGCTCGGCAATGGAGCTAAATTCACCTACTGGACCACACCGGAACCGACCACCTCGGGGCAAACCTGTGCCGGCCAGAGAGTGATTCCACCAACAATCCCCCTCAAAACCAGCGTTCACTGCGTCACGTCCGTCGGGACCGTCAACGGCGTCCAGCGGCGCGTCCAGGAGCTCGTCTCCTCCCTCCTCGCCGCCCCCCTGTTCGAAGTCGAAGGGATCCTCGGATATCAGTCCGTCTCCGTCAAGAACGGTGGAAGACTCGAAGGCGAAGTCGGGACGGACGGCATCATCACACTCAGCGAAAACGTCACCGTTGCAAAATGCGACTACTTGAGTCCCAGTGGCAAAGTTGAAGAATCCCCTTCAGGCAAATGCGTCTCGACGACCCCCGAGCTGTCACCCTTTGTGCCTCCGCTGGTCCCCATAGGGGACTCGGCCATATCCGCCAATCAATTCGGGGAATGCGTGAAACCTGCGATCGAAGAAATCAAAGCGGCCAAGAACTGTGACCTTCTCATCCCGAATGGAATCAACAAAATCAACAAGCCAGAAGAAGAAGACCCCGTCACAGGCAAGGTCGAATTCAATCCCTTGACCCGCTCGCTGTCGATGAGCAACGGCAGCGGAGGCACCAAGGCCTCGTTGGAACTGAAAGGAGGGATCTACAACTTCTGCGATTTCCAGGTTTCCGCCACCAATGCGACGTTGAAGATCGCTCCTAACGCCATCGTCAAGATCTTCATCGACTCGGCCCTACGCGAACCACAATCGGGCTGCAAAAGCGACATCAACAGCAAAGGAGAACTCGAAGCCGGCAAGCTCGTGTTCAAGAACGGCTTCGTGATCGAAAACCCGAACACAAACGCCACGTCCCTGCAGATCTATTTGTACGACGGATCGGGCGGCCCGGTCAAATTCGAAAACAACTCCAGCTCGGGGTCATTCTACGGGACGATCGTGGCGCCTGGCTCGACGGTGGAAATCAAAAACAACGGCGAATTCGTCGGCGCGATCGAGGCGAAGGAAGTCGTGCTGGTCAACAACTTCACGTTCAAATGGCAGGAAGATTTGAAAGAACTGAGAAAAGAAATAAAACCTCACTACGAACGCAGAGCGTGGGAGGAATGCCCGCCGACCTACACCGGCACGAACTTCCAGGAAGGCTGCTGAGCGCGGTCACGTGCCCCGAGCCGGCGGGGCGAGCACGAGACCGGGGCCGGCGGCTTGGACGGCGTTTGCGAAGGCTGCTGAGCACGCCTGACAGATCCCACGATGAGTGCGGGCGGGGAGACTCGAACTCCCATAGGCTTGCGCCCACTGGCTCCTAAGGCTGGCGTATCTACCAATTCCACCACGCCGGCGCGGCTTTTCGCAGCGTACACGCCCCATCCGACCGGCTCCGCGGAGCTGGGCCCGCCCACGCTGCCGATCGAGGCCGTGGGCGGCAGCGGAGGCTGAATGCCCGACACGGCCTCCTCGCGAGCCTGTATCAAAACCGATGGCGAACTGCTGAGTCGCGCCTCGGCGTCACTCCTCGGCAACCGCTGGAGCAGCGCCCGGCCTCGACGCACTCGTCGGTGGTCCGGCGCGCCAGAGGCTCGCTTCGAGGCGGTCGCGACGGAGATCATGACGCCGCTCACCGCTGCGCTTCGCGCAGCCCTCGCCCGGACGGCTCCCCCGGCGTCGGCGATCGGGGCAGCGGGCGATCCCGGCTGGTGTCGCGGACCTCCACGCGGATCTGATCCTGCAGGTCGATGGTGAGCTCGAAGTCGGTGCGGGCGTGCTGGACACAGTTGGTGGCGAGCTCAGAGATCATCAGCTCGGCCGCGTCGGCCGTCTCGCGCGGGTGATCGCGCAGCAGGTCTCGGACGACGCGGCGCGCCGAGGTCACGGACCCGGGTTGGCAGCGAAATGTGCGCGTGTCGGTCATGGTTCGATGGGCAGTACGCCGGACAGGCCGGTGAGCTCGATGACGCGTCGCACGACGGGAGATGGGTCGCGCAGCTGCACCGCGTTCACCTTCGACGTGGCGCTGACCAGCACAGCGATGCCCGCGCTGTCCATGAAACGCAGCCCGCTGAGATCGAAGATCAGCCGCTCGGGTCCCTCCGCGGTGATCGAGGCCACGGTCGCCTCCAGCGAGCTGGCATTGGACATGTCGAGCTCACCGGATACGGTCACGACCAGTGCGCCGCTCGGATCGACTCGTGTGTCGATCACGACCTCGGCGGCGCTGCCGCCGTCTATGCCTGCCATTGGATGCCCACTATCGCGGTGTCGTCGCGGTGGTCCTCGGTTCGGAGGTCGCGCGTGATCTTCGAAAGCAGGTCGTCGAGCCCGAGATGCTGCTCCACGGCCGCGTGGCGCAGCCGCTCGAGGCCGACGTCCAGAACCTCTCCGCGACGCTCGACCAGACCGTCGGCGAACGCGATCAGCGTCGCATGCGGCGGCACGGACACGGTCGTCTGGTGATACTGCACATCACGCTCGACGCCGCTCCATGGTCGCCTGTAGCTTATCCGCGAGCGCACGGCGAAGGCGGCGGGTTGGAGCACCTGAGTCGGCTGAGCCACTCCCCGACGCGCAGGCGCCACTCGTCTCGGGCCCGGATTACCCGGCCTTTTCTGTCGATGCGGGCGAAGGGACTCGAACCCCCAAGGGCCTTAAGCCCACCGGCTCCTAAGGCCGGCGTGTCTACCAATTCCACCACGCCCGCGCGGCTGCCCGCAGCGTACAGCCCCTGGCCGACCCGCCTCGCGGTCCGGGCTCTCGCCCGCGCGCGAGCGAGGTCGAGGCGCCGGGCGCCCGAATGCTCGACACGGCCACCTGCCGAGCTTGTATCGTCATGGCCCTG
>JADGPK010000122.1 GCA_017882445.1 Solirubrobacteraceae bacterium
GCTTGAGCTGACCCGTGGCCGACGCGGCCGGCAGCTGTCTCGCGCAATGCGACAGCGCCGGCGTCCTCGCCCCAGACGCCTGCTAATCGTCCGTTGCGCTAGCGGGAGACGCCGGTGTGGACACGCTCGCTTATCGCGAGCGGCAGCGAGCACGGCCGCGCCGGCTGCGACGTCCATCAGCGGCGGTGCGTCTCCGTCTCGCTCGCTGTCTGAGGGTCCGAAATCTCGTTTTCCGAACCCTTCGGTTCGGTCCCTACAGCGGTCCACGGGCGCGGGGACCATCTACCCGCGCCATCACCCGCCCCAACAGCACGTACAGCAACGACGCCAGCACCAGCCCTCCTCTGATCGACGGAGCCAGCGAGACTACGGCCTCGAGCAGCCCAAAACGCCTGCGCCGACGGGCACGATCGGGTTTATGCACCCCACACGCTACTCGGGCTCAATCAGAGCGTCGGCAGCGAGACGGTGACGTTCGCTTCCGCTTCGCCTGCCGCAAGCGGGCGTGTTCCGCTTCCCAGCCGGAACTGCACGTGCCCTAGCCTGAAGGGATGCGTGTCGAGCTTCTGCTCTGGGACGGCTGTCCCTCGCATCCCAAGGCGCTTGCCGAGTTGCGCGAGGCGATGGTGGACGTGGCGCTCGACCCGAGCACGGTCGTTGTCCGGGCCACGTCCAACGTGCGGAGAGACACCATTCCCGTGGCGCGCTCGTCCAGCGCCGCCCTCGTATCGCCAGCGACCACAGAGCGGTGCCGCCGAACGGCGCGGCGGCCGGCGTCTGCTCAGCAGGTGACGTGGAACAGTCCGATCACCTTGCCCTCTGCCTCGTTCCAAGTCGCGATCACCTCAGGCGTGGGAAGGAGCACGACATCGCACCGCTTGCGTGCCAGGTACTCGGCCGCTCGCCACAAGCCGAGCCCGGAATCGACTTTTCAAACCTACGAGCTCGAGTCTCCCCGCGATTCGTCTATCGCCTGGGCGATCCGCCGCAGAGCGTCCTCGAGTGCCTTGACCTTGACGAAGAGGTACTCCTCGCGCTGCTCATCGCTGAGGCCGAGGAGCAATACACGCATGTCCGCGTCCGGCGGATGACCATCGCCGCGCGCCCAATCTCGATCCGGCACCTTGGCAGGCCTTTCCAGCAGATCGGCGATCTCTTGCTCAAGCGGTCCCACCGCTCTGATCATGCCAGAGACGCAGCCAGCAATCCGCGGTCACTCGCCCCCCGCGGCGTACGCTTCGCCCGTGACCGCCGCTACACGACACCCGCGAAATTGGTACCTCATTGGTACCGCGGCCCTCCTGCAGGCGCCCGGAACGACCGGAATTACGGGCCGCAGGCGCTTAGCTGCCGCGAAGTGCCCGGCCGACAACGGCGTCGCGTAGCTCCACGATCTCGCGCGCGACCTCCTCGGCGCTCTCGTCCGCTATTGCTGCCGTTGAGACCGGGACCTGACCTACGTCGCCCGGCGCATTCAGCTTGGTCGCAGCTGCATGGATGCGCTCAAACCGCTCGCGCTCGCTTGCGTCGGCGAAGTCCTCTGGAGTGAGTGGGCCTAGCGCGCCATTCCACGCAGCCTGTAGCCGATGCTGGATCGGTTCCGCGCTGGTCGCGAGACAGCCGACAGCCGCGTCGAGCTTCTCGCGGAGGTAGTCGTCGGAGGCGGGGAGCGGCATCGTGGGCCAGAGCCTATTCGCTGTGTGTTGCAGCCCAAGAGGGCCCACTTCGCGACCCTCACCGCCACCAGGCTGACCAGGCAACTCACAGCTCCTATTCGGCTGGGACAAGGTCGTTCGCGCTCAAAGCAGGGAGGCGATCGCGGCGCGTAGCTGCTACGGATCCAGGTTTCGCGCGAAGTCCGGATGCAGGGCGGGCGCCAGCGTCTATCGTCTTGGCCGTGAACTACATGGAGTACATCCGAAGAGTGGAGGACCGGGCCGGAGGAGGCCTCGACCAGGAGGGCGCCGAGCTGGCGATCCGGGCCACGCTCGCCACGCTCGCCGAGCGGATCTCGGCCAAGGAGGCCTCCGACCTCGCGGCGCAGCTGCCGAAGGAGCTCAAGCCGGCGCTGCGCCGGCGCGGGGCCGGGCCGGGCACCTTCGACATCGACGAGTTCGTCCGGCGGGTGGCCGACCGCGAGGAACTGACCCCGTCAGAGGCGTTCGACCATGTCCGGGCCGTGACCAACGTCCTGGCCGAGGCCGTGACCGGTCATGAGCTCGAGGACGTCCGGGCCACGCTCCCCGACGAGTTCGCCACGCTCTTCCAGCCCCCGGCGGCTGTGAATTGGCCGGATGCCCACGCTCACCGTCCGCATCCCTAGCCTCTACATGAAGGGGCCATTTCGAGCCGCTCCCCTTCCTATCCCATCGGCTTGTGAGGGGGAGAGGAAGGGGACGGGCCGCCTGCGCGCGGCGCGACCGGCAATCAGAATGGCGGGCGTCTGCTCAGCAGGTGACGTGGAACAGTCCGATCACCTTGCCCTTCGCCTTGTTCCAGGTCGCGATCACCTCGGGCGTGGGAAGGAGCACGACGTCGCAGCGCTTGCGTTCGAGGTACTCGGCCGCCTCGGGTGAGAGCTCGACCCTGCCGTACTGCCCTGCGCCGATGATCAGTGTCTCTGCGCCCTCGCCTTGGTGATAGACGTACTTGGCCTCGGCGAGGGAGATCGTGTGCGAGGTGCCGTAGACCGCCTTCGAGAGCTTCTTCTTCCGCCTCTTGACCGTCGCGTCAGGGCAGACCAGGACATCGTGGTCGTAGACCGCTCCCCCGAGTGTGATCGAGCCGAACTGCGTCGCGTCGATTGGGGGCTTCATTCTGCATCTCCAGAGTTGCGACTCCTCGTGGGCCATCGTACAAGCCGTTCGTTGCGATCGAACGCGAGGAAGCCTCGCATGGCGTGACCCGATCGTCACTGGACACGGTGGACCCGGCCTCCTCCATTTCGCATTCGTGGCCAAGCGGCGGTCTCGGCGGCGCCGCGGCTCACTAGCGCAATGGACGAGTCTCGACAGCGCTGGCTCAGGCTCGGCACACGCCTCCTTACGTGACGCAATGCGGAAGTGTTGCGTGTCGGTGCGCTCAGTGCTCCTGCTCGTCCGATCCAGGAGCGTGAGCGGCGTCCGCCACGCGCTCGCATCCACGCGAGGCTGTCGCACAAACCCCCAAGCAGGCGCGCTTGGCCGTTCTAAGGGTGGGGTCCAAAAGGCCGAGACTCGTTGCTCGTGCGTGGCGCCCGCTGCCCGGCGTCGTCGCTTCCAGCGTCGTCAGCGGCCATCGCAGCGAGTGCAGCCCAGGTCTTTGCAGACAGCTTTGTGCAACAGCCTCACGCGAAAGCAGAAGTCTGCGAGGCGGCGGTGAGCACGTGACTTGCCTTACGTCAACCCTCCCGGCATGACTCCATGACGTCGCGTCCTCGATGGCAGCCGGACGACACGGAATCGGGCGCCGCTAACGTCTCGTTGATTATCTGCGGCCCCCGCTCGGAGGGTCCGTAGTGCGCGTAGAGCTGAGTCGGTTTGCTGTCGGCGTGCCCAGGAACTCCTGGATCGTCTGCAGCGGCTGGCCCGAGGCAGTGGCAAGGGTTTGCCATACGTCATGGAGACTGGCTGCGAGACGCAGGCTAGCCCGCGACGAGCTGCTTCTCGGCTTCCTCGAGCTCCCGCTTGAGCTGCTCGCGGTCGGCGTCGATCTCCTTCTCGATCGACTTCTCTGCGCGCGTCAGCACCTTGTCGAGCTCCTCTCCCACGCGCGACTCCCCGATCACGACCAGCGCCGCCTGCCCCGCTTCCAGCAGATCGCCGAGCTCCTTGGCGTCGCCCCGCGACATGCCCTCGAGGAAGTGCCCGCCGAGCCCGCCAACGACGCCTCCGACCGCGGCCGCGCCGGCGACCGTTGCCACGCCGACCATCGAGGGCGGGAACAGAACGCCCACCAGTGCCCCGACCAGGACGCCCCCCCACGCGCCGTGCTGGGTGGGCTTCTCGTGCTTCTCCACGTGCACCTTGTCCTCGGCGTCCTTGGTTATTACCGCGACGTCGTAGGAGTCGACGAGCCTGATCTCGTGAAGGTCGAGCATCGCGTCGTAGTCGGCCAAGGCATCAGCCCGGTCGGCGTAGGTCGCGACGTAGATGAAAACGCGTCTGTCGCTCATTTGGTCTCCTGTTCTGGTGTTTCTTTGCTCGTCGTGGTTAGTCGCGTCGCCTCTCGGACGGGCCAGGACACGCCACCCGCCCGATCAAGACGTCAGCCGAGGCGCCGACCGGCAACGCCCACAGTGCCGAAAGGGCCAGAAGCCACCGCAATCGCCACACACGCTCACGATCGCGTAAGCCTGCCCGCAACACATCCGGGGTAACCCCGCCCCGCTGATCGGTGGGATGTACGGAGCGCTCCCACCGCAGGAAGGCGGCCACACAGCAAGGACCAAGGACCGGCATCTGGCCCAGACGAGCCGCAGACAAGCCACGAAGATCCTTCGGCCGACGTACCAGCTCATCGCCAGCGCAGCGACCGCTTCCTGCGAATAAGCGAAAGCGCGACGGCGAGGTCCCTAGCTCCCGGATCGGACGAGCACCAGCACGGACGCCCACAGCGCCCGAGACTGCTGCATCGCGTCGTCAAAGCAGTCGTCTTCCGGTCGTCAGCGCCGGCGCCCCCATGTCGTCCATTCCGCTCGTCTGCGTGGCCTTCGCTTGGGCGCTCGCTTAGCCATCGAAACAGCAGGCCTCGGTTGGACGTCTTCGGCTGCCAGGTCGTTAGCTGCCTTCGGTCACCTCGCGTGTAGAGTCGCGTCCCATGGAG
>JADGPK010000048.1 GCA_017882445.1 Solirubrobacteraceae bacterium
GTCCGGAGCGGGCGCGGACGCGCCCGTCACGCAGACGCCCGCTCAGCCGCGAAAGCAGCACTGGTCGCGCCCGGTATCGGCGCGTCCGTGAGCACCGCTCTCTTCGTCAAGCGCGACGGAGAGACGAGCACTGGTGCATGCCGATGGTGGCCCGTGCCCGAACCCGCAGGACACCATTCCGTCTGTAGTCCCTGGGTCCGCTTTCGTTCCCCGGAAGTAGCTTTGTTCGACTCGCCGCGCCTCAGACCCGGCGCTCGTCCTGGGGCGGCGGTGTCAGGAGTCCCGGTCGAGATACTCTGGACTTCCCCCGCTTTCGAGGACACTTTGATCTGACCCGGGGGAAGTCCACGGTCACGTTTTGCTGGCCTTAGCGTAGGTACTGTCATGCAGGCCTGTGAGCACGTCAGGAGCGATGCAGAGCTGCTCGCTCGCACGCGGGTGGATGCTGAGGCTTTTGGTGTGTTCTACAGGCGCTACGAGCGGCCGATCCTGGGATATCTGCTGACGCGGGTGCGCGATGGGGAGATCGCGGCTGATCTCACGAGCGAGGTGTTTGCAGCTGCTCTGGAGGCGGCGGGCTCGTTTGATCCGGGTCGTGGCGGGTCGGGGAGTGCGAGCGGCTGGCTGTTCACGATCGCCTACAACACGTTGGTGAGCAGCTTCCGGCGCGGACGTGTCGCGGAGGCAGCACGCAGACGGTTGGGCGCCCTGGAGCCGCTGGCTCTCGACGATCAGGACATCGAGCGGGTCCTCACCCTCGGCTCGAGCAACTCCTGGCTGGAGCTGCTGGCCGAGCTGCCCGCGGGCGAGCGGGACGCGATCTTGGGCCGCGTCGTCGATGAGCGTGACTATGCCGAGCTCGCTGGTGAACTGGGCTGCTCGACGCTCGTGGTGCGCAAGCGCGTGAGCCGCGGTCTTGCACGGCTTAGAAACGCAGGCGAACGGAGCGAGACGAACCCATGAGCCCATCACCAATCCGAGATGACGTGACGATCCTCCCGCAGCTGGAGCGGCTGCTGGTCACGACGGCCCGAGACCGGATCGACGCGACCGCCGGGGGAGACACGGTTGCCGCCGACGCGCCCTCGTCCGGCGCCTTCAATTCTGGGCGTCCGCGACGTCGGCTGCGTTCGCGATCACCGCTGCTGATCGCTGTGCTGATCATCCTGATGGTGCTGTTGGCAGCTGCGGGGGCGGCCGCCGTGCTGCTGATCAGCGAAGGGAGCCCGTTGCCGTCGCCGAGCGCGGCCGATGTGGCACCTTGGGAACACCCCGTTTCGAGCAGCGTGATGCTGGCCGGCCTGGACGCGCCTGACCCGGAAGGCGGCCCACCTTGGGACGTGCGGATCTTCCACAGCAGCTCCGGGGAGACGTGCACAGCCGTCGGGCAGAGCTTCAACGAAAAGTTCGGGATCGTGGGCCTGGACCACGTGTTCCGTGCGCTGCCGGTTACCGGGGTTGACGCGTGCGGGTTGCCCGGGATCGCCGGGCCCGTCCTGGCGGGGGCGCGCCAATTCGCCGGCCGCACCGCCGGAGAAGCACGGACGGTCGTCAACGGCATCGCCGGGGCGGGAGCACGGTCCGTTACCGCGTACGGGCCAGGAGGGGAACGCAGGCTCACGCTTGGCCCGCAGGGAAGCTTCATCACGGTCTACCAGGGGCTGCTCGGCGAAGTACGCCCCCGGATAGTCGTGACCACGGCAGACGGCCGCACCGATGCGATCTCGTTCGCCGCATCGGCGGCGTTCGAAACTGCTGATCCCGATGGCGGGGCGCCGTGGCAGGTCAGCGGCGGCTCGGCGATCGGCACCCCGGGCGCGAGCGGCGATGAGAACTGCGCACAGGCAGCTCAGGAGCTCGGCCCAGGCAGCCCGGGCGGCCCGTCAACCGAGGCGGACACCCCGTCTGTCTGTGGACGACTCGGGTCCGAGCCGTTGTTCGCACGGCTTCACCGGTTCGATCCAGGTGACGGCGAAAACACCGGCAACCCGTGGGGCAACAACCCTGCCCGCACCCTCGTGTACGGCGGCGCATCGCTGCGCGTGCGGACCCTCACGCTGCTCGGCGCCGGGCGTCCTCGTCCGGTTGCGATCGATCCGCACGGCGGGGCGTTTCTTGCGGTCCTGGACGGACACGTCGACCCCCGCGCGCTCACGCTCGTCGCGAGGCTCAGGGACGGACACATCGTGCGCTTCGCCCATTCCACGGTCCTCTTCTACGGTCAGACGGGCAAACCCGTCCGCGAAGGTGCGGTCGAGCCGTATCGTTCGATCGTCGATCACGGCGCGTTCTTCGCGCCGCTCGAGGATCCAATACGCAACACCGTGGTGCAGACCCAGCACGCCGCGGACCCAGCAGGCGGACCCGACTGGAGCCTTCGCAGCTGGCAGGGGCACGTCGACCCAAGGGCAAAATTCGGTGCCGAAAAGCACCCTTCACTCTTTGACTGCTGGCAGGCGGGCGTCATCCAGGAAGGTCGCCTCCTGCAGCCAGACCCCGGCGGAACGCCAATTCCCCTGAACGTCTCGACCGCGTCACCCGGCGAACAGGCGACCCACTGCACCGGAGCCGGAGCACCCACAGCTGAAAACCTCACGCCAACCATCGCCGCGTACCCGAAGAACGCGGGCGAATACGCGCCGCTGCCCGTGAGGACCGTCGTCGCAGGGGTCATCGAGCCGCCGGCAACCCACGCGCTTCTCCTCGGATCGGACCCGCCGCGGCCGATCACCACCGACGCCAACCATGCCTACCTGCTCGTCCTCCCGGGCAGCTACTGGGCCAGTCCCCTGAAGGTCAGCGCGCGCCTACCGAACGGGCAGACCGTGATGTCGTACGCCCCGTCCACTCCCCCGGACCTGCGACCACAGGTTCGGGCGCCTTCCCCCGAGGGTTCGGCGCCGTGGGGATTCACGCAAACATCGCTGTGCCCCAGGGCCTGGGAGATCTCCGAGATCGGCCGCGTCATCGACGACAGCTTCGCCTACATCTCAGAAAGCACAGGACAGGTAGCTCCCGGGCCCGAAGGGAACTCGAGCGGCTCACCGTGCGGCACGCGAAACGCGCGTGCACAAGAACACGACGAACCCCTCGGTGGAGAGGAGGGCGGGCAGCATAAAGCGTCGCTTGGGATCACCGTCGACCAGTCCCTCTCAGAACGCATCCAGCCACCGACAGAAGCAGAAATCCAGCGGCGTACCCTGCCCGGCAGCACTGTCATCGCCGGTGCCGCGGCAGCCGACGTGAAGTCGATCACCCTGACCACACCAGCCGACGTTCGCACCGTCGAGCCGGCCGGCTCGCACCGCGTCTTCATCGTCGTCTACGACGGCGTCTTCTACCGCGGAACCTTCACAGCCACCGCTTTGCTCGCGAACGGCAAGACCGTGACCCAGCTCATCCGGGGCGGCCCGGACAACCGATACGCCGCACCCGGGCCCGCACCGCGGCCCCTCACCGAACAGCTGCGCGCCGACGAGCGCACCCTCCGCGGAATGAGCGCCCAGGTCACCACCGTCCTGCTGGCCAAACCAGCGCAGCGCGGCAAGCTGCTCGACGGCGTCCCGCTGCCACAGCTACTGCGAGGCCTGCACCAGATTCGCGCCGTCGTTGTGGGCGAGCTGGCACGCATCGCCTTTCTCCAGAACCATCCCGGGATCCTGCCGCCGGAATAGCCGACGATGCCCCGCCAGTGCTGGGAGCGATCTCCTCTATCGGGAAAGCGACTGCGCGTTCGCGTCCCGTATCGGCTGGCAGTCCGGACACGCCATGAGAACTGCATGGGCCGCTGGCGCGCAGGGTGACGCTCATCAGACCGCGTGCGAGGCGCCGTGCGTCACAGATCTGGGCGTTCGCGGCACTCTATGTCCGATGGACGATGCGGATGCGTTTTCTGAGCTCTATCGACGGGACGGCGAAGCGGTGTTGGTTTTTCTAACCCGGCGTACCCTCGACGTCGAGGTCGCCCTCGAATTGACGGCCGAGACTTTCGCGATCGCCCTGACCTCATGGCGGAAGCTGTCGGGCTTGGCCGATGAGCAACGGCGAGCGTGGCTGTTCACCGTTGCGGCACGGCGCTTTGGGCGCTATCTGCGCCGCGCGAGCGTCGAGCGCCGGCTTGTGGCCCGACTCGGTATCGATGTGCCCCAGGCCGGCGCCGAGGACATTGCGCTGATCGAGCAGCGTGCCGGTCTCGGCGAGCTGCGGACCGCGCTCGGACGCGAGCTGTCGCTGCTCAGCAGCGAGCAGCAACAGGCACTGCATCTGAGGGTGGTGGAAGAGCGCCCGTACGATGAGGTCGCGGCGACCCTCGGGGTTTCAGAGCAGGCCGCCCGAGCCCGGGTCTCCCGTGGGCTGCGAGCGCTCGCCAGGACGCTTGAGCCCTACCGGGCGGCGGGGGAGGGGTCCTCGTGAACGAGCGGGTCCGTGTCCTTGACGAGCTCGGCGTCGAACTGGATCGCGCCGCCAGGCGCCGATTCGCGAGCCGCACGCGCCCGGTCCGAGGGCCGCGCCGGCTGAGTCTTCTAGCGCTGATCGTTGTGCTTCTGGTGCTTGCGGCGGCAGCCGCGGCAGCCGTGCTCATCTCATCCGGTTCGCCGCTGTCGGCGCCGCGGGCTCAGGATCTGGAGTCCGGCGGGATTCCGCTGCCGTCGACGGTACATCTCGCGGGGCTCGATGGCGCTGATCCTGAAGCGGGTGCGCCGCCGTGGGATCTGCGGCTCTCTCGCACCAGCTCGGGTGAGACGTGCACCGCCGTCGGCCAGGTACTCAACGGTCAGTTCGGGATAGTGGGGCTCGACCATGTCTTCAGGGTGCTGCCGCTCGGGGGGGTTGATGTGTGCGGCTTCGGTTCGGTGGACGGGCCGGTCCTTGCGGGCGCGAGGGTGTTCTCTGGCTCGAGCTCGATAGAAGCGAGGACCGTCGTGAATGGAGTTGCGGGACCCGGGACCCGGTCGGTCACGGCGTACGGGCCCGAAGGTGCGCGTGAGCTTCGCCTCGGGCCGGACGGGAGCTTCCTTGCTGTCTACCGAGGCTATGTCGAAGATGTTCGTCCCCGCATAGTGATCGTGGGTCGCCACGGCACCACGCGAACCGTGGCGTTTGCCCAGTCATCGGCGTTTGAAGTCCCGGACCCGCAGGGCGCCGCGCCGTGGCAGGTGAGCGGCGGGCCCCAGATCGAAAAGGGCGCCTATTTGGATGAGAACTGCGTGCAGGCGAGCCGGGTGCTGGACCATGCCAACCCGTTTTTCGGCGACACAGCTAACGCGCCGGAGATCTGCGGGCGGCTCGCCGCGAACCCGCTCTTCGTGATGATGCGCCGGTTCGTCCCCGGCGATGGTGAAAGCAGCGGATTCCCGTGGGGGAACAACCCCGCTCGCACGCTCGTCTACGGTGCGGCCGCGCCGCGCGTGAACTCGCTTTCCCTCGCCGGCGCCGGGCCCGAGCGCACACTCCAGAGAAACCCTCACGGCGGCGTGTTCATGGCGGTGCTCGACGGACACGTGGACCCGCGGTCGCTGACCCTCACCGCACACCTAAAGGATGGGAGCACCGTCACATACACACGGTCGGCGAACATCCTCGAATGGCGAACAAACAAACCACTCGCCGAACCGCCGGTTCCGGCGTACCGCGAACCGGTACCGGCGGCGCAGATCACCCCGCCTTCGGAGGGTATGCCGATCGCAGCGACGCTTACAGAAACCGTGCGTGTGCGCGACCCGGCGGGCGGGCCGCCGTGGGTGCTGCGCAGCTGGCGCGCGATCCTCCGCGCCTCTGGCTCCACGACCTCCGGGCCCGGGGTGCTCCAGTACTGCTTCCAGTTCGGCGTGATCGACAAAGGCCGTCTTGTGCTCCCCCGGACCGGGGCTGCCCCGGTGCCTCTAAACCCGCCTGGGCATCCGAGCAGTGAGTCTAATGAAGAACGATGCAACAGCACCCACGTTCTCACGCGAAATGCGACGCACTTCAGCGTCGAAAGCTATCTCGCCGACCCCTACGCATACAGCCCCACGGTCGTGCGCACCCTCGTCAGCGGCCAGGCTCCGATCGGCTCGACACACGCGCTGCTGATCGGAGCGGGAGCTCCACGGGCGCTCACGGTGGACGCCAACGACGCGTTCCTGATCGTGCTGCCCGGCCGCTACTGGGCGAACCGGCTACACCTCGCCTACACCCTGGACGGCCGCACCTACGGGCTCCCCGCTCGCAGCGGGATGTCCCAGCGCGGCCCTGGCCTGCAGCCGGAAGCACGCGCACCGGACCCCGACGGAGGAGCGCCGTGGGGGTTCGCGGAGCGCGGCAGCAGCTTCAACGGTTTCGGGCGGATCGTCGAAGGGCGCATCGTCGACATCGAAGAAGCACGCGGCACCGTCACCGACGGGCCAGGGTTCTTTGAAGAGGGCGCCGGGCTCCAGCTCGGCCGCACGCCGCAGGTCCAGTTCCACGAACAGCGCGTCGAAGAAAACGAAGGAATCGCGGGACACGTCGCGCCTCTGACGCGCGCCGAGATCGAGCGCCGCACCCTTCCCGGACGAACAGTGATCACCGGCATCGCGCGCCCCGATGTCGTCTCGGTGACGCTCACGACACCGTCCGATGTGCGGACACTCCGCCCCAGCGGCCGACACCACGTGATCATCGCGGTCTATCCCGGCGTCTTCTACCAGGCAAATCCAACCGCGACGATCCTCCTGCGAGACGGCCAAACCATCACAGAGCCCGTGTTGGGATTCGCATCGCATTCTGTCCGCACGTCGACACCCCGCCAGCAGCTCCAGGACGTGTACCGCTCAGAGGCAGCCATCCAACACGACCCGAAGCTGACCGAAACGCAGAAAACAAGGCTGAGCGCTGGCCTGCCGGCGCAGGCACAACTCATCAGGCGCCGCATCGCCTACGAACAAGCCAATCCAGGGCTCCTGCCGGCGCCATAGCCCGTGAGCTGGGCGTTTTGTTGTCGGCGGCGCAAGATGACACCGGGCGGGTGACCGGTGATTGGTCACAAACTGAACGGCTGGATCGTTATGGATGATGTGGGCAGCTCTGGAGGCGCGATCACCGACGGCGAGCTGCTGAAGCGCACCCGCTGCGGTGACCGCGAGGCATTCGGGGTCCTCTACGAGCGCCGGCACGAGCTCGTGCTGGCGTTCTTACTCAAGCGCACTCGCAATCCGGAGGTCGCGATGGATCTGATGGCTGAGACGTTCGCCGCAGCGCTTCTCGCGCTCGCTGACAAGCCACCCGAGATCGACGGGTCGGCCGCGCCATGGCTGCTCGCGATCGCGAGCAACGCGATGGTCGACAGCTTCCGTCGTGGGACCGTCGAGAGCGCCGCCCGCAGCCGGTTGGCGCTCGAGCCCGTCCAGATCGACGGCAGCGACATCGACCGTGTCCTGCGCGTGGCGGCGGAGACCGATCTGCTGATCGCGCTCGCGGAGGAGCTTCCGACTGACCAGTTCGACGCGCTGCGCGCCCGTGTCCTTGACGAACAGGGCTATGAGCAGATCGCCCGGCGACTGCGGTGCTCGGAAGCTGTCGTGCGCAAGCGCGTGAGCCGCGCGATCGGGGCACTCAGGGAGAAAGGGACGGTGCGAACATGAGCGACTTTCACGAGCAGGTCAAGGGGCAGCTCACCGACTCCGCGGCAGCGTTGTTCCTTCCGACCACACGACCCGTCAAGCGGGAGCGCAGGGCGCGGCGAATGCGGCCGCTGGCCGCCATCGTGTCGGTCGGGCTGCTGTTTGCAGCAGCCGCGTTTGCCGCAAGCCAGATCATCGGTGTTGGCGCGCCCGTCACCCCATCCTCCAGCCAGGAACGTCCCACCAAGACGACAGGTGTCGGTGTCCCGGTGGCGGGATCAAGACGCGCAGCGCTCTCGGCGCAGCTCCTGCCGATCTCCGTCGCCGACCCCGCCGGCGGCCTGCGCTGGGGCATCAGGCTTGTGCGCACCACGCGCGGGCTCCTCTGCGTCCAGGTCGGAAGGCTCCTCGACGGGCGCCTCGGGGTGCTCGGCCAGGACGGTGAGTTCCACAACGACGGCCTTTTCCACGAACTGCCCGCCGCGGTGCTGGATCCCTACACCTGCAGCCAGCCACAGGACTCGGTCCTCTACCGCTCCGAAGGGCTCGCTGCGGCGGGAGCGATGCCCGGGCCCGCAAGGTCCTGTCTTTACCCGGGCGCGTCGCCTGAGGACGGGTCGAGGCTTTCGGCATGTCCAGCCGCGGATGAGCGCCTCCTCGCGTTCGGGCTGCTCGGACCCAATGCGCTCAGCGTCGCCTACACCACCGCCCACGGCGTTCAGACACAGCGCAGCGTCGGCAATCACGGTGCTTACCTGTTGGTTCTTCGCCAACCGCCGGTCAACTCGCAGACCCTGGCGGCGCAAGCTGGGCCTCTGCTCGACCGGTTCACGCCCGGGATGCTGCTTGACCGCTACCCGACGCTCGGGTCAACGTCAAGCCCGCTCGGCCGGTTCCCGCTCGAAACCGGATCCGCGGTCATCGCCGCAGCGCAGTTTCGATTCGGAAAACGCACATGTCAAAGCGGCAGCGCCATCCAGCCCGGGGGCGGGTCGCCCTGCACGAGCAGAATCGCCCGAATACCAAACTTCGTTCCGTTCATCCAGCCTGGGCTACACACATCGGTGCACGTCACGTCCCGGCCAGCCGGCGGCGGGTACGAGCTCGAGCTGACGTTCAGAGCTCCCGCCAGCGTGTTCGATGCCAGCACCGCCTACGGCGCCCAACTCTCGATGCCGGCGGGCAGCGCATGCAGACACGGCGGCGTGAGCGGACAGTCGCTTGAGCGCGACATCCATCGAGGCGAACTAGCCCATATTTCAGTGTTCATCGGCCGGCCCGCAGGATGCGCCGGCGTGGTCCGCGGGCGGGTGATTTACGGCCGCCAACCCGACGGCTTCACGGGCCCCGTCGGCGGCGAGACAATCGGACGATTCGCGTTCAATCTGCGCTAGCGAACGCGGTGGCGTTGGCCGGGCCGGGCGGACGGTTGACACAGTGGCCCCTACGCAGCAACTGCTCACCGCGACGCGATGCGCCTGACGACTCCGCCGTTGGTGTTGAGCCAGCGCACTTCCTTTGGAGTCGCGTTTGGTGCCGGCAGATTGACCCGGTAGATGATGAGGTTGTCGGTCACGGGGACGACGACCGTTCGTCGGTGTGGGTCCATCGCTTCGACTCGTGCTACGCCGTCGGGGATGATCCCGGTGACCAAGGCGGGGGGGCGCCCGTAGTCGGATGTCTCGTAGCCGATTGTGTCCAGTTCGGATGGTCCCGTGCATGGAAACGCGATGGGTCCCTCGGTGGCGAGGACGCACACGACGGGTCTCAGCGCGCTGCGACGGGCGGCCTTCTGTGCGGCGAGTTCGTTTCTATGCCGCGATCGGGTCGCACCTGGGCTGCACCCGGCGGATCCACCGAGGTCGCCGAAGCTTCTGCGGTAGCCGACGATCATGTAGTAGGGAACCCCGGCCGGTTGTGTCCGCAAGATCCGAATCGATGACTTCAGGATGCGTGTGAGTCCGGGTGTTGCCAGGGTTTCGGAGATCGACCTGTTCGCGAGGTGAAGCTCTTCGCTCGTCTGCGGTCGGCGTAGGACGGAGAACCGGCTGGCGAGGGCCGCTGGGATGGCTCCGGGAACGAGCTGTGTCGGGGGAGGGCCTTCGTTTGTGCAGGCCGGCTCGGGGGCTGCGGGGGCGACGACTTCTGTGAGGCCGCGTTTCACAAAGCGTTCCGTGGTGCTCGCGACGACTCCCGAGCTGACGTACGCCGTGTACTGCACCGGGTAGCCCGCGGGCAGCCCGACACTCGGGATCGGAGACCGTAGCGTCCGCTGCTGCGCCAAGAGCACGCCGGTGGCCGGGTCGAAGACCAGCTCTTCTCGCACGGTCGCAGGCTTGGAGAGCTCTCCGCTGCCGTCGATGAACCGGTAGTGCAGTCCGTTGCTCGCGAGTGCTGCGCCGGAACGTCCGAGGGGGTCTGTGACGTGTGGGATATAGACCACGCCGGGGAGTTTCTCCATTGCTCGGTAGGTCGCCGCGCGCTGCTGGGGGCTGAGCGGCAGGTCGGAAAGGATGCCCGCGATGCTTTCGAGCTCGGTCTGCGTGAGGGACTCTTCGGCTAGGAGTGATCCGGGTGCCTGGAGGCGAAGCTCAGCCAGGGAGTGTTCGGCCGCGTGACGGACGGTGTCGAGCATCGCCCCGGGGGTCGTTGGCAGCGCCTGAACCTGGCTGTAGGTGAGGATGCGGAGGGGTGAGCGGAACCCGGTGCTGTGGGCGAGCAGCTCATCGACAGGGCCTGGTTTGGGTGCACGCGCTTCTTCGCGTCGAAAGCGCGAACGGGCGACCTGCGTGCCGAAGAAGAGCGGTAGCCCGTCGTTGACGGTCCGTTCCCGACCCGAGCCGTCAGTGGACTGCCAGATTTCAGTGGTCTGCCTGGACTGGATCACGGCAGGGCTCCCAGAGGCGCCGTAGCCTGTGGTGCCCGCCGTGACCGACCTCACATACCAGTACTCACCGGGCGCCAGGGCCGGCGCGGCGAGTCCCCGCTCGGCGGCCTCGGCGGCTCGCTCCAGCGCCTGCGCCTCCGACAGCGACGGTCCCGCTCCGATTCCCGCCGCGAGCACGATGACTGCGGCGATGGCGATTGCTGCGGCAGCCGTGACCGCTGCCATGGCGCGGCGCTTCGGGTGAGCGGGCCGTTTCGCTGATTGCTCATGCTGGCGGGCGCGGACGGCCCGGCGCAGCTGACGTTCGAGGTCTGGCAGCAGCGGCGTCATGGCATCTCCTTGATCCGGTTTCGCATCGCGGCGAGGCCACGGCTGACACGCTTGCGCACGACACTCGGCGAGCACTCCAGCTCGCTCGCGATCTCCTCATATCCGCGTTCGTTGACGACCCGCTCGATCACGGCGTCTCGCTGGTCGTCGGGGAGTGATTGGAGCGCGAGTGTCGCGTCAGCGCTCCCCGCAGTCGCCTCTATCCGTTCGATCGCCGCGTCATCGAGAGCAAGCACTCCAAGGCCGATGCTGCGTCGCGCGCGGTCTTCAACGCGGCCGCGTTCCCGGCTGCGCGCCAGCACGTTGCGTGCGATGCCGAACAGCCACGCGCCGGCCTGGCCAAGCGCTGGGTCATACCGCTCCGCCGACTCGACTAGGGCCGCGAATGTCTCGGCCGTGAGATCCGCGGCCAAATCGCCTCGTCTGACGGCACGCATGAAGAACGCTATGACGCGATGCTCATAACGCACGTAGAAGGCGCCGAGCGAGGCCTCATCAGTCGCAGCCGACAGCAGCAGCTGCTCGTCGCTTCGCTCGTTTTGCGGTCTCACGTTCACCCACTAGTTACGGCTCCGGCCGAGAGTGTGACCGGACGCGTGAATTCGCCGGGCGAACCAGTCGCAAGTGCCGCGACGCTGGACGGACGCGATCCCGTGCGTGCCCGCTTGCTGTCGCTTCGCCCGGGTACGTTGGATCCCTTGTCGGTCACAGATTGTTCGCTGGCTCGTAGATGAGTATGTGCGGGTGGGAAACGCCGAGGACGCAGTCTTGCTCAAGAGCCGCGACCCGAACGATTTCGGGCTCTTCTACGAACGCCATGTCGGGGCGGTCGTCTCATTTCTAGGACCGCGCGTGCGTGGAGCCGACGTCGTATTCGATCTGACCGCGGAGACATTCGCTCGAGCATTTGAGCGCCGCGGGCAGTATGACCCCGCGCGGGGCCCCGGAGTCGCGTGGGTTCTCGTGATCGCCCGCAACCTGCTCATCGACTCGGTGCGACGCTCGAGGGTTCTTGACGAAAGCCGGCGGCGTCTCGGGGTGGCACCGGTTGCAGTTGACGATGCGCAGCTCGAGTTGATCGAGACCCGCAGTCAGGTCGACCTTCGCGCGGTTCTCGGAGACCTTCCCCCAGAGCAGGGCGAGGCGATCGTCCGGCGCTTCCTACTCCAGGAGTCATACCCCGAGATCGCCGAGCAGCTGTCCTGCTCAGAGCAGGTCGTACGCAAGCGCGTTTCGCGCGGACTCGCGAACGCCCGCCAAGCCGTGGAGGAGCAACCATGATCGACCCATTCGATGACCTGCGCGATCACCTCGTGCACGCAATCACGCGCCTGGAGAAACGACCGGCGCGCACAAGCCTGTGGGCACGTACCCGGTCGCACCCGCTTGCCGCCACGGTGGCAGCATTCGTGTTCGCAGCAACGGCGACCGCCGGGGTCATCTCGGTCACCTCCGAGCACTCGGCGCGCCTGGTTGGACAGGTTCCGCAGGAAGCCGGACCGGGATCACCTCACGCTTGGGGGCTTGAAGGTGGCGAGCACTATCGCATCACGGTTTGGCCGGTGCTTCAGGGCGGTGTCTCAGGCGTGTGCGCGATGATCGTGTTCGAAGGACCACATGGTGAGGGATACGGTGGCTGCGGCGCGCCCTACCCGACGACCGCGATGCCGTACCTCGCGCCGGGCGGTAGGACCGTTTACCCCAACGGGATCATCCCCAGGGGAGGCGCGCTCGAATACTTCCTGACCGGCCCGAGAGTCGCGTCTGTTCGAATCGGGACGCGTCTCGTCATCACGCCTCGCCGCGAAGCTGGCCTGCCCGCGGGCGACCGCGCCGTTGTGTTCTATCTGCCCGCAGGCTCGCCCCAGATCGATCCGCCCTGGTTCCCGGCTGAGCAGCACGGCCTCACTCGCGGTGCCAAGGCCCTCTCCGTGGTCGCCGTCGGCCGAGACGGAGCGGCCATACCCGTGGATCAGGGAATCCAGTCGTTCCGTCTCCCTGCCCGGTACTGGGAACGGCCCGAGAAGCCCCCGTCGGGAGCGTGCGCTCTGGCGGCGCCGTCCAGCTACCGCGCCTTCCGGGGGACGACGGCTGTGCGGCTGGAGCCGGAGACAGACGTCGAAGGAGCTGCGCTCACCTCTTGCCTGAGTGTGGACTACAAGGTTGCCGGCACGACGCTCACAGCGGCTGTGCTTGTCAACGCCAAGTCGCCGACGAGTGCGCCGCCCGCTCTATTCGGGGCATCGCCGGTGGCTGGCCAGCCGGGGCTGGTGAACCGCGAAGAAGACACGGGGCTCCACTCAAGCACAATGATCGCGTTCACTGCGCGCCGCGACGGACCTGCATGGATAGTCGTGGAGGGTGGCCGCGGGCTCGCTCAGCGCATCCAAGCGGTCCGCGCTCTCCAAATCGCGCGGATCGACGTAAGTGCCGTGCGCGGCTCGTCTGGCTGACGGTCGGGAACCCGGATCCTCGGGCGCGTCCAGCGACGCCGCTCGTCAGCCTATTGCGGCTCGCCGGGGCAGCACCATCCTCGCGCGTAGATGGCGCAGAACTTCGATGCGCTGCGCAAGCCCGTTGCCACCCGCCACGACGAGCTAGATCGCGTCGCCCGCGCCGTCGTGCGCATGTCAGGCTGCTGTCGCGCCCAGCCCGACGCTCAGCACGACGCGATCGCTGGGTCCAGGCCTAGGATGACGGGTCTACGCAGCACACCGAGCCGAACCTGAGTTGAGGAATTGGATGGACGAAAGTCAGTTGATCGGAGTCAGGACGCCGGAGTTCCGCGCGATCCTCGCTCGGATCAAGGTGGCCACCCGGCTCTCCTCCAAGCTCAGTGCGTACTGCATGGACGAAGCGGAGTCGATCCAGAAGGCCTTCGAGGAGTTGATCGGCAAGCCCGTTGGCGACTCTTTCAATCTCATGCCTCCCTTCTACGCGGATTACGGGCTGAACATCACTGTCGGTCGGGCCGTCTTTATCGGTTACGAATGCGCGTTTACGGGCCACGGAGCCATCGAGATCGCAGACCAGGTCATGATCGCTCACAAGGTCAACCTGGTCACGGCCGGTCATCCCGTTGAGCCCGACAAACGGCGGACACATATCACCGTTGAGCCGATCACCATCGATAGGAATGTGTGGATCGGAGCTGCCGCCACGATCTTGCCCGGTGTGAACATCGGAGCTGACGCCGTCGTCGCAGCCGGTGCAGTTGTGACGCATGACGTCCCTGTGGCAACACTCGTGGCGGGTGTCCCAGCGACGGTTATCCGGCACCTGTAAGAGCACTCGGGTATGCGGGCCGGCGGCGGGCCTGTAGAGGTAAGCTGCCGGTGTCCGGTGTGAGGCCGAGGTCGGCGAACGCCCGACACGAGCGGTTCCGTGCCGATGCGAGAGCGACTATGCCGACCGGCTCCGCTCCTGGGTTGGACGACAAGCGATCGTCCATGCTCCAGCGCGCCAGACGCTCGGCGCATTGCGCAGTCTGAGCTCGGGCGGTATGCGCTGTCGATCGACCCATTGCGCGCGTCACCCAAGCGTGGGCGCCGACGCTCGCTCGTGGGCCGAGAGCGGGCGCGGTGTGTGACGCCCTTCTGGCGAGGAGCAGGGCGCTGAAGCGGGCATGAAGAAGGACCAGCCGCACGACGTCGAGCTGGTCCATCTGAGGTAACTAAGCTGCACCCTTCGACCAGCGACGATGGGAGCGGGCAGCGATGAAAGGCGAGGCGGTCGACATCAGTACCCAGGACGGCGTGGCGGACGCCTACCTCTCGCGGCCCCCCGGGCAGGACGGGAGCCACCCGGGTGTGCTGTTAATCATGGACGCCTTCGGCTTGCGCCCCCGGATCGAGGAGATGGTCGACCGCATCGCAGCGCGGGGGTTCGTCGTACTCGCCCCGAACGTCCTCTATCGCGCCGGCCGGGCGTCGAACATAGAGATGCCCGATCTGGAGGACCCCGCACAGCGGGATCCGTTCTTCGCGCGGCTGAGGCCGGCCATGGCGGAGCTGACGCCCGAGCGGATCGTCAGCGACGGGGCGGCCTACCTCGACTACCTCGGCGAGGTCGCAAGCCCGCCGGTCGCCATCACCGGCTATTGCATGGGTGGGCGCGTAGGCTGGCGGATCGCCGCCGCCTACCCGGAGCGCGTCGCGGCGTTCGCCGCGTTCCACGCCGGTGGGCTTGTGAGCGACGACGAGGACAGTCCTCACCTGAGCGCCGGCGCGATCTCCGCAGAGCTCTATCTCGGCCACGCCGACAACGACCAGAGCATGACCCCGGAGCACGTAGCGGCGCTCGAGCAAGCCCTCGAGGAGGCTGAGGTGCGATACCGCTCAGAGCTCTACGAGGGGGCCGCCCACGGCTACACGATGAGCGACACCGCCGCCTACGATGAGGCGGCGGCTGAGCGGCACTTCACCGAGCTGTTCGCGCTGCTAAATAGGACGATCGGCGCCTGACGGCCATCCGCCGCACGCGCGGCGGACCCAGCGTCGCACACGTCATGCCAGGCTGCCGCCGGTCGTCAATTGCAGGCGCGGGTTCGCTGCTCGTGGGGGCGCTTCCTTTCGGTGGACAGCGGTCGCGACGGGGGTCGAGTCCGGTCTCTACAGATCGAGGGATCGCGATGGACCCAGGCAAACACTCGACGGGAGTGTGCTGTTGTAAGGCGAAACCGACGATGTGGTGCGCGACCGTTGTGTAGGCGCGCGCAGCGAGATCGAGCGGAAACCCACAGGCAAGCAGCACCACCATGCTGCGCTCGCGATCAAGGAGTGCGTTTGGTCCCACGGGAACCTGGGAGACGAGCAGCGTTAGCGCGTTGGGGTGGTTCTTCAGCACCTCGAAGAACGCGCTGGCGCCGCTGGCGGTCGCGCGTTTGCCACGACCGCCGATGCCTCCTGAGTCACGCGCCGGGATCCGGCGTTAGCTGCGCAGCGCGAGCGGCTCCACGTCTGCCCTGCGCCGGAGCCGGGGAACGCGAGCGCGCAACGAGCAGCCACGTCGTGAACAGCAGTATCGCCCAGACCGCCAGAACGACGAGCGGGCGCGCGTGCTGGTAGTCGCGGAAGTAGACAGCGTCACGTAGCGCCGTGACTGTCGCGCCGGACGGGAGCCATTGCGATAGGAAGGCGAACAGGGGTGGTAGTAGCGGAGGCGAGACCGCGCCGCCGGAAGACGTGTTGCCGAACACCACGAAGAACAACCAGGTCGGCAGGACCGCCCAGCGGCCGATCAGCACCGACATGAGCGACGCGAACGAGGCCGCGGCCAAGATCTGGAGCGCGAGGATGCCCCATGTCTCCGCCCACGGCAGATCTAGCCTGCCCAGCAGTGGACCGTCGACGAGCGTCAGCACGAGCGACGCCGCGAGCGCCAGACCTACGACGAAGGTTGCGTGGTGGCGCAGCAACAGGTCGCCGGCGTTGGCGCGCACCTGAAAGACAGTGAAGAACCCGATGATCGTCGCGACGAGCATGAGGTAGAAGATGTCGACACCGTTCGGATCCCGCGCCGAGAGCGGATAGGTGTCGACGACACGCACGCCAGGATCGACCGTGGAGATCCGCTCTAGGACCCGCGCCACGGAAGCTCCGGCTGCGCTCGCCACGTCGAGCGTCGGCGGCTTGGACGTGAGATCGAGGGCGGCGTAGACCTGCTGCCTGTCGATCGCACGCATAGCGGCCCGGACCGTTCGATACTCGTGGAAGACGAGCTTTCCGGCCGCCACCCGCTCGACGGCTACCACGGTGGCCGCGTGCGCTCGGCTGTCGCCGACGAGCGCGGCATCGATGCGGCGCGGCACGGGATCGCCCAACGCGAGCGAGTACGTCGTGACGAACAGCGAGCCCATTGCGATCGCCAGGACCGCTATGAGAATTGCACGCTCGGCGGCTGTCCAACGGCTCCCCCGCATCCTCGTCAGGTGCATCACCCGGGAAGTTTGTCGCAGATCGCAATCACCAGGCGCGACACGGTCACGACTGAACCCCCTGTCAGCGCTTCAATCAGCCGTCTGGCGCGCGCAGTCTCTCCGAGCCGTCCCATGCCAGGCCCCGTGTTCAGGGGCCAGGATGGTTCGACCTTCGGGCAGATGGTCGGGAAGAGCGGAGTCGAACCGTTTGAGGACTGTCTGACCATGGGGACGGTCTGGCAACGGCCTGCGACGACCGAATCACGCCGCAATCGGGCATCGGATCCGCCCGTCAGCGGCAAAACGACCCAACGGTCCTTTACAACTTCACGCCTGCTCGCCGAGCAGTGCGAGCGTCCGACAGCCCCGACTCGACACTTACGCAAAGGACGACGTTCAGGCGTCTCGCGCCTGCGAAGCCGCGCTACCGCTTCGCCTGGCGGAAGCGAGCGTGAGGAGCCTGTCGGGCGGCGCGCTTGGAAGTCG
>JADGPK010000123.1 GCA_017882445.1 Solirubrobacteraceae bacterium
GCCTCCTCGTTTGCCGCCGGCTCCTACTGGTGACAAAACCGTATGGCAAGCGAGCCGACACCTGCGGCGGCGGCCGAGGAGCGCATCCGTCTCGAGATGCACAACGAAGCGCGCCGTTTGATCGACGCGGCGCGCTCTGCGGGCCTCACCTTGCGGCTGCTCGGCGGTCTGGGCGTGCGCGAGCACTGCGAGACCCAGGAACTCTGCGAGCGTGACTACTCCGACCTGGACATGATCGCCCCGGCCAAGCAGGCACGTCGCCTGGCGGCGCTCCTTTCCAGCTTCGGCTACGCCGAGAACTACGACGTGAGCACGGCGACGGCCAACGCCGAGCTGCAGTTCGTGCGTCCCTGCGCGCACGGCGGCGGGCCGGCAGGCGACCCCACCCACGCCGACGACCACATCGACGTCTTCCTCGACACCTTCCGCATGGACCACGACATCGCCCTCGCCCGGCGCCTTGAGATCGAGCCCTACACCGTCTCGCTCTCCGACCTGCTGCTCAGCAAGCTGCAGATCTACCGGCTGAACCAGAAGGATATGCGCGACATCGTCACCCTGTTGGCCGACCTCGAGGTCGGCGACGAGGACGCACCGGGGCTGATCAACGGCCGCTACATCGGCGCGCTCTGCGGCGACGACTGGGGCCTCTTCTACGACGTGGCCACCAATCTGCAGCGCGTCGATGATCGCGCCGCCACACTCGAAGTGAGCGAAGTGCAGGTGGCACACGTGCGCGACGGGGTCATGCGGCTGATCGCCGCGATCCAAGACGCGCCGAAGAGCTTGCGCTGGCGTCTGCGCGCTCGCGTCGGTACGCGCAAGATCTGGCACAACGAACTCGACGGCCAGGAATGAGTCCTGCCGCGGGCGATGTTCGACGCCAAGGGTGCGTCCACCCTTGGCTTGGACTGACTCAGGTCGTGCGGGTCTAGCTCGTCCGGCAACTCTCCTGCTCGCAGCGTCGCAGGAGGAAGACGCGGTACTTCTCGAGATCACGCTCCAATCGCGCCTGTGCTCGGGCGACCTCCGCAGCTGCGTCGCCGGTCGCCGTGTGACCCGCCCTCAGGCTGAGGAAGTCAGCTCCGCTGGTTGCCGGAGCGGGCGCTCGCGCGCCGCAACGGAGATCCAGGGACCACATGCTTGGGCACAGATGGGAACGACCGCGATTCCCTGGCGTCCGGTATGACCGGCCGCGTCGTAGCTCACGCCCGGTCCGTCACCCGGGCGAGGACGTCGTCGTCGAGCAGCCCGGCGATGCTCTCGACGACGACGTCCGGGACTGGATAGGAGGCGACGGTCTCCGCGTCGAGGGCGTAGTGTCCCTGCCGGACGAACACGGTCGTGACGCGTGCGCCCCACGCCTCCTTGATGACCGTCAGGATGCGCACCTTGTCGTCGACCATCACGTAGCGCCTGGCCGGGAAGAGACGTTCGACGTTCTCAAGCTCGCGCTCCTTGTGGACGTAGATGAGGACATTGTCGGCGAACGCCTCCCACAGTCCAGAGCGCTCCACTTTGAGCGGCTGGAACACGGCGTCCCCGTCGGAGAGCACGACGGCCGACCCCTTTCGGGCGAAACGGGCGACGACCTCGAGGGCGCCGGGATACAGCCTCTCGGCGAAGGGGTAGTCGAGCAGCCAGGAAGAGAGTCTCAGCACCCGGGGGTCGCGCATATCCTCGAGGCGGTAACGCTGGAGGGCGCCGAGGTAGTCGGCGTAGCCGGTCTCCTTACGCACGTCCTCGAAGAGCGCGAAGTAGCGGTCGCGCACCTCCTCCCCGTACTCTGCGGCTAGGTGATCGCGCAGATCGCGAGTCACCTGGTCGTTGTCGAGCAGCGTATTGTCGACGTCGAACAGGAACACCACGTCCGCAAGTCCACCGACGTTCACGGGAGCCTTCTTGCGTTCATACAGGTCGGGTCGTCTGTCGCGCTGCCCAACGCGCCCGGCTGCGGTTCATCTGCCGTTGCCAGACTACACCCCTCCCTCGGCTCACATGACGGGTGGGGGAGCTTGGCCGACTTTCGCGCAGCACCATGGTCGACCGCCCGCCAGGACTCGAGGAGGGCGCCTGCGCGAGCGCAGAGTCGCACTCCGGCCGCGCTGCGGCAGATGTAGAGCAACGCCGGCCCCCTTGCCCCCATGCAATCGAGCTCACGCACCATGCGCCTCGCCGTTACCCGACGTAGAGTTGCTGTCAGTTCATCGAGGAGACGGTGCATGGCCGCGGAGCCGCAGTGGAAGTGCAAGACTGAGCCAGAATCGCGACGGCCGGTGTTCGCGGCCGCCCTGGTGATCATCGCCGGCCAGGCATGGGTCGCGCACAGCCTGCATCTCCGTCCGTTCTGGCTGTTCCCGCTGATCGCCACGCCGCTGCTGGTGGCCTCGATTGCAGTGTACGAGGGCCGAGACGAGCCGGGACTGCCGGCCAGGATACTCTCGCACGCACTGAATGCGGTACTCGTCATCGCCAACGCAGTAAGCCTGGTCCTGCTCGTCCGCGGGGTCTTCCTGGGCTCGCATCTCAAGCCAACCGGCCTCCTGTTCGCCGGCCTCGCCCTCTGGCTGTCCTTGAGCGCTTTGTCGTCGATGGCGAGGTTAGGCGTGAGGCGATCGGGTGCGTCGGCGCGGCCCTTCTCGGTCTCGAAGTGGAAGAGGCCCGAGTTGTAGCGGTGGTCGGCTTCAAAATAGATCTCACGCAGGCGCGCGTAGACGTTCTGACCGTTGACGAGGCCGCGCAGACGCCCGTAGGGCTCGATGCCGCGATCCTCGCAGATGCGCAGGAAGATGATGCGGTCGATGGTCGCCTGCACGGCGTAGTTGAGCTCGCGCTGAGTGAGCGAGGGGTTGCGCAGGGCGATGTTGCGCGCCAGTGAGTCACGCCAGGACTCGATCTCCTTGAGGAAAGAGGCGTCGACCTCGGCCGTGCCCTTCTTGGCCTTGGTCGACTCGGCGTAGCGGTCGAAGGAGCCCTGAAGGATCGCCTCTTTGCTGAACACCCCGGCGATCTCGTCCCAGCGCTCTTCGTACTGCTCGCAGGGGACGTAGAGGATGCGCGCCACAGAGGCTTTGTCGGTGCTCGCCGGCCGCACGCGGCAGTCGTAGACGGCGAACTCCTGGAAGTCGGTGAGCAGGCTCAGCGGGAGCTTGGCCGACCAAGCGTAGCGGCGCAGCTGGTAGGCTGGCGCCGAGTCGTCCTTCAGGTTGACTGCCGGCTTCTTGGCCTCGACGAAGAACTTTCGGACGCCGCCGATGCGAAACGAGTAGTCGGGGGCGCGGGCATCGAGGCCGACCTTGATCGCGTCCTCGTGGACGACGTCCTTGTAGGCCTGGGCGTACCCGCAGGTGTTGTCCACGTCCCAGCCGAGGGCGACGAACAGGGGGTCGATGAACTCGCGCCGCACCTGGGTCTCGTTGTAGACAGGGTTGAGGTACTGCTCGCGGTTGCGCTGAAAGCGCTCGATGAGCTCTAGTACGGCGTCTGGTGCGGTCATCTGATCCCCAGCCTGTGTGCCCCACGGACGCCTATCGGGGCGCGGCGTCCGACTTGGCTGCTAGCTTACACGTGGTGGCGGACGAAGCGAGTGAGCAGAGGCGACATCAACTACAGATACAGGTCTGCACGACCTCTACGGCACCAGGTCGTGCTGCACCGAGCCAGTGCCGCCGCCGCAGTTCCGACCAGACGCTGTGGCCCTGCAAACCGGAGAATCAGCGTGGGAGAGCTTACCGGCGGGGCTCGTCAAGACTGGGGAGCCCGGGCCAACGGCAGTCGGGATCGATTCTGTGCTATTGCTATGGCCTACAGCGAGTACAAGAAGGGACCGTCGCATTCGTCTCCGTGAGAGCCGCGGGCCCCTGGGACTTCGTCGCGCGCTTCGCAAAGGGAGGGCATCATGACCGAGGAAGCCAGGGGTGCGAGAGCAGCCGCCGGAAGCAGCACTCAGAGGCCTCTCTCCCCCGAGGAGTTGGACCTGATCGACGCCTACTGGCGGGCGGCCAACTACCTCTCCGTCGGTCAGATCTACCTCATGGACAACCCGCTGCTGCGCGAGCCGCTGCGCCCCGAGCACGTCAAGCCGCGGCTCCTTGGCCACTGGGGCACGACGCCGGGCCTCAACTTCATCTACGCGCATCTCAACCGGGTGATCAGAAACTGGGACCTCAACGCCATCTACGTCATCGGTCCCGGGCACGGCGGCCCCGGCATCGTCGCCAACACCTACCTCGAAGGCACCTACAGCGAGGTCTACCCGAACATCACGCAGGACGCCGAGGGCATGCACAAGCTCTTTCGCCAGTTCTCCTTCCCCGGCGGCATCCCCAGTCACGTGGCTCCGGAGACGCCGGGCTCGATCAACGAGGGCGGCGAGCTCGGCTACTCCCTGTTGCACGCCTACGGCGCTGCCTTCGACAACCCGGACCTGCTGGTCTGCTGCGTTATCGGCGACGGTGAAGCAGAGACGGGCCCCTTGGCGGCGAGCTGGCAGTCCAACAAGTTCCTCGACCCGATTCGTGACGGGGCCGTGCTGCCGATCCTGCACTTGAACGGCTACAAGATCGCCAGCCCCACGATGCTGGCGCGCATCCCCGAGGACGAACTGCGCGAGCTGCTCGAGGGCTACGGCTACCACCCCCACTTCGTCGCCGGCGAGGACCCGCCGCTCGTTCATCAGCGCATGGCCGACGTGCTCGACGAGGTCGTCCCGGAGATCCACGCCATCCAAGGAGCCGCCCGCGAGGGCAACGACCCCTCACGCCCACG